>NZ_SSNX01000002.1:310535-621071 GCF_004801415.1 Deinococcus sp. KSM4-11 | reverse complement strand
CCGCGTGGCGCACGCGGCTCGCCGAGCTCAACGTGGCCGCGACCATCGTGCCACTCGGGAGGATTTCATGAAGCGTCAAGTGTCCCTGTTCACCCTCAGCGTCCTGACAGCCTCGCTGGCGTCGGCCCAGACGACCTCCCCGGATTCCGTGCCCGCCACCAGCGTCGCGCAGGCCGTCCACAAGACCATCACGATCGGCGGCGACCTGAAGCAGTGGGACGGACTCCCGCTGTACCGGGTCATCCAGAGTAACGGGGTGCCAAGCGTGCCGGTGAAGAACAGCGGGTATTACTCGGTGGCCTGGGATGACCAGAACCTGTACGTGCTGGGCGTGTTCGATCAGCCCAAAGACACCGTGCTCGCCAAGCTCGGGCAGGATGCGGGCGAGTGGTGGAACGACGACGTGCTGGAGCTGTTCATGCGGACGAATCCGTACGCCAAGGCGCCCGCCGATCTGCACTTTGCCATCAACCCCGCCGGCACCCGCTTCAAGGCGTACACCGCCACCACCGAGTACAAGAGTGCCGGACGCATCGAGGAGGGCCGCTGGGTGCTGGAACTCGCCTTTCCTCTGAACAGCGCCACCCTCCCTGGCGCGAAGGCCGGCGACGTCTGGGCGCTGAAAGTCGGGCGCGAACACCAGAAGGCCGCCGAGTTCCCCCTGTGGCCGATCGGCGGGGACTTCAACTCGCCGAACAACTACGGCTACGTGGCCTTCGTCGAGCAGGCAGGCGACGCCGCTCCGCTCGCGCAGACGATCAGCACGGCGCTCGGGAAGTCGCCCGCCGGAGCGCCCCTGACCAGCCGCGTGTCGGACATCGGATCGTACTCCGTGTACTACGGCAAGAAGGCCGCCGACGTCGAGAACCTGAAGAACTACGACCTCGCGATCGTGCAGCCGTATACCGTGACCGACGCGCAGATCCGGGCGCTGCACGACAACGGCACGCGCGTCGTCTCGTACCTGACCATTGGCGAACTCGACAAGAACAGTCCCTACGCCAGCCGCGTGAAGCCCGAGTGGATCCTTGGCGAGAACAAGAACTGGGGCTCGAAGTTCATCGACGCGGCGCAGCCCGGATGGCAGGCGATCGTCGCCGAACAGGCCGCCGCACTGATGAAACGCGGCTTCGACGGGGTGTTCCTCGACACGCTCGACACGGCCGACCTGTACCCGCAGAGCGGACCGGGCCTGGTGAAGATCGTGGAGAATCTGCGCGCCACGTACCCGGACGCCGTGCTGGTGCAGAACCGGGGCTTCGCCCTGCTGAACGCCACCGCGCCCAGCATCGACGCCGTGATGTTCGAGAATTTCTCCAGCGCCTACGACTTCGGCAAGAAAACCTACGGCAATGTGGACGGGGATCCCAGCTTCGTGGACAAGCTCAGCAAGCGCGGACTGGTCGTGCTGGCCCTCGACTACGCGCAGACCACCCAGCCGGACGTGATCACCCGCGATTACCAGCGCGCCCGGTCGTACCACTTCATTCCCTTCGTCTCCACCATCAACCTCGACGAGCTCCTCGAGGTCAACCCGTAACGCGCGACCCCGGCTTCCACCTGAGTCCGAAGGAGGTGACATGCAAGCTTCTCCCCCCATCCTGACCCCTGCGCTGAAATGGGCCCGCGTCTCGCCGATGCGCCGCCAGGAAACGCTGCTGGCGCTGCTGCTGATCCTGCCGAGCACGCTGGGGATCGTGGTGTTCGCGGTGCTGCCGATCGTGGCGTCGCTGGGGATCTCGCTGACGGACTGGGGCGGCCTGAGCCGACCGAACTTTGTCGGCCTGCAGAACTACGCCACCGCGCTGCAGGATTCGCGGGCCACATCCGCCCTGTCGCACACCCTGATTTACGTGCTGCTGGCCGTACCGACTGGCGTGGCCATCTCGATGACGCTGGCCGTGTGGATCAACAACCTGCGGGCCGGGTGGCTGAGGGCGGTGTTCCGCACGGTGTACTACCTGCCGATGGTCACGATCGGCGTGGCCGTGGCGCTGCTGTGGCAGGTGCTGCTCGCGCCGCAGGGCGTGGTGAACCTGATCCTGGGGTGGCTGGGTGTGCATGGACCGAACTGGTTGGGGTCGCCCCAGTGGGTGCTGCCAGCGGTGGCGGTGTTCAGCGTGTGGCAGGGTTCCGGGCAGGGCATCATCCTGTTCCTGGCCTCCCTGGCCAGCGTGCCCAAAGACCTCTACGAGGCCGCGCAGCTCGACGGCGCACGTCCCTGGGAGGCCTTCCGGTTCATCACGCTGCCGATGGTCAGCCCCACGGTATTCCTGGTGCTGGTGCTGAGCCTGATCGGGGCCTTGCAGGTGTTCGAGGCGGTGCTGGTGCTGTCGAACGGCGGGCCGGGCGACAGCAGCACCACGGTCGCGCTGTATATCTACAAGACGGCGTTCACGTTCTTCAAGATGGGCTACGCGTCCGCGCTGGCCTGGCTGCTGTCGGTGATCCTGATCGCCCTGATGGTCGTGCAGTGGCGCACGCAGAACCGCTGGGTGAACTATGACCAGGTCTGAAGTGGTACGCAGCGCGGCAGGAGCGGCAGACCGGCGCGACGCGACCATCCGCGCCCGCACGCAGGGGTCGCAGGCAGCCCTGGTCGCCTTCCTGACGCTGGGCGCGCTGGCGATCCTGCTGCCCTTCGCGTGGATGATCCTGACGTCCTTCAAGACGCCCGCCGAGGCGTACACCTGGCCGCCCGTGTGGCTTCCCGCGAAGTGGAGCGTCGCCAATTTCACGCAGCTGTTCCACACGCTGCCCTTCGCGCGGATGTTCTTCAATTCCTTCTGGACGAGCGTCGTGATCGCCACGCTGAACATCGTCTCGGCCGCGCCCGCCGCCTACGCCTTCGCGCGGCTGCGTTTTCCGGGGCGGGGGCTGTGGTTCGGTTCCCACCTGCTCTCGCTGATGATCCCGTGGCAGGTGACGATCATCCCAGTGTTCCTGCTGATCCGTGCGCTCGGCTGGTACGACTCATTCACCGCGCTGATCGTGCCCTCGATCGCCAGCGGGTTCACCGTCTTCCTGCTGTTCCAGTTCTTCCGCTCGCTGCCGAGGTCGCTGGAGGAAAGTGTGCTGATCGACGGCGGCTCGTGGTTCACGGCCCTGCGACACGTGGCGCTGCCCGCCGCAAAGGGCGCGATTGCCGCCGCGTGGCTGTTCTCGTTCCTGGGCAACTGGCAGTCCTTCATCTGGCCGCTGATCGTCCTGCAGAGCAGCGAGAAGATGCTGCTGCCGGTGGGCCTGCTGAGCCTGCAAAACCAGTACTCCGTGAATATCCCGGTGCTGATGGCTGGGGCCACCCTGTCCACCCTGCCGACCGTCATCGCGTACCTCTTCGTTCAGCGCTACCTCACGGACGCCGCCATCACCAGCGGCCTCAAAGGCTGATCCGCGTGTTCATCCGCCCTCTCCCCCCCCCTGGAGGCCATGCCATGACCAAGACCCTGCTCCTGCTCGCCGCCCTGTCCGCCACCGCCGTCTCGACCGCCACCGCCGCCACTACCATCGACTACGCCACGTGGGACGGCACCCGCCAGACCGCCGACGAGGCCCTGATCGCCGCGTACAACAAGTCCCAGTCGGACGTGGTCGTGAAGTACAACCTGGTGCCGTGGGGCGTGTACTGGCAAAAGGCCGCCGCCATGACCGCCGGGGGTTCCGGCTTCGACGTGATGTGGATGAACCTCGACAACTTCCCCTTCTACCAGTCGCAGGGGGCGCTGGCGCCCATCACGTTAGACGCCAAGACATCCTCTACGCTGCCCACGGTGCGCGCGAATCCGTACCGCGTGGGCGGGCAGCTCTACGGCGTGCCGCTCGGGCCCCAGCCGGTCACGGTGTACATCAACCGCGCGCTGTTCAAGGAGCGGGGTGTCCCGGTGCCCACGACCTCGTGGACGTACGCGCAGATGCTCGACGCCGCGAAGAAACTGACGTTCATGAAAGACGGCAAGCAGATCTACGGCATCAACGGCGCCGACCTGCAGTCCGACCTGGAGTACGGCATGAGCTTCTACTACGGCGCGGGCGGCCAGGGCCTGATCAAGAAGACCGGCGACACCTACGCCCCGAACCTCGACGCGACCTTCCAGAAGACCTCGCAGATGCTGCTGGATCTGATCTACAAGGACAAGGTCGCGCCTGGCCCGCAGGCCGCCACACAGCAGGGGTACCAGATGTTCCTGGCGGGGCAGATGGGCATCCTGGTGCAGGGCAGCTGGATGGTGTCCACCTGGGATCAGAACAAGGATCTGGACTGGGCCTTCGCGCCCTTCCCCAGCGTGGACGGCAAGCAGCCCCGGCCGGTGGTGAGCGCGCACGCGCTGGTGATTCCCAAGGCCAGCAAGAACCAGGCGGCCGCGCAGAAGTTCGTCACCTGGATGAACACCTCCACGCAGGCGCAGCGGATGTTGGCCCAGCGCGGCCTGCTGCCCACGCTGGCCGAACAGTACAAGAGCCAATACCTCGCGGCGCTGCCCGGCCGGAACGCGCAGACGGTGTTCGCGCAGTTGCCGAACTCGGTGGTCATCAACGCGGATCTGCGCTCGCTCAAGAGCCTGCCGGAAGTCCTGACGGTGCTGAACCAGAAGTTGAACCTCGCGTGGACCGGCAATGCCAAGCTGCCCGACGCGATCTCGCAGGCGTCTGCCGGCATGGCCGACCTCCTCAAGCAGAGCAAGTGACCATGACGGACACCTGGGTGCTGGGCCTGGACGGCGGCGGCAGCAAGACTGCGCTGGCGTACCTGGGGCCGGGCGGTCAGGTGTCCGGGCCGTACTACGCGCCGGGGATCAATCCCTTCGACCGGCCCGGGTGGGCCGACGGACTGGCCGCCTTCCTGGCGGCGCACCCCGCGCCGGGGCCGCTGGCGGCCGCCACGCTGGGCCTGCCCGGCTACGGCGAATCGCCCACCGTGACGGCGCAACAGGACGAGGTCTGCCGCGCCCTGATTCCCGTGCCCCACACCCTGATGAATGACGTACAGGCTGCCTTCCACGGCGCGTTTCCGGGCGGCGTCGGTGCCCTGCTGCTCGCGGGCACCGGCTCGATGGCCTGGGCCAGCGACGGGACACGACATGTCCGGGCGGGCGGCTGGGGCGACGGCTTCGGGGACGAGGGCAGCGCGTACTGGATTGGCCGCACCGCACTCGGCCTGGCCACCCAGGGCCTGGACGGCCGCCACCCGGACACGGCTTTCTCACACGGATTGCTGGCCCCGCTCTTAAACGGTGAGGTCACGCAGGCACGGCTGCTCGACTGGTACGCCGCCCTGCCGCACGTCCGTTCCGGCGTGGCGGCCCTGGCGCGCCGCGTGGACGTCATGGCGGCGAACGGCCAGCCCACCGCCCTCAGCGTGCTGGACGGCGCGGCCGACGAACTCGCGAAGCACGTCCACGCCGTCCGGGCGCACCTGGGTATGCCGGAACTGCCCTGGAGCCACGCCGGGAGTGTGCTGGGCAGCCGCACCCTACTGGACGCGCTGGCCAGGCAACTCGGAACACGCCCCGTTCCCCGGTGCTCCCGCCGCTCGGGGGACCGCTGTACCGCGCGGCCGTGCTGGCTGGGCACGATCCAGCCCACACGCTGTCGGTGCTGGCCACCGCCCTGGAACCGACGTCCCGACCCCTTCCGGTGCCCGGCACTCCTCTGCACTCCGTCACCGCCCCCCAGCTCCAGGAGCCCTCATGAACCCGACCCTCCGCAGCATCACCGAACAATTCCACTACTGGCACCAGGCCGCCGTGCCTGGAGCCCTGCACAGTGGAGAGCCCCATGTCCTGCTGGGCTGTGGTACCTCGTATTACCTGGCCCAGAGCGTGGCCGCCGCGCTGAACGTGGCGGGCGTTCACGCGCTGGCCGTGCCGGGCAGCGAGTGGCTTGGCCGCCCGGACGCCTATCTTCCGGCGGGCACGCACCCACGCGTGATCGCGTTCTCGCGCAGCGGCGAGTCCACCGAGACCGTCGAGGCCGCACGCCGCAGCCAGGAACTGGGCCTGCACGTCACGGCCCTGACCTGCGAGGCGGGCAGCGCCCTGACCCGCCACGCGGACACTGTGCTGTACACGCAGACGCATCCGGAGGAGGGCATCGTGATGACGTCCTCGGCCAGCCTGATGATGCTCACCGGCCTGAGACTGGCCGGACTACCCTACGGCGACCCGGAGATCAGCGCGGCCGAGGCCCTGCTCCGGCAGATGCACTCGACCTGCGGGGACGTGATCGCGGGCCGGTCGCACTTCGTGTTCCTCGGCGCAGGCGAACTGTACGGCGTCGCCCAGGAGGGTGCGCTGAAACTGCAGGAAATGAGCCTGACCTACACGCAGGCGTACCACCCGATGGAGTACCGCCACGGCCCGGTCAGCCTGGTGGACGAGCGCACGGTGGTCGTGATGCTCGCGCACCCGGACAGCGCCACCGAGGACGCGCGGCTGGTGGACGAACTGCGCGCCAAGGGCGCGCGCGTGATCGGCTTTGGCGTCGGCGCCGATCTGACGCTGGACGTGCAGGGCACCGCCATGAACCGCGCGGTCACGGTGCTTCCAGCGCTTCAGGTGCTGGGCGAATGCGTGGCGCAGGCCAAGGGGCTGGATACGACCGCTCCGCGCTGGCTGACCAAGGTGGTGACGCTCGCGTGAGCGTGGCCTTGCGGCAGGCCCGCCGCAGCGGTCTGGAGGTGCTGCGCGCCGCGCGGGCCGACGGGTACGCCATCGCGGCCTTCAACGCCGTGAACCTGGATACGGCCCAGGCCGTCGTGCAGGCCGCCGAGGCGCAGCGGGCGCCGGTCATCCTGCAGTTCTCGCAGAACGCGGCGCGGCACGGGGGCCTGGCACCTCTGGCCGCGCTGGGCCTGAGCCTGAAGGCCGACGCGGGCGTGCCAGTGATCCTGCATTTCGACCATGCCGAGACGCCCGAGATCGCCGTGCAGGCCCTGCGCTCGGGCTTCGAGGGCGTGATGCTGGAGGGCGACGACCCGGCGCTGCTGCGCCCACTGGCCGCCCTGGCCCACGCCGGCGGCGGGTACCTGGAGGCCGAGTACGAGGTGGTCGAGAAAGGCGAGCGGCGTGGGGAGCGGCACTGTCCGGCGCGGCTGGGGCACTTCGCGCAGGAGTCGCACTGCGACCTGCTGGCCGTGGATCTCGGCAGCGCCCACAAGCACGAGCAGAAAGACGCCCAGCTGGACTTCGCCCGGCTGGACGCCCTCGCGCAGGCCACGCCCCTGCCGCTGGTGCTCCACGGCGCGAGTTCGGTGCCCGAGGCGCAGCTGGCGCAGGCGGCCCGGCAGGGGATTGCCAAGGTGAACCTCGCCACGGACCTCACGCTGGCCTTCACGGGGGCCGTGCGGACGGCCCTGGGGGGGGGCGACACCGACCCCCGAGCGTACCTGGGGGCCGGGCGCCGGGCCATGCAGGCCCGCGCGGAGGCATACATCGCCCTGCTGGGCGGAGCGGGGCGCGCTTGATCGTGGCCCTGACCCCGAACCTCAGCCTCGACCGGACGCTGTGGCTCGACCGGCCACTCGTTCCTGGCCGGTTGCACCGCGTGCCAGAGGTTCACGTGGCAGCAGGTGGCAAGGGCCCCAACCTCGCGCGGATCGTGCGGGCCTTCGGGGGCGAAACCTGCGTGGCCGGGGTGGTGGGCGGCTTCGGCGGCGCACGCTTCCGCGCGCTGCTGGCTGACGAGGGCCTGGATGGTGTGCTGGAGGACGTCGTGGGCGAAACCCGCGAGTGCCACATCCTGCTGGAGGCGGGCGGCACGCATCCCACCGAGATCAACGAGATGGGCCCGGCCTATCAGCCGGACGCCGTCGCCCGCCTGCTGGCCCGGCTGCCGGACGGTCAGGTGGCCGTGTGCGGCAGCCTCGCGCCCGGCACGCCCCCGGACGCCTTCCGGGACATGCTGCGCGCGCTGCCCGGCGCCGTGGTGGATTCCAGCGGCCCCGGCCTGCACGCCGCGCTGGAGGCGGGCGCGCACCTGATCAAGCCGAACGAGCACGAGCTGGAGGCGCTCACCGGGCAGGGCACGCTCGCGTCGGCCCGCGACCTGTACGCCCGCCGCGGCGTGCCCGTGCTCCTCACGCGCGGGGCCGAGGGGGCCGCGTACATCGGTGAGGAGGTCTGCGAAGTCAAGGCCCCGCAGGTCGAGGTGCGCAACCCGGTGGGGAGCGGCGACGCGCTGCTCGGTGCTTTTCTGTACGCCCGGCAGGCGGGCCAGTCCATCCCCGACTCCCTGCGGCTGGCCGTGGCAGCGGGCAGCGCGAACGCCCACCTGGGAGGCCCGCTGCGCTTCGACGCGGCCGTGGCCCGCTCGCTGCTGCCCAGCACCCACGTGACCCTCCTGGCCTGACCCGTCCACTGCGAGGAGACCACCATGCAACGACCCGCTGCACTCCTGACCTTCCTGCTGCTGTCCTGCGCGGCACACGCGTCGACCACCATCACCTACGGCCCCTGGGACGAGACCCGCCAGGACATCGACAAGGCGCTGCTGGCCGATGCGGTGCGTCACCGTGACCCGGAACTGGCCGTGCAGGCGCCCCTGCTCGACCCGTTGACGGCCGCGCGCTGCTCGCTGGACGAGATCCGCGCGGTGTTCCGTGAGCTCGTGGCGGCCGAGCGGGCCGACCTGCCCGCGTTCCTGCAGGACGCCGCGCCGCAGGACGTGGGCGCTTGAACCCGGAGCGTCCTGTCCGGCTCCTGATCCTCGGGGCGGGCAGCCGGGGTGGTACATACGCCGACTACGCGCGGCGACACCCGGACGAGTGCGTGGTGGTGGGTGTGGCCGAACCCGACGTGGTGCGGCGCGCGGCCTTCGCGCAGGCGTACGGCCTGCCACCAGGGGTGGTGTTCACCGACTGGCGGGACGCCCTGGCCCTCCCCAGGTTCGCGGACGTGGCCGTGATCGCCACCCAGGATGCCGACCATGTCGCGCCCGTCGAGGCAGCGGCCCTGCGGGGCTACCACCTGCTGCTGGAAAAACCCATGGCCCCCGACGAGGACGGCTGCCGCCGCATCGTGGCCGCCGCGCAGGAGCATGACGTCCTGCTGGGCGTGTGCCACGTGCTGCGCTACACCGCGTACACCCGCGCGCTCAAGGCCGTGCTGGAGGCCGGCACCATCGGGGAGATCGTGTCGGTGGAGCACCTCGAACCGGTCGGGTACTGGCACCAGGCGCACTCCTTCGTGCGCGGCCACTGGCGCAAGGAAGCGCAGAGCAGTCCCATGCTGCTCGCCAAGTCCTGCCACGACCTCGACTGGCTGCGCTACGTGGTGGGTCTGCCGTGCGAGCGCGTGTCGTCGGTCGGGAGCCTGAAGCACTTCCGGCGCGAGCACCAGCCGCCCGGCGCCGCCGACCGCTGCGTGACGTGCCCGCCGGGGGTCGAGCAGGCCTGCCCGTACTCGGCGACCCGCTTTTACCTGGGCCATCTGGAGGCTGGAGAGACGGGCTGGCCGCTGAATGTCGTCACGACCGACTTCACGCGGGAGGGTGTGCTGGACGCCCTGGCCCACGGCCCGTACGGACGGTGCGTGTATGCCTGCGACAACGACGTGGTGGATCATCAGGTGGTGAACTTCGGGTTCCGGGGCGGCGTGACGGCGTCGTTCACCATGACGGCCTTCACGCGGGCGCGCGGGCGTGAAACGCGCATCTTCGGCACGCGCGGCGAGGTGTACGGCGACAGTCAGGTCATCCGCGTGTTCGACTTCCTGAGTGGTGAGATCACGGAGATTGACACCGCCGTGACGTCCGATGGCAGCATCCGTTCCGGGCACGGTGGCGGGGACGACGGCCTCATGGCCGCGTTCGTCGCGGCGGTGCGGCGAGGCGATCCCTCGCTGATCCTCAGCGGTCCGCAGGAAACGCTGGAAAGCCACCTGATGGTCTTCGCCGCCGAGAGGTCTCGGCACGAGGAGCGGGTCGTCCGGCTGGGCGACCTCTAACGAACCGAGGTGTTCTGCCCGGCCTCCCGGACAGGGCCGGGCGGTTTCGCATGGCCCCACTCCGGTTGCGGCTGGCCGTGGAGTCTGCTTCGTGAGCTTAGAGCCGCAGGAGGCCCCTGCTGGCCAGCATTTGCGGGATCCACCAGCGGCGCTGCGTTGGCCTTGCCAGATCGCGGGGCGAGTGTTATGGTTCCCCATAACAATCCGTCAGGTGTTATGAACGTTCTGCTCACGCAGGCGTTCTGGAGGTAGGGGTATGAACCGACTGTCACGTGCCACGCTCGCCATCGCCGCCGCGCTCACCGTGTCCCACTCGCTCGCCGCCACCCGCGGCGGCACCCTGGTCTTCGGCCGCTACGCCGACTCGCTGTTCCTCGACCCCGTCCTGAACGACGCGAACCTCGACATCTGGATACTGACGAACCTCTACGACACGCTGCTCCAGCCCACCGCCGACGGCAAGCGCGTGCAGCCGGGCCTGGCCAGCCGCTACGCGGTCTCGGCCGACGGCAAGACCATGACCCTGACGCTGCGCAGCGGCATCAAGTTCGCGGACGGCAGCCCGATCACGGCGGCCGACGTGAAGTGGAGCCTCGACCGCGCCCGCAACCCCGACAACGGCGCGTGGAACGGCCTGATCAGCTCCATCGACTCCGTCGCCGCGAGCGGCAACACCGTCACGCTGAGCCTCAAGCGCCCGGATCCCTCGCTGCCGTCGGCGCTGGCGACCTTCAACACGGGCATCATGCCCCAGAAGCTGTTCGCCGCCGCGCCCGGCGCGAATGACGCCGCCAAGGCCAAGGCCTTCGCCGAGAAGCCCATCGGCTCCGGTCCCTTCGTGCTGAGCGAGTGGAAGCGCGGCTCGTACATGGTGCTCAAGCGCAACCCGTACTACTGGAAGCTGGGCGACGACAAGAAGCCGCTGCCGTACCTGGATACGCTGCGCTTCGAGATCATCCCGGACGACAGCACCCGCATCCTCAAGCTCCAGGCGGGCGAGATCCAGGGCGCCGAGTTCATCCCGCTCAGCCGCGTGGCCGAACTCAAGGCCGACCCCAAGATCAACATGGTGCTGTTCCCGTCCACCAAGGTGAACGACATCATCATGAACAATCGCCCCAAGCTCAAGGACGGCAGCGACAATCCCCTGTCGGACGTGCGGGTGCGGCAGGCGCTGAACTACGCCGTGGATCGCAACGCTCTGATCCAGCTGGTGACCTTCGGCACCGGCAAGCCCATGAAGTCGTTCATGTCGTCCGGCACGCCGCTGTTCGACGCGTCCCAGAAGGGCTTCACGTATGACCCCGAGAAGGCCAAGGCGCTGCTGAAGGCCGCCGGCTTCGCGAATGGCATCGACGTGACCAGCATGGCGACCTCGGGCAGCGCCGATGACCAGGCGCTCCTGACGGCCCTCCAGCAGATGTGGGGCGCGGTCGGCGTGCGGCTCAAGATCGAGCAGCTCGACGCCGCCACCAAGACCGCGCGCTACCGCGCCAACGACTTCCAGATGCGCACCGGCGCGTGGACCGACGACATCGCCGATCCGAGCGAGATCACCGGCTACTACGCGGTGAAGGGTGAGACCGAGGCCGCCCACACCGGCTTCAGCGATCCCACCATCGAGAAGCTGTTCGTGCAGAGCCAGCAGGAAACCGACAAGACCAAGCGCGCCGCGCTGTACAAGCAGATCCAGACGCTGTACACCGCCGCCTCGCCCACCATCTACCTGTTCGAGACCCCGTATGCGGTGGCCCTCCTCAAGAGCGTCAAGGGCTTCAACCAGATTCCGCTCGGCAACAACATCTTCGAACGCACCTCGATCGAGAAGTAACAGCCGACGCTTCCCCCGTCCCGCGCGCCACGTTGCCCCTGAGTCAAGGCGTGGCGCGCGCTCTATTCCATGACCTGCAAGGAGGTGTCATGCACTCCAGTTATGTGATCCGGCGGCTGCTCCAGATCATTCCGCTCTTCCTGGCCGTGATGGTGCTGGTGTTCCTGCTGGTGCACCTGATTCCCGGTGATCCGGTCAGCACCCTGCTGGGCGACCGGGCCACGCCGGACATCGTCGCCCGCGCCAACCGGGAACTGGGCCTGGACAAACCCCTGATCGTGCAGTTTGGCCTGTTCGTGAACCAGGTGTTGCACGGCAACCTGGGCGAGAGCATCAACCTGAAGGTGCCGGTGCTGAGACTGATCGCCGACCGGTTGCCGATCACGCTGTTCCTGACGGTGTACGCCGCCCTGCTGGGCGTGCTGATGGCGGTGCCGCTGGCGGTGCTGGCGGCCGTGCGCCGCAACACCTGGGTGGACGCCGTGATCCGCGCGGTGTTCCAGGTGGGCCTGTCGCTGCCGGTGTTCTATGTGGCGCTGCAACTGCTGACGCTGCTGGGCGCACGCCTGGGCTGGTTTCCCATCGGCGGCTACGGCGAGACCTTCGGCGACCACCTGTACCACCTGTTCCTCCCCGCCCTGACGCTGGGCCTGAACCTCGCGGCGGTGCTGGTACGCACCCTCAGAAGCGCCGTGATCGAGGTGCTCACGGCCGAGTACGTGGAGTTCGCGCGCGCCAAGGGCATGAGCGCCCGCGTGATCCTGTCCCGGCACGTGCTGCGCAACGCCCTGATCTCCACCGTCACGCTGCTCGGCCTGAACATCGGCGCGCTGATCGGTGGAGCGGTCATCACCGAGACGGTGTTCGCCATTCCCGGCGTGGGCCGCCTGATGGTGGACGCCATCTTCGGCCGGGACTATCCGGTCATCCAGGGCCTGACGCTGACCTTCGCGGTGCTGGTGTCGCTGGTGTTCCTGGTGACCGACCTGGTTCACGCCCGCCTCGATCCGCGCGCGGAGCTGACATGACGACCATTGCTGCGCCGACCGCCACGCCCAGCCGCACCCGGCGGTGGCCGAAACCCACCCTGCTGGTCGGGCTGGCCCTGCTGCTCGTGCTGCTGGCCCTGGCGCTGTTCCCCAAAGCGCTCTCGCCCTACAGCCCCACCGACTTCGACTACAAGGCCATCCTCCAGGGCCCCAGCGCGCGGCACCTCTTCGGCACGGACAATTTCGGTCGGGACGTGCTGAGCCGCGTGATCCACGGCACCCGCATCGACCTGCAGATCGCGCTGTTCACGACCCTCTTCCCGTTCATCTTCGGCACGCTGCTGGGCGCGCTGACCGGGTACCTGGGCCGCTGGGCCGACGCGCTGGTCGGGCGGATCGCGGATCTGGTCGTGGTCTTCCCGTTCCTGGTGCTGGTTATCGCCATCGTGGCGGTGCTGGGGCCAGGCCTGACCAACATGTACATCGCGGTCAGCGCGGTCGGGTGGGTGTCGTACTGGCGCCTGACGCGCGGCCAGGTGATCAGCGAGAAGAAGGCCGAGTACGCGCAGGCTGGACGGGTGCTCGGGTACTCACCGGCGCGCATCCTGCTGCGGCACCTGCTGCCCAACGCGGTCACGCCGGCCATCGTGTACCTGATGACCGACATGAGCCTCGGCATCCTGCTCGGTGCGTCGCTGGGCTACCTGGGGCTGGGCGCGCAGCCGCCCACCCCGGAGTGGGGCGTGATGGTCTCAGACGGCAAGAACTTCATGGCGACCGCGTGGTGGATCAGCACCTTCCCTGGATTGGCCCTGACGCTGGCCGGCGTGACCTTCTCGCTGATCGGCGACGGACTGGCCGACGCGCTGAGGCCCCGCTCATGAGCGGCCACCTGGCATCCACACCGTCTCCCCTGCTCTCGGTGCGCGACCTGAACGTCCGCATTCCCACTCCGGGCGGCACGCTGCACGCCGTGCGGGGCGTGTCCTTCGACGTGAATCCCGGCGAGGTGCTGGGGCTGGTCGGCGAGTCGGGCAGCGGCAAGAGCGTCACGCTGCGCGCCCTGACCGGCCTGCACCGGCCGCCCATCGCCATGACCGGCGAGGTGATGTACGGCGGCGAGAACCTGCTGAGCGCGAGCGAGGCGCGGCTGCGGCAGGTGCGCGGCGCGCAGATCAGCATGATCTTCCAGGAACCCATGAGCGCCCTGAACCCGGTGCTGACCGTGGGTGAACAGATCGTGGAGAACCTCAGCGCGCACCGCGGCCTGCGGGGCCGGGCGGCGCAGGAGCGCGCCGCGGAACTCCTCGACCTGACTGGCATTCCCAGCCCGCGCGCGCGGCTCGCCGACTACCCCCACCAGTTCTCCGGCGGCATGCGCCAGCGCGCCATGATCGCCATCGCGCTCGCGTCTGAGCCGAAGCTGCTGCTGGCCGACGAGCCCACCACGGCGCTGGACGTGACCATCCAGGATCAGATCCTGCGGCTGCTGCTGCGGCTGCGCGAGGAACTGCACATGGGCATCATCCTGGTCACGCACGACTTGGGCGTGGTCGCGCAGACGTGTGACCGCGTGGCCGTGATGTACGGTGGCCGCCTGATGGAGACCGCGCCCGTGCAGGCGCTGTTCGCCCAGCCCCGGCACGCTTACACGCTGGGCCTGCTGCGCAGCCTGCCGGGGGCCGGCGCGCAGCGCGTGCCACTGGTTCCTATTCCCGGCGGCCCGCCAGACCTGCGTCACCTGCCCGACGGCTGTGCGTTCGCCCCACGCTGCGCGTTCGTGACCGACGCGTGCCGGGGCGCGGAACCGCCGCTGATCGGGATTGCCCCGGAACGGGCGAGCGCGTGCGTCCATGCCGCCGAGCTGCCCTCCCCGCATGAACGTCTGGAGGTGGACGCATGACGGCCCTGCACACCGAGACGACCGCCGCCGCCACCACAGCGCGCCCGGTGCTGATGATCCGCGGCCTCACGAAGACCTTCGCCGCGCCGCAGTCCCTGCTCTCCCGCTGGCAGGGGCAGCCGCGCCGGGTCGTGCAGGCCCTGACCGACGTGAACCTGGAGGTGCGCCGGGGCGAAACGCTGGGCATCGTCGGCGAGAGCGGCTGCGGGAAGTCCACCCTGGCCCGCACGCTGGTGCGCCTGTACGACGCCGACTCCGGCAGCGTCCAGTACGGTTCGCAGGAGGTCACGGCCCTGCACGGAGCGGAGCTGCGCGCGTACAACCGCAAGGTGCAGATGATCTTCCAAGATCCGTACTCCAGCCTGAACCCGCGCATGACGGTCGCTCAGGTGCTGAGCGAGGTGCTGACCGTGCACCACATGCGCCCGGCGGATCAGGTGGAACCGCGCATCGCAGAGCTGCTGGCCCTCGTGGGCCTGCCGCCGGAAGCGGCCGGGCGGCTGCCGCATGAGTTCAGCGGCGGTCAGCGCCAGCGCATCGGGATCGCGCGGGCGCTGGCGCTGGAACCGGAGGTGCTGATCGCGGACGAACTGGTCTCCGCGCTGGACGTGTCGGTGCAGGCGCAGGTCGTGAACCTGCTGCTGGAACTGCAGGAGCGATTGCAGCTGACCGTCCTGTTCGTCGCCCACGACCTGCGGCTGGTGCGGCACCTCTCGCACCGCGTGGCCGTGATGTACCTGGGCCGGGTGGTCGAGGTGGCCGATACGCAGGCCATGTTCCAGACCCCCCTGCACCCGTACACGCAGGCGCTGCTGGCCGCCGCTCCCACGCTGGAACCGGGCAGCCGCACCGCCGCGCCGGCCCTGAGTGGGGAACTGCCCAGTCCGCTGAACGTCCCGAGCGGCTGCGCCTTCCGGACGCGCTGCCCGCAGGCCTTCGGGCGCTGCGCGGAGGAACGTCCGGCCCTGCTGTCCCAGCCGGGCGGCGCGCAGGTCGCGTGTCACCTCTACGATGTCCGGCCGGATGGCGTGGGGACGGGCACGCCGTGACCTCACCCGCCCCGGTGACCTCCGCCTTCAGCCGGCCTTTCACCATCGACCGGTCCCTGGACGTGCCGGTCGGCGCGCAGCTGCGCGGGCAGCTGGAGTACGGCATCGCGTGTGGAGAGATTCCGCGCGGCACCCGGCTGCCCAGCGTGCGGGAACTGTCGCAGGAGCTGGGGGTGGCGCACGTGACGGTCGCCCAGACCTACAAGGAACTGCTCGGGGCGGGCCTGATCGTCACGGCGCGCGGCCGGGGCACGTACGTGGCGGACGCACCGCGGGTTCCAGCCGGGCCGGATCACGCGCGGCTGCGGAACCTGATGTCCGAGTGCATCCGCCAGGCGCAGCACGAGGGCTTCACGCTGCGCCAGATCGGCGAGGTCACGCAGGTGCTGCTGGCACGCGGCGGCGCGACTCCGGCCACGGGCGTCAGCATCGTCCTGGTCGGCCTGTTCGCGGACGCCACGCGCTCCTATGCCGCCGACCTCCAGCCCTTCTTGCGCCCGGAAGACCACGTGCAGGCCGTCACGCTGGGCGAGCTGAGGCTCGGCGAGAACCTCGACGTCGCCCGCTCGGCCGACGTGGTGCTGGCCCTCGCGCACCGGCTTTCGGACACGCAGGCGCTGCTGGCCAGCGTGGACGTCATCCCGGTGGGCTTCATTCCCAGTCAGGAGACCCGCGCGGCGCTGGCCGCCGTCAGTCCGCTGTCCCGGGTGGCGCTCGTCACGACCTTCGAGGAGTTCCTGCCCACCTTCCTGGGCGGCGTGAAGAGATTCGCGCCGCACGTCTCGAACCTCATGACCACGCACCTCCACTCGCCGGGCCTGCAAGCCGTGCTGGAGGGCGCGGACGTGATCGTCCACGCCACCGGCTCCGAGATGGTGCGCGACCTCGTACCCGGCAAGCCCGCCTTCGAATACCGCCACATGATCGACCCGCGCGACGTGGAAGGGCTGGTGCTTCCCGCCGTGGACGCCCGCCGCAAGGAGCCCTGATGACCCCGATTGAACAGATGAACTGGATGCAGGTCGAGCAGTACCTCCAGCACGACGACCGCTGCGTCCTGCCGCTGGGCAGCACCGAGCAGCACGCCTACCTGAGCCTCGCGGTGGACAACATCCTGCCCTCGAAACTGGCCTATGAGGCCGCCGGACCGCTGGACATTCCGGTCTTCCCGGTGCTGCCCTACGGCATCACGCCGTATTTCCGGGGCTATCCGGGCAGCGTGACCCTGCGCGTGGACACCTACCTGAGCGTGGTTCGCGACATTCTGGACGGCCTGTACGAGCAGGGCTTCCGGCGCATCCTGATCGTGAACGGCCACGGCGGGAACTCGCCGGCGCTGGGCCTCTCCGGTGAGTGGATGGCGGACCATCCGGGCGCGCAGGTCAAGTTCCACAACTGGTGGAACGCGCCGCGCGTGTGGGCGCAGGTGCAAGCGACCGACTCGAACGCCAGCCATGCCTCGTGGATGGAGAACTTCCCGTGGACGCGCTTAGGCGGCGTGACCATGCCCGACGTCGAGAAGCCCGCCGTCAACCTCGACCGGCTGCGGCTGCTCTCCCCCCAGGCGCTGCGCAACTACCTGGGCGAGGGCAATTACGGTGGCCGCTTCCAGCGGCCGGACGCCGACATGCAGGCCATCTGGGACGTGGCAGTGCAGGAAACCCGTGACCTGCTGGACGGCGGGTGGGTGGAATGAGCGCGGCCGGCGAGGACGATCAGCAACGCGTCCTGATCTGGGGCGCAGGCGCGATCGGCGGCACCATCGGGGCCTACCTGATCCAGGCGGGCGTGGACGTGACCTTCGTGGACGTGGCCGAGGATCACGTCCAGGCCATCCGTGCCGGTGGACTGCAGATCACCGGTCAGTTCGGTGACTTCACGGTGCCGGCCCCGGCCTACACCCCGGAGGACCTGTCCGGGCAGTGGCCGCTGGCGCTGCTGTGCACCAAGGCGCAGGACACCCGGTCGGCGGGCGAGGCGCTCGCGCCGCACGTGACGGAGGACGGGGTGGTCGTGTCCGTGCAGAACGGCCTGAACCCGCTGATCCTGAACGACATCTTCGGCGCCGGGCGCGTGCTGGGCTCCTTCGTGAACTTCGGCGCGGATTACCTGGGGCCGGGCGTCGTGACCTACGCGGGACGCGGCGCCGTCGTGGTGGGCGAGCAGGATGGCGAACTGACGGATCGTGCCCGCAAGGTACACGCGCTGCTGCGGCAGTTCGAGCCGATGGCGGTGCTCAGCCAGAACATCATGGGCTACCTGTGGAGCAAGCTCGGGTACGGTGCGCTGCTGTTCGCGACCGCCGTGACGGACGACGGGATCGCCGACGCGCTGGCCCGGCCGGACAACCGGGAGATGTACATCGAACTCGGCCGTGAGGTCATGCGGGTCGCGCGGGCGCACGGCGTCACTCCGGAGGGCTTCAACGGCTTCGACCCGGCGGCGTTCCTGCCGGGCGCGAGCGACGTGCAGGCGCGGGCCAGCATGGAGGCCATGGTCGCCTTCAACCGCCGCAGCGCCAAGACGCACAGCGGCATCTGGCGGGACCTGTCGGTGCGCAAGCGCCGCACGGAGGTGGACGCGCAGGTCGGCTGGGTGGTGCACTTCGGGCAGGAGCACGGCGTGCCCACCCCGCTGAGCGCCCTGCTGGTGCAGCTCATCCATGACATCGAGGACGGGCGGCGCACGCTGGACCCCGCTGGTGAGGACGGTCCGAACATGCAGGCCCTGCGCGCCGCCATCCCGGAGGTGACCGCGTGAACATCGAATTCAAAGGGCAGACAGTGATCGTGACCGGCGCCGGGCACGGCTTCGGACGGGCCATCGCGCTGGCGTTCGCGTGGGAAGGCGCCGCCGTCTGGGCGTGCGATGTGAACACCGAGGGGCTGGGCGAGACGGCCCGGCTGGCCGCCCACGACGGCCTGACGGTTCAGACCCGAGCGGTGGACGTCACGGATCGGGGGGCGGTGGCGGCCTTCGTGACCGAGGTGGCCGGGGCGACCGGTCGGGTGGACGTCCTCGTGAACAACGCGGGCGGCGTGCTGGGCCAGGTGGGCCGCCCGCTGGAGGAGATCAGCGAGACCGACTGGCGCACCATCTTCGCCGTGAACGTGGATGGCGCCTTCAACTTCGTGCAGGCCGCCGCGCCGCACATGAAACGCCAGCAGTCCGGGCGGATCGTGAACATCTCCAGCGGCGCGGGCCTGGGCATCAGCCTGACGGGCATCCAGGCCTACGCCAGTGCGAAGGCCGCGCAGATCGGCCTGACGAGACAGCTCGCGCATGAGCTGGGCGAATGGGGCATCACCGTGAACAACGTCGCGCCGGGCTTCGTGCGCAGCAACCCCACCACCGAGCGCCAGTGGGAGAGTTACGGCGAGGAAGGGCAGCGCAAACTGGTGCAGAACATCGCCCTGAAGCGGCTGGGCACTCCAGACGACATCGCCAGCGCGGTGCTGTTCTTCGCGTCGAAGCAGGCCGGCTGGATCAGCGGTCAGGTGCTCAGCGTGGACGGCGGCAAGTGACCCGCACGGCACCACCGCGCTGGCCGGACGCGCGGCCCGGCGCGGCCCCGCTGCCCGCTGGCCTGGAGGGCACGCTGGCCCTGCTGCGCGAGCGGGCGGAAGAGTCGCTGGCGGAACTGGTCGAGTTCGGCGGCATCCCGAGTGTCAGCGCGCAGTCTGGGCATGCCCCGGACATGCAGCGGGCCGCGCAGTGGCTGGCTGGCCGCCTGGAGCGTGCCGGCCTGCAGGGCGTGACGCTGTGGCCGACCACCGGGCATCCCGCCGTGTACGGCGAGTGGCTGGGCGCCGCGGGCGCCCCGACGGTGCTGGTGTACGGGCATTACGACGTGCAGCCGCCGGAACCGCTGGAGCTGTGGCACACCCCGCCCTTCACGCCGACGGTGGTGGGTGACCGGCTGTACGGCCGGGGCGTGAGCGACGACAAGGGACCGCTGCTGCTGACCGTGCAGACCGCCGACGCCCTCCTGAACGCCACGGGCCGCCTGCCGCTGAACGTAAAGTTCCTGTTCGAGGGCGAAGAGGAGGTCGGGAGCGCGCACCTGCCCGCGCTGGTGGCGCAGCGGGCGGCGGAACTGAGCGCGGACTTCGTGATCAGCGCCGACGGCGGCATGTGGAGCGCGGACTTCCCCTCGCTGACCGTCAGTGGACGGGGCATCACGGCGCTGGAATTCACGGTGCACGGCCCGGCGCACGACCTGCATTCCGGCCGGCACGGCGGCAGTGTCCACAACCCGCTGCACGCGGCGGCGGCGCTGGTCGCCAGCCTGCACGACGCACACGGCCGGGTGGGCGTGCCCGGCTTCTACGACGGCGTGCAGGAACTCGGGGCCGATGACCGCGCGGCCCTGGGTACTCTCCCCTTTTCGGACGCGGCCTACCTGGAGCAGACGGGCGCACCGGCCGTGTACGGCGAGGCCGGGTATTCCACGCTGGAACGCCAGTGGCACCGCCCGACCGTCGAAGTGAACGGCCTGTGGGGCGGGTATACCGGCGAGGGCAGCAAGACGGTGCTGCCCGCCGAGGCCCACGTGAAACTCACCTGCCGGCTGGTGCCGGGTCAGGAACCGGAGCGCGTCAACCAGCTCCTCCGGGAGCACCTGACGGCCCACACGCCGCCGGGCATCCGCCTGGACTTCCTTCCCAGCGACCACCACGCCAGCGCGTATGCCCTGCCCGCCAGGCATCCCGCCCGCGTGGCCGCGCGTCAGGTGCTCCAGGACGTCTACGGCCAGGCACCGCTGGAGGTCGGAATGGGCGGCTCGATTCCCATCCTGGAGACCTTCCAGTCGGTGCTGGGGCTGGACTCGGTGCTGTTCTCCTTCGCGGTGGGCGATGAGAACATCCACGCGCCGAACGAATTCTTCCGCATTCCGCGCCTGTACGAGGGCCAGGAAGCGTGGGCGCGGCTCTGGTGGGCGCTCGGCACCGGCGCGTGACAGCGGTGTTCCGTTCCACCCAGGGGGCACCTCCCTGGGCTCCACTCCAACCGCTGTCTGTGGCGGCGACTCGCTCCGCTCGCCCTAGATCGATTGAAGGTCAACCCCTTCACCTGATCTGGCCACCGCTATGAGTGGTCCGAACCTGCTCGCGCTGGCCGACCAGCTGGCGGCGGCTCTGCCCGGCCGCGACCTGACCTGCGACCTGAGCGACCTGCTCGGCCACAGCGGCGGCCTGAGCAGCGACTTCCGCCCGCTGTGGCCCGGCGCGACCTTCGCTGGCCCAGCGGTCACAGTGCGCACGGTGGGTACCAATCTGGGCACGGTCTACCGGGCGATCGGCAGTGCCCCACCCGGCAGCGTGCTCGTGATCGACACGCACGGCATCCGGCACTCGGCCTTCTGGGGCGAGAACACGACCCGCGCCGCCCTGGAACGCGGCGTGCGGGCGGCCGTCATCGGCGGCGCGTGCCGCGACGTGGCGGCCATCCGTCGCCTCGGCTTTCCGGTGGTCAGCACCGGCCACACGCCCCAGGCCGGTCTGCGCGACGACGAGGGTGAGGTCGCGGTGCCGGTATCGATCGGCGGCGTGCCCGTGCTGCCCGGCGACCTGATCGTCGGGGACGACAACGGCGTCGTGGTGGTGCCGGCCGCCGAGGCGCCTCGGGTGGTGAACGCCGTCCTGGCCGAGCTCGTGCAGGCCACGCTCTCCGAACAACGAGGAACCCTATGACCCAGACCACATCCACCGAATTCGCGCGTCTCAGCGCCGAGATCAACGACCTGCTGTGCGTCCTGAACCTGCTCACCTGGGACGCCCGCACGCAGATGCCGCCCGGTGGGAGCGCCACGCGCGGGCAGCAGATGGCGACCATCTCCAGTCTCGCGCGGGAACGGACGCTCGACCCGGCCTTCGAGCGGGCCGCGCAGGCCGACTCGGACAACCCGGCGGCCGCCCAGGCGCTGGAGGCCATCGCGGCGCTGAGGCGCGTACCGGACACGCTGACCCGCGACCTGGCCACGCTGAAGTCCCAGGCGCAGGACGTGTGGACGCGGGCGAAGGCCGCCAGCGACTTCGCGGCCTTCGCACCCATGCTGACGCGCATGGTCGATCTCAACCGGCAGCTCGCGGACGCGCTCGGCTACCAGGATCACCCGTATGACGCGCTGCTGAATCTGTACGAGCCGGGCCTGACTGGCCAGGCACTCACCCCGCTGTTCGCCCAGTTGCGGGCCCATCACGTGGCGCTGCTGGAGCGGATCACGGCGAAGTCTGCGCCACGCACCGATTTCCTGCGGCGGCACTACCCAGCGCAGGAGCAGAAGGCCTTCTCGCTGGCGGCGGCCGTGCGCTTCGGCTATGACGTGACGCGCGGCCGGCTCGACGAATCCGCGCACCCGTTCGAGATCAGTTTCACGCGCCAGGACGTGCGGATCACCACGCGCTTCCAGGAGCAGTTCCTGAGTGGCGCGCTGTTCGGCACGCTGCATGAGACCGGGCACGCGCTGTACGAGCAGGGCGTCGATCCGGCCCTGACCCGGACGCTCCTCGCCAGCGACCTGACCGGCCTGTACGCGGTGGGCGGCGCGAGTTACGGCACGCACGAAAGTCAGTCCCGGCTGTGGGAGAACCGCATCGGCCGTTCGCGGGCGTACTGGGAGCAGCACTACGCGTCCCTTCAGGCCGCCTTCCCGGAACAGCTCGGAGACATTTCCCTGGACGCCTTCCACCGCGCCGTGAACGAGGTGCGGCCCAGCCTGATCCGGGTGGAGGCCGATGAGCTCACCTACGACCTGCACATCATGCTGCGCGTGGAGCTGGAACGCGCCCTGATCGGCGGCGAGCTGGACGTGGCTGACCTGCCGGCCGCGTGGAACGCCCGCGTGAAGGCCGATCTGGGGCTGGACGTGCCGGACGACGCTCACGGGGTGTTGCAGGACATCCACTGGTCATCGGGACTGTTCGGGTCCTTCCCCACGTACACGGTCGGGAACATCATGGCCTCGCAGTTCTACGACGCGGCGCTGGCCGGGCTGCCGGAGCTGGAGGCGCAGCTCGCCCGCGGCGAGTACGCCCCCCTGCGCGGGTGGCTCACCGAGCACGTCTACCGCCACGGCCGCACGTATACGCCGCATGAACTGCTGATGCGCGCCACCGGGCGCGGCCTCGACCCGCAGCCGTACCTGGACTACCTCACCGGTAAATTCACCGCCCTCTACGAGCTGGATGCCCAGGAGGCCACCGCATGACCCGTTCCCATTCCGAATTGAAACTGTCCGGCAAGGTCGCGCTGGTGACCGGCGCGTCCAGCGGGATCGGCGAGGCGACCGCCCGCGCCCTGGATGCCGAGGGCGCCGCCGTCGTCCTGGTCGCCCGCCGCCGCGAGCGGCTGGACGCGCTGGCCGAGGAGCTCCGCCGCGACGGAGGACAGGCATCGGTCATCGTCGCCGACCTGTCCGACCCGGCGCAGGCCCGCGCCGCCGTGACGCAGGCCGTGACCACCCATGGGCGGCTCGACATCCTGGTGAACAACGCCGGGCTGATGCTGCTCGGCCCGGTCGCGGACGCCGATCCCACCGACTGGCAGCGCATGATGGATCTGAACGTGCTGGCCCTGATGCACTGTACGCAGGCCGCCGTGCAGGCCATGACGCCGCAGGGCACAGGGCACATCGTGAACATCTCCTCGGTGTCCGGGCGCGGCGCCGGACCGACCAGCGCGGGCTACAGCGCGACCAAATGGGCGGTGGGCGGGTTCAGCGAGGGCCTGCGGCAGGAAGTCCGGCTCCTGGGCCTCCGCGTGACGGTGATCGAGCCGGGCGTGGTCGCCACGGAACTCACCGATCACATCACGCACACGGCCACCAAGGACGCCTACGAGGGCCGCATCAAGCAGATGACGCCGCTGGAACCGGAGGACATCGCCGCCGCCGTGGTATACGCGACGACCCAGCCGCCGCGCGTCAACGTGAACGAGATCCTGATCCGCCCGCTCGACCAGGGCTGAGGGTTCAGACGGCCTCCGCACCCCTCCGGAAGATCCGGCACCAGTCCGAACCTTCTCCCATGCCTCGGAGGCCGCCTTTGATCCTTCTGTGTTCGGAGGTGTTCTCAGCCGTGGTTGAAGGTCGTGGTGCAGCCGCCGTCCACCGTGACGATCGAGCCGGTCATGAACGAGCTGGCGTCCGAGGCGAGGAAGGCGATCACGCGGGCGATCTCGTCCACGTGCGCCTGGCGGCCGATCGGCTGGCGGGCGGCGGCCGCCTCACGGCGAGCGTTCGCGGCGGCCTGGGCGTCCGGCCCCAGGCGGGCGCGGCCCCCGCCCATGTCGGTGTCCACGTAGCCGGGGCACACGGCGTTCACCCGGACGCCGTGCGGACCGTAGTCCACGGCGAGCTGACGGGTCAGGGTCACCACGCCCCCCTTCGATGCGCAGTACGCGGGGGCCAGCGGCGCGCCGATCAGGCCGTAGGTGGAGGCGACGTTCACGATCACGCCCCGGCGTTCCATCAGGTGCGGCAGGGCATATTTGGCGCACAGGAAGGGACCGCGCAGGTTCACCCCAATGACCCGGTCCCAGGTATCCACGTCGAGGTCGTGCAGCAGGCCCGCGCCGCCGGAGATGCCCGCGTTGTTCACGAGGATGTCCAGTCCGCCGTAGCGGTTCACGGTCTGCGTCACCAGGCCCTCGACCTGCGCGGCGTCGGCCACATCGCAGGGGATGAACACGGCGTCGCCGCCCGCGTCCCGGATGGCTTGCGCGGTGCCCTCGCCCCCGTCCGCGTTCACGTCGGCCACGACCACACGCGCCGCGGCCTGCGCCAGGGCGTGGGCAGTCGCCTGACCAATCCCGGACGACGCGCCGGTAACGATCGCCACCCGGCCTGGCAGTGAGGAGGCGGAGGCCGCAGGAACAGTTCCGGTAGGTTCAGTCATGGTGTCCCCACCCTAGCCCACATCAGCAATCCGACCGCCCAGACGACATTCATTCAGACCAGAGGTGAACCATGCCCACGTCCGACGAACACAGCTCCGATCCGCACCGTCCCGTCCTCGCCATTCATGGAGGGTGCGGCGCGATCCCACGCGCGTCCCTCACCCCCGAGGCGAACGCCGCCGCCCGGAACGCCCTGAGACGCGCCCTGGAGACCGGGTACGCCCTGCTGGACGCCGGGGGCAGCGCGGTCGACGCGGTGGCGGCGGCCGTCCAGGTCATGGAAGACGACCCGGTCTTCAACGCGGGGTACGGGGCCGCCCTGAACCGCGCCGGCGTGCATGAACTCGACGCCTCGCTGATGGACGGCGCGACCGGGCGGGCCGGGGCCATTGCCGGCGCGCGGCGCATCCGCCATCCGGTGCGGGTGGCCCGCGCCCTGGCCGAGGTGTCCGATCCCCTGCTCCTGATCGGCGAGGCCGCCGACGCGTGGGCCGGCGAACATGGGTTTGAACCGGTCGAGAACGCCTTCTTCACCACGCCCGCCCGCCAGGAGGCCCTCCAGAAGATGCTGGAGCGTGAGCAGTCGGGCACCACGGCGGGCGCGACCGAGCAGGAGAAACACGGCACCGTGGGCGCGGTCGCCCTCGACCGGCACGGGCACCTGGCCGCCGCGACGTCCACCGGCGGGTACACGGCCAAACCGGCCGGGCGGGTGGGCGATTCCCCGATCATCGGGGCGGGCACCTGGGCGGACGACCGCACCTGCGCCATATCCGGCACGGGCAAGGGGGAGCTGTTCATCCGCGTGGCTGCCGGGCACGACCTGCACGCCCGCATGCTGTACGGGGGGCAGACGCTCGCGCAGGCCGCCGAGGAGCTGATCCACGGCACGCTGACGGCGCTGGGGGGCGGAGGGGCGGGCCTGTGCGCGGTGGACCGGCACGGGAACGTGGTGCTTCCCTACAACACGGAGGGCATGTACCGGGGCTTCATCACCGGGGACCAGCTGTACGTCGCCATTCACGAGGACTGATGGCCCGCACCGGAGCAGTCGGGCCTAGAAGCGGTCGATGACGGTCACGCCCGTTCCCTGAAAGGCGTCCATGGTCGTGAGGGCGTCAGCCGCGTCGTCCAGACCGATGAGCCGCCCGATCAGCGCGGCGGGGTTGAGCTGCCCGCTCACGATCAGGCCGAGCATGCCGCCGTAGGTGTGGGCGGCCATGCCGTGGCTGCCGAGCAGCTCCAGTTCCCAGCCGATCACCCGATCCATCGGCACCGGGGGCCGCGCGTGGTCGGCCAGCAGCAGACCCACCTGGACGTGTCGACCCCGCCGGCGCAGGCCCAGCACCGAGTTCAGCAGTGTTTGCGGGTGCCCCAGGGCGTCCAGCGACAGGTGGGCCCCGCCCGACGTGGCGTCATGGATGGCGCCGGGCACGTCGGTGGTCGTACGGCCGTCGATGGTGACCTCTGCCCCGAGCGTGCGGGCAAGGTCGAGCTTCTCCCCGTCGATATCGACCGCGACGACCCGTGCGCCCAGGGCTCGGGCGATCATGATGGCCGAGAGGCCCACACCGCCGCAGCCGTGAACCGCCACCCATTCGCCCCCCCGCAGGCGGCCCTGCTGCGCCAGCGCGCGGAAGGCCGTGGCGAAGCGGCAGCCGAGGCTGGCGGCCGTGGCGAAGTCGAGCGTGTCGGGCAGCCGCACGAGGTTCTGGTCGGCGTAGCCCAGCGCCACGTACTGTGCGAAGGAGCCCCAGTGGGTGAAGCCCGGCTGGAACTGGGCATGACACACCTGCGGGTCACCGGCGCGGCAGGACTCGCAGCGGCCGCAGCCGGCAACGAAGGGCACGGTGACGCGGTCGCCGACGCCGAAGGTCCGGACCTGCGACCCGACGGCCACGACCGTGCCCGCCAGTTCATGACCGGGCACATGCGGCAGCGTGATGTCCGGGTCGTGGCCCATCCAGCCGTGCCAGTCGCTGCGGCACACGCCGCTGGCCCCGACCTCGACCACCACTCCGTCGGGCATGGGCTCGGGATCGGGCACGGTGGTCACGTGGGGTCGAGTTCCGAAGTCGGTGTAGAGCAGGGCACGCATGGCGCTCAGGGTAGAGGCTCGCGGCAGCCTGTGACCGGAACGGCGGTCAGCGGCCGGGAGTCAGGACGTCCACGTCGCGGATCGTGACGTAGGGAATCAGGCCGTCGGCGCGGGCGCGGGCGTAGGTCTGCGTGACCAGCGGCTCCGTGTCGGCGTAGTCGATGGCGAACACGGGCTTGCCCCGCGCCTTCCACAGCGCGTAATCGGAGAGCAGGGTGGTCTGCCGGGCGGCTTCGGTGGGCGTGTTCATGGCGTACACGAAGGTTTCCTCGTTCCCCAGGGCGTCCACGCAGGGTGCGTAGCCGGGGTCGCGGATCAGCTCGGAGGCATTCTGCGGAATGATCAGGAAGTGCGGATCGCGGGCGCGGGCGTGGGCCGCCAGCGTACACACCCACCGCACCATGTCCGCGCGGGCGGTCGGCTGCTGCGGGTTCTGTTCGTAGGCGTCCACCAGGTCGAGGTACACGCCGTCGAACCCGGACTCGATAACCCGGTCCAGCTGCGCGAGCATGATCGCCTGCCAGGCGGCGTTCCAGTACGCCACGTTGAAGCTGCCGGGCCACGCGGGATCCTCCTGGAGCAGCCATGGTGGCGGGTTCGTGTTCCAGTCCGGCTGCCAGTAAGGGCGGTAGTTCTCGGCCGCGCCGATGCTCAGGTACCCGATCATCAACCGGGCCGCGCCTCCGGTCGGGCGGGTGGCAGCGGCACCCACGTCCGCGGGCGTCCAGGGGGTGCCGTCGTCGTCTCCGGCGTCGACGACGACCAGATCGAAGCTGGATCGACGCACGGGATCGAGTCCGCCGGTTCCGTAGCCGGTGAGCTGGTAGCCCCAGGTGCGGGCCTGGGCCAGGCGTTCCGGGCGGGTTGCGGCGTCCGGCCCGGGCGTGAAGGTCGTGCCGGCCGTGCCCGACGAGGAGCAGGCGACGAGCAGCAGGGCCAGAAGGCCGAGGCGGGCAGTGGTCAAGAAAAGCCTCCAGGGAGGTCGAGGGAACGGGAGGTGACGAAGGTAGGCAGCCCGTGGGCGGCGGCGCGGGCTCTGGCCAACGCGGCCAGGGCGGGCGTGTCGGCATAGTCGAGGGCGAGCACGTCGAGGCCGCTGTTGGTCGCCGCGTGCAGCCAGTGTGCCGTATACGCGAGGCCGTCCGGGTCATGCAGATCCGGCGTGGGCGAGTGGGTGGTGCTGAAGGCCTCGAACAGCACACCGTCGATCAGGGGGATCAGGTCGTCCAGCAGCGCAAACCCCCGGTTGGCGTACAGCACCGCGAGCGGCCAGCGGGCGCGCACCGCGCGGATCAGCGCCACCGTGGCCTCCGGATCCGCGCTGTCGAGGGTGTCGAGGAGCAGGCCATCGGTGCGGGTCAGTGCGTCCGAGGCCCGCCGGAGGACGGTGGCCAGCCAGGCGGGATGGTGGGCATCCACGTGGACGCTGCCCCACGCCGGGTTGAGATCCCGGTGGTAGGGCTGGCTGCCGGGCACGCAGGCATACGCACCCAGCGGGTGATCCTCACCCACGCTCAGGTAGCCCAGCACGCGCGACGAGCCCCGCAGGTTCCGAAGTTGTGCGTCGCTGTACAGGCCGCTCTGGAGGATCACGGTGGCGTGCCGCGCCAGCACCCTGAGGCTGTCCGGGCACGGCACACCGTAGTAGACCGAGAGGGCCGCGCGGGGCACGGCACGCTCCACCGTGGTCAGCGGGGGGCGACGGTGACGGTGATCGATCCGGCGACGTCCACCGAACGGCTGCGGTAGGCCCCGTACAGGGTGCCGGCGGTATCGCCCGTGACGGTCACGGGCACGGTGCCGGCGGTGCTGGTGACGGTCACCTGGTTCGTCGCGCGGTTCCACACGCCGGTCAGGGTGCCGGCCGCCTTGGCCTTCTCCTCTTTCGAGTGACGCTCCACGTACGCGCCGAGATCAGTCCAGCGCAGGGTGGTCAGGGGCAGGGTGCTGTAGCGGCTGTACTTGTCCAGCGAGGCCCGCACCCAGTCGGTGGCGAGACTCTTACCTGCGGCGTACTGGCGCAGGTTCGTCTGGTGCATGTAATGCGGGAACGCGCCGCCGTCGAGGATGTGGTTGAGGGTGAAATCGCTGTCCTTGTCAAGGATCTCGGCGTAGGTCAGCTTGTGGTCGTAGTACGGGAACTTGCCGCCCGGCGCGTACATGCTGTTGTAGTACGCGGTCTCCTCGGTGGGATCCGTGACGTAGTAGGCCATGGCGTTGGGCCAGCGCGGAATCAGGAACACGCCACTGTTCATCGGGTGCGGCACGCCGCAGGTGGAGCAGCTGGCGTCCCAGTGGCTCGCCACGCTGTGGTCGCTGGCGATGTACCGCACGCCCGCATTCACGGCGGCGGTGAGCATGTTGGGGTTGCTGCGTCCCAGGCCCAGATCCTGCTTGGGCAGGTTGACGTCGGAGTCGTTGTAGGTGCCGTCATCGCTGGGATCCATGTTGCCCAGGCCGCTGTGCTCACCGGTCACCAGGGCGTTGCGGCTCATGCTCAGCCCCATCCGCGCGCCGATGGTGATGTTGTCGGCGATCTGGGAACTGGCGGTGGGCAGATCCATGACGTCCATACGCAGGTGGTCGCGGGTGTGGTTCACCCAGTCGAACTGGTTGTACAGGCACTTCGCGGCGCTGCTGAGCATGTCGCGGGTCAGGAAGGTCCAGTTGACGCACAGCGGCAGCACCGAGGTGTTCGCCCCTCCGCCGTTGAACATCAGGGCGTAGCGGAAGGTCTTCGCCACGGGATAGGCCGCCTGAACGTTCTTCATCTGGGTGTACACGTTCAGCAGGTCGTTGCCCGGGAGCCGGTACGGGTTGGGGCGCAGGAGGAGGGTGGTGGGATCCAGGCGATCACCGCTCAGGAACAGGTCATCGACATCGACCTGCAAGAAGCGCTTGTGCTCTCCGAGGTGCACGCCGCGCGTGAGCCACTGTGTGAGGCCATAGCTGAGCA
Organism: Deinococcus sp. KSM4-11; assembly: GCF_004801415.1. Lineage (NCBI taxonomy): Bacteria > Thermotogati > Deinococcota > Deinococci > Deinococcales > Deinococcaceae > Deinococcus > Deinococcus sp. KSM4-11. The sequence continues at coordinate 591,406 of NZ_SSNX01000002.1, read as the reverse complement.
GTTGCGAGTGCAGCAGGTACGGGTTCTGGGCGCTGGTCAGGATCAGGCGTTCGCGGCCGTCGGCACTGGTGCTGGTCGCGGCCAGGACGTTGCCCGCCGGATCGGTGGCGAGCACCTGGGTGGTCACGCCGGGCACCACGGTCACGGCCGAGGGGTAGGTATAGGCGTAATTGACGGGCACGCTGGCGGCGGTCAGGTCGCCGAACACCGCGCGTCCAGCCGGGCTCATGGTCAGGGAGGTTGTGGAGGTCTCGGTGCCCGGCACGGTCCGCAGACCATAGTCCTCGGGCGCGGTGCTGGGCGCGCCGTACAGGGCGACCTGCCGCACGCCGAAGGTGCGCTCGTACTCGAAGAGGGTGTCCCATTCGCCGGCGTCCAGGGCGCTGGGGTACAGGCCGCCCCCAGCGGCGTAGATCAGGGCGCTGCTGGTCAGGACGATCCCCTCGTAGCGGCCCACGCCATTCGCGTCGATCAGGCGGCCCATGTCGAGCGTGTCCACGGTGGCGTCCAGCACGTCGTAGGGCACGCCGGCCTCCTGGAGCATGGCCTTGGCCGTCGCGATGCCGAAGTCCCCGCTGCCGGAACTGATGACCAGGACTTTCAGGGCCGTCAGGTTCGTCTGGACGTTGGCGGGCAGCGCCTGCGCGTGCAGGCGGGTGGACGGCCGGATGGTGACCGGCCCCAGGCGGGCGTTGGTGGGGTAGGTGCGGGGATCGCCACTGAAACCGGGCAGCGACCGCTCCCCGCTGCCATGCCCGACATCGGTGTTCACGGTATCTGCGGCGCCCGGCCCCTGCGAGGTGGGTTCCTGGGTGGCGGCGGTCTGGGCAGCTGACGTCTGGGCGGCCGGCGCCTGGGTGCCGCTGCCGCACGAGGCGAGCAGCAGGCTGAGGGTCAGGGCGCTGAGGAGGTGGGCGGTGTGCTTGGTCATGAAAAAGCTCCTTGTGGAAGGCCGGGGCGCGGGCGGGGCGACGGGAAGACTCAGGTGGCGTGAACGGGGCCCAACAGGGCACTCAGGCTGCTTCGGAAGTCGTGCTGGGCGGTGAAGCCCGTGGCGTGCAGGCGGTTCAGGTCGGCCCGCTGGTACGGCACGTCGCCGCTGCGGGGGCTGCCGGGCGCGTCCTCGAGCAGCACGCCCCGGTAGTCGGTGAGCTCCGCGAGGCCCTGCACGACGTCCCGCACGGCCCTGGCCTCGCCGCTGCCGACGTTGATGACGTCGGGCAGCGCCGGGCCGGGCTGGCCAGCGTGGTGCAGGTGGTCGAGGACGTGCAGGGCGGCGCGGGCCACGTCGCGGGCATCCACGAAGTCCCGCTGCGCGCCGAGCGGCCCGAAGCGCAGTTCCGCGTGCCCGCGGCGGGCGGCGTCCTGGAGCAGCGCGGCGGCGCGGCCGGGCAGACTGCCGGCGTTCATGCCCTGCCCCAGGGGATTGGTGAGCCTCAGCGCGCAGGCCTGCACCCGACCGGAGCGCACCGCTTCCTGAAGGAGGACTGTGCCCGCCAGCTTGCTCGCCCCGTAGGCCGAGAGGGGGATGGCCGGGTCGGTCTCGGCGGCGGCGTGCTGCTCCGGGGTGCGGCCGTACTCGGCGGCCGAGGCGAAGTGCACCAGTGGAACGCCGGCACGCCCACAGGCGTCAAGGACTCCGGCGAGCACCTGCACGTTGGCCTGGGTGAGGTCGCTGAGCGGGCCGGCGGTGCGCCCGGCCGCATTGATCACGCCGTCCGCGTCACCAAGCAGGTCGTCCCAGGCGCTGGCGTCCAGGGCCGCGAGGTTCACGCCGCGCACCGGGCGCACGGCGCGGCCTGCGGCGCGCAGCGCGGAGGCCACATGCTGGCCGAGAAAGCCGGTCGTGCCGAGCAGCAGGGTGGGGCGGTCGTGATCCGCGCGGGTCGCCATGGCGGTCAGTCGGCGGCGCTCAGGTCGCTGAAGTACAGGTGCGGGAGCAGGATGGGCGCCATGTCGGCCCACTGCTCGTTGGCCGTGTCGTAATCCTCGGGCCTGCCGATGTCGAGCCAGTAACCGCCGAACAGGTCACTGCCGGGCCGCTGCCCGGCGCCGAGCAGGTCGAGCATCAGGGTGTCGAAGCCCAGCACCTGGCCCGGCGCGTAGCGGCGCAGGGTGTCGCGGGTCATGGCGTACACGCCCATGCTCACCTGGAAGGGCACGGTGGGCTTCTCGCGGAAGGCGACGATCTGTTGCCCGCTGTCGTCCACGTCGAGCACGCCGAATTCGCTGCGAACCTCGCGGCGGTACGTGGCGACGGTGACCGGCGCGCTCCCCTGCATGTGGCGGGTCAGGAAGGAGCCGTAGTCGAGGTTCGTCAGGACGTCGCCGTTCATGATCAGGAAGTGTTCGGGCAGGCGGTCGAGCACCTGCAGTACCGGGCCGATGGTGCCCAGGGGCGTGACCTCGTCGGTGTAGTCCACGCTCAGGCCGTAGCGGCTGCCGTCGCCGACGAAGGCGCGGATCAGGTGGCCCATGTGCCCGATGGCCAGCGTGACCGAGTGGAAGCCGCGTGACTGGAGCTGGTGCAGGACGATTTCCAGGATGGAGTAGGTATCGCCGATCGGCACGAGGGGCTTGGGAACGCAGGTGGTGTACGGGCGCAGGCGGGTACCTTTGCCTCCGGCGAGAATGACGGCGTGCATGCTGTCTCCTGGTCCCACGTGCGGTGGGCGCGCCGAGAGCGGTGGGGGGACGGAAACGCCGGGTGGCGGGGGGGCGGGCGAGGCGGCGTCCGGCGGCGAGGCGCAGGCCGGGGCCGGTCAGGGTCAGATGGTGTACTCCCCGACCCGGTAGCGGGCCAGGTTGACGGGGTCCGTGAACCACTCGGCGGTGCGGCGCAGGCCCTCTTCCAGCGTGAGTTGCGGCGCCCAGCCGGTCAGGGTGTGGAGTTCGGTGTGATCGGCGAGCAGGCGCATGACCTCGCTGCCCTCGGGGCGCAGGCGGATGTCCTCCTGCGTGACCTCCAGGTCGGCGCCCATGACCTGACCGATCAGGCGGACGGTGTCGCCCACCGTGATCTCGCGGCCGGAGCCGGCGTTCAGGGTGCGGCCCAGCACCTCGGGCCCGGCCTCGCCCACCGCGCGGAAGGCGCGGGCGGTGTCCGCGACGTAGTTGAAGTCCCGCGTGGGGCGCAGGTCGCCCAGGCGGATGCTGCGCTGCCCGGCCGCCACCTGGCTGATGATGGTGGGAATCACGGCGCGCGCGGACTGGCGCGGTCCATAGGTGTTGAAGGGCCGCAGTGTCACGACCGGCAGGCCGAAGCTCAGGAAGTAGGCCTCGGCGAGCTTGTCCGCGCCGATCTTGGTGGCGGAGTACGGCGACTGGCCCTGCAGGGGATGCGATTCGTGGATGGGCACGCTGCGGGCGGTGCCGTAGACCTCGCTGGTGCTGGTGTGCACGACCCTTCCGGTTCCGAGGTCGCGGGCGGCTTCCAGCACGTTCAGCGTGCCGGTGATGTTCGTCTCGACGTAGGAGCGCGGGGCCACGTACGAGTACGGAATGGCGATCAGGGCGGCCAGGTGGTACACCGTCTGCGCGCCCTGCATCAGCGCCCGCACGCTGCCGGCGTCGCGGACATCGCCGAGCTGCACCTCCACGTGCTGCATGACTTCGGGGCCGACCCGGTCGAGCCAGCCGTACGAGCCCTGCGAGTTGTAGATGGCCATGGCCCGGACGCGGTAGCCGGCCTGCACGAGTTCCTCGGTCAGGTGCGAGCCGATGAAGCCGTCGGCGCCGGTCACGGCGACCAGCGGGCGGGACGAGGCCTGAGAAGACGGGGTGGGCAGCATGGTCTGGGTCATCGGTAACTCCGTGGGTCGTGAGCGGCGTGCAGGACGAGGGCCGACAGGACGGCGCACAGCAGGCCCAGGCCTGTGGTGAGCGCCGGGAGGGAAGCGGCGGAGAACGCGGTGAGGAGCAGGGCGGCGCACACGGCCCAGCACGCGGTGAGGACGGTCAGCCGGCGGTGGTTGGCCAGCCAGGCGGTGAGCAGTAGGGCCGCGCCGTACAGGCCCACGAAGGCCCACGCGTCGGGTCGGGCGGGAAGGAATGGCGGCAGGCGCGGCACGACGTACGCGACACCGGCCAGGACGAGGCCGAAGAGGGCCGCCCCACACAGCACGGTGGGGGAACCGGCGCGACTCAGGCGCTCCAGATCCGGTGACAGCCGTGCGAGGCGCTGCAGGCGTTCCTGCACGTGCCAGACCGTCCCCTCCAGCAGGCCGGTGCCGAGCACCAGGGGCAGCAGGGTCCACGCGCCCAGACGGCCGGTGAGGAGCACGAACACCAGCGCCTGCATCCAGCCTGTCAGGGCCTGTGGCAGGTGCGCGCGCAGGGTCGCCCAGGTGGCTGGCAGCGCTCCGGCCGGGCGGGTGGCGTTCAGCGCCGAGAGCAGCGGCATGACCGCGAGCAGGCCCAGGGCGGCCAGCGCCGCACCGGTCGAGGGAGACACGTACACCACGACCGCCGCGAGCAGGGGGCTGGCATAGGCTCCGACGTACCGCACGGTGCGGTGCAGCGACAGCAGCACGCCCGCCGCTCCCGCCGAGAGGGCCACCGTACCGCCGACTACTGCCCCCAGACCCACCGTGTCGGGCGACAGCGCGCTCCAGCCCCCGGCGGGCATTCCCGGCAGCAGCGCGGCCCCCACGGCCCCACCCAGCACGCCGGCACCTGCGCCGACCGCCATCGCGAGCCGCATGGCCCGGCCGGGCACGCCGAGCGGTTCGGCGTAGCGCAGGCTGGCCAGCAGCGTCGTCCAGCCCCAGCCGAACATGGCCGCGAAGACGAAGGCGTCGGTGGCGCCCTGCCCCAGCGTCCGGGCGACAAGCAGGCCCGCCAGGCCGGGGAGCAGGTACAGCGGCCCGCGCAGCACGCGGTTCCAGGGGAACGCCGGCAGGGGCACCGTCGCCAGCCGGTCGAGGGCGCGGCCCGTGCCCCGCTGGCGGTAGAGCTGCTCGGCCGCGTCGAACAGTCCGCCGGTGCCGTAGCGGGTGCGCAGCGCCTCGTCGCCCAGACCATCGGCTTCGAGGTAGGCCGCGATCTCCTCCACGTCCACCACCCGCGCCCGCTCGGCGGCCAGGGTCAGGTCGACCTCGCGCAAGCGGTCGGGCAGGGAGGCCGGCCAGGCGGCGGCGCGTCCCGTGCCCAGTTCACTTCGGGCGCTCATCCCGCGCTCCCGGCCATGGCGGTGGGATACGCCCGTCGGTAGGCGACCAGGCAGCCGTCGAGGGTAAACAGTTCCATCACGCGCTCGCGGGCAGCACGGCCCAGGCGGGAGCGCAGGGGCGCGTCGTCGAGGAGCCGGCCCAGGGCGCTGGCGACCCCCATGACGTCGCGGGGCCGGACGATCAGACCGGCGTCTCCGACCGCCTCCGGCACGCCCCCGACGCGCGTGGCGACCGGGGGGCGACCCATGGCCATGGCCTCGATCACGCTGTACGGAAAGCCCTCGCTGACGCTGGTCAGCGCCACGATCTGCCCGGCCCGGTACGCGTCGGTGATGTCAGCCACGCGTCCCTCGAAGGTGACGTGCTCGCGCAGGTTCAATTGATCCGTCAGGGTCTCGCAGGCCTGGGCGTAGCCCTCATTGCCGGCAGGCACGCCCCCGAACAGGCGTAAACGCGCCGTGGGCCGCTGCCGGCGCACCAGGTCGAAGGCGCGGATCAGGGTCTCGATGTCCTTGAGGGGATCGATGCGGCCCACCCAGCTCACCACCGGCTGGCTCGGTTCATCCTCTGCGACCGGGAAGATCTCCGGGTCGATGCCGTTGTACACGCAGTGGATCTTGTCCGGATGCGTGCCCAGGCGTTCCTCCCAGCGGCGGTTGTACTGCGAGCCAGGCAGCACCAGGGCCGCTCCCTGGTAGACGGTGGTGGTGAGCAGGCGGTAAAAGCGCAGCAGCATGCCCTTGAAGCCCGGCGAATACGGAGCGCGCCGGAATTCCAGGTAGCGTTCGCGCATGTACACCCCGTGTTCGGTGAGGACAAACGGCGTGCCATGCGTCCACAGGCCGTTCAGGGCCAGCATGCCGGCGAAGCCGTTGCTGACGGCGTGGCCGACCTCGGCCTCGGGGGCGGGCGTGCACAGGGGGCGCAGCGCGTGTTCCAGCCAGGTCTGCACGTCCAGGGCGTCGGCCACGCTGGGGGTGGGCAGGCGGGGAGCGCTGCGCTCCCGGCCCGGGCGCTGCCGGGCGGAGGCGGCACTCCAGGTCTCCAGCAGCATCCGGGTCATGCGGGGCGAGTCCAGTACGGCCGTAAATCCGCCCGAGCGTCCCAGCGCCGCGAAGGTGCGCAGGGCGACCGCGAAGGCCGCCTGGTTCAGGTCGCACAGCGCGCCGATCAGCGCCGCGAAGGCGTCCGAGACCCGGTGGGCCCAGTCCGGCTGACGGCCCCCGGATCGCGGGGCTTCGCCCCACAGCGGCACGGCGACGGCCCGGACGTTGGCCGGCAGCTCCATGGCGGGCCGGGGGTAGGGCACACCCGTAATGGCCCGCACGTCGAAGGCGTGATCGCCCAGGCCCCGAACCAGCTGATCCACCCACACGCTCACGCCGCCGTGCGACTGCGGGTAGGTGCCCTCGGTGTAGAGGGCCACCCGCAGGCTGGCGTTGCTAAAGGCAGGAGAAAGCAGAACAGGGGTCATAGACGTCCTGGGTGCGTGGGCACGGAATGAGGGGGGATGACCGTCGTGCGAAGCCGGAATGCGAGCCCCAGCATGGAGCCAACAAATGCGAGATATTTAACATACCGCATGAATATTGTGAAAAAAGCCTGACCGCGGCACCAGCCCCCGCCGGGTGTCGGAGTCAGTAACGATCATGAAACGGGCAGGGATCAGCACGAAAACCATGTCCCAGCCAGCCTTTAGCCGGGCCTTAACTTCGGGGCATCATCACGCGCTAACACGCGGCCTTGGATGTGATTTATAAATGTGTCCTCAGTTGCAATGAAGGGCACGCCGGCGAACATCGAGTGCGCTGTGACAGGACTTCGACTCCCCCCGCAGTGGGGGCATGGCTCCCCCCGTTCCCCCAGAAGAACCGGCGATCGAGTGGAGCCAGGGTTCGCCCGTGGTCTCACGAGGCCGCCTGACCCTGCAGGCCAGCGCCCGGTGGGGGAATGGCGTTGCGGAACGACCCGATGGTCACCGTCCGGTAAGGACGTGGTAACGACCTGATCTCTAAGCTCGGGCCGCAGATGGTCGCCTCCGCCCGCCCCTCCAGACTCGGACCTGCGCTCGCCGCAGCGGTCGCCGTGCACATGCTGTTCGAGCTGCTGCCGCACCCCGGCGAGATCGGCCTGTGGCTGGCCGATCTGCTGAGTATTCCCGCCTACCTCCTGGCGGGCGTGGCCTGCCTGCACACGGCCCGACAGGGCACCGTGGAGCTGCGGATCGCCTGGCGCGCCTTCGGCGTTGGCCTTCTCGCCTACGCCGGTGGGAACATGCTGTGGACGTACCTGGAACTCGTCCGGCATGTCCAGCCTTTCCCGTCCGTGGCCGATCTGCTGTACCTGAGTCTGCCGGTGGCCTTCATGGCCGGGTTCCTGAAATTGCCCCGGCGTGGTGCGGCCAGACTCTGGGGCCTGACCCTGGGCCTCGACATGGCCCTGGTGCTGGGCTGCGCGGCCCTGTACTTCTGGCATTTTCTGGGCTCGGTCACCCTCAGGATCTACGCCGGACAGCCCCTTGAGGGCACCGTGGCCCTCGCTTACCCGGCCCTCGACCTGGCGCTCCTGGCCATGGCGCTCGTGCTGGCCGTCCAGGGCGGCGGCCTGCCCCGGCGTCCCGGCCTCCTGCTGGCCCTCGGTATGGTCAGCCAGGTCGTTGCCGACAGCGTGTTCGCCTTTCTGACCGCCCGGGATGCCTACGCCTCCGCCGCGTTCACCGACAGCTTCTGGTCGCTGGCGGCCGCCCTGATTGGCGCCGCCGCCCTGGAGGCCCGTCACCCGTCGGCCCAGGAAGGTGGCGTGCCCCCTGGAACGCGCTGGTGGACGCTCGCTCCGTTTCTGGCGGTGATCTCCACGACCGGCCTGCAACTCTTCACGCTGGCGGGACAGGAAACTGGATCGACCGCCGTGCTGCTGGGCGGCGGCCTGTTGACCCTGCTGGTCGTGGCCCGCCAGGCCCTGAGTGTCCAGGAGAACGCACGGCTCGCGGCGGCGCTGCGGGACTCGTCCGAGAAGCTGGAACTCCGGGTCGCCCAGCGCACCCAGGAGTTGAGCGTGAAGGGACACGCGTTGGACCGGGCAAACGAGGATCTGCGCGCCCTCTCCCGCGAACTGGAGGCCAAGGTCATCCAACGGACGGCCGCGCTCGCGGCCAGCCACGCGCAGCTCTCGCATCAGGCGCAGCACGACGCGCTGACCGGCCTGCCCAACCGCGTCCTGTTCGAGGATCGCCTTGCGCAGGCGACCCACCACGCCGCGCGGTACGGCGGCCTGCTGGCGGTCATCTTCATCGACCTGGACGGTTTTAAGTATGTGAATGACACGCTCGGGCACCTCGCTGGTGATGACGTGCTGCGCGAGGTCGGGCGGCGCCTGACGGACGTCGTCCGGGCGGCCGACACGGTCGCCCGGCTGGGCGGCGATGAATTCGTGATCCTGCTCACCGAGGTCGGGCAGGTGGCCGACGTGCGGATGGTCACGCACCGGCTGCTCGACCAGATCACCGTTCCGATCTTGGCCGCCGGACAGGACGTCCGGATCACAGCGTCGATGGGCGTCAGCCTCTCGCCCGCTGACGGCGACACCCCGCACACCCTGCTGATGAATGCGGACGTCGCGATGTACGACGCCAAGCAGCAGGGCAAGAACGCCGTTCGCTTCTATGCGCCCAGCATGAACGCGGCGGCCCAGCGCCGATCCAACGTCGAGCGGCGCCTGCGGGGGGCCCTGGCTCGCCACGAGTTCACGTTGCATTACCAGCCCCAGCACGACGCGCGTGGCACGCTACGTGGGTTCGAGGCCCTGCTGCGCTGGACCGATCCTGACCTGGGCACCGTCTCCCCTGCCGAGTTCATCCCCATCGCAGAACACGCGGGCCTGATCGTCCCCATCGGCGCGTGGGTGCTCGACGAGGCCCTCCGGCAGCTCGCCGAGTGGCAGGGGGAGGGCCTGCCGCCCGTACGGATGGCGATCAATGTCTCGCCCGCCCAGTTCGCCCGTGAGGAGTTCGTGACCTCGGTCGTCGATACGCTGGCCCGGCATGGCCTGAACGCCCAGTGGCTGGAGCTGGAACTCACGGAACAGCTGGTCGTGCAGGATATCCAGGCGACGGCGGCCAAGATGGCTGCCCTCAGCGCCCTGGGTGTCCGGGTGGCCATCGATGACTTCGGGGCGGGCCACTCGGCCCTGATTTATCTGATGCGCCTGCCCGTGACCATGCTGAAAATCGACCGGGCCTTCATCCATGATCTGGGACGCGTCGAGGGCGCAACGCGCATTGTCGGCGCCATCACCGCGCTCGCGCACGCCCTCGGCCTCGAGGTCGTGGCCGAGGGGGTTGAGACGGAGCGGCAGCTCCAGGAAGTCCGGGCGCTGGGGTGCGAATTCACGCAGGGCTACCTGCTCGGCCGGCCCAGGCCCGCCGCCCAGGCCCGCGCCAGCCTGGCCGACCTGGCGCAGCACCACCGTCGTCCCGTGGTCAGCCCGGACATGGCGCTGGACCGGGCGCATCGGTAACGCGCGCCCCGCCACGCCACTCCGAGGACTGGTGTTGAATTACCCGCCAGGGCTGGTTACGGTTTCCTGAGCAGAGCAGCGTCCAGCGCGAGGAGCCGGTCGCCCAGCGATCCCCGGTACGTGAACTCGGCGGGGTCATCCACGCCCGCGCCCAGCACGGGGGCACTGAGGCGATGAAGTTCCTGGATCAGGTCGGCCAGGAACGGGTGGAGATCGAACAGCAGATCGCGGTTGCGGCCCGCTTCGAGGGCACGCAGCACGCGCGCCAGGGCCGACGCGGCCTCCCGGAGTTCCTGGGCCAATGTCGTGTGGTCATGTGCCGTGGCGCCCACCGTGAGGGCCTGGGCGGCCTCCAGCAGCGCCTGCGCCCGTGGCCCGAGTTCGCCTGGCAGGTACAGCGAGTCGGCCAGGACACGCAGGCCGGGCAGCAGATCCATGTCGTCCGGCCGGGCGCCGAAGTCCGGGAGCCACGCGACCAGCGCGCGTTCCAGCGAGTCGGTCGGCGTCCAGTCCGCCGGCGCGTGGGCATACTCGGCGAGGCTGTGCAGGCCCGGCGTATTCGGTTCGAGGGGCGTGTTTGGATTGCTGAGGATGCCGGCCAGGTGGTCGCGCAGGGCCAGGGGGCGGCCCGCGTACGGCCCGAGGTGCAGGCGGTGCAGGGTGTAATCGCTGGCGTGCAGGTTGTCCCACAGCAGCGCGGGGCGGCGCAGCACCGCGTTCACTTCCAGAATGCTCTCCACGCTGATCGTGGGGGAAACGACCTGCGGCCCCGTCCAGAACACCTCGATGCCGTCGCGCAGGCCGCGACCCAGCGCGTGCAGGTATGGGGATTCCGGCACCGACGGCACCGCACGGTCACCGCAGTATTCCGTCGGGCAGAACAGGAAGAGGCCGGCCTGCCCCTGTGGCCAGAGCGAGTCCACGACCACGTGAGCGGCCTCCACCTGCACGCGGGCCTGTGCGGCGCGATCATCGCTGTAGGGAATGTCATCGAACAGCAGGGCGAAATCGGTGATGCCAAGCGCGGCGACCTGCAAGAACTTACCGGACAGGGCCGCGCGGTCTTCGGCGGACGACCAGTCCAGATCGAGACCCGGCGACAGCGCGTACACGACCCGCACGCCCTGCGAGCGGGCGGCGGCGGCCAGGTCGGACAGCGCCTGCGCCTGCGCGGCCGGGTAGGGCTCGCGCCAGTGTTGCCGGTGCCAGGGATCGTCCTTTGGCGCGTACAGGTACGTCTCCATGCCCCACCCCGCCATGCGGCTGAACAGGCGTTCACGCTGCGCGACCGTCCACGGAGGCCCATAGAAGCCCTCAATGACGCCGAGAAGCTTCATTGACCCCCTCTCTTGGGAGGCAATGGCCCGACTTGAGATGCAGTCAGCGACAAGGCGGGATCAGTGGACGCGGCGCAGGTCGCCGGCGTCACGGACGCTGTTGTCACGGCGGGTCAGCACCACGTCTCCGGCGGCGCGGCGCAAGGCGCCCAGCGCTGCTCTCACGGCCCGATCCGCCTGCTGCTCACTCTGGAAGGCCGTCTGATCCCACGGCCAGCGCCACGCCGGTCGGCTGCGCACCCGGTCACGGGCGTTCAGGGCGCGGGCCACGGCCCCCGCCGGAATGGTGAGTGCGGCCACCGCGTCGCTCTCGACTTCATACAGCAGGTCGACATCGAGGACGGCGCCCTGGAAGAGCGATTCCACGCCCAGCGGCGTTGTTCTGGACGTTCTGAGGTGCGCGACCTGATCGAGTTCCGCGTCCAGCCCGAGGGCCAGCGGCGGCACCCGCAGGGTCTCACCGAGGCGGCCGAGCACCACGAAGCGCCCGGCGCGGCGGGCCACCAGGGGCACCAGACGCTGGGAACGGCCGGGCGTGGCGCGCAGGCACATCAGGCCCTGCGCGGCACGGTACAGCACGTCGTCGTCGCCGAGCATGGCAGCGAGGTTCGTGCTGTGTTGTCCGGCCGTCCATCCGATCGTCATCTTGCTTACATGGTGCCCCACGCTCGTGAGAATGTCCACGGACAGATGAATGCGGACATTTATGGAGTGATGATCTCCGGGGGGGGAGGGGGGGATTACCAGGCGTACGCTTCGGGGGCCTGACCGCCGGGGCCGGGCCAGATCTCGTCCAGGGCCTTCAACGTGGTTTCGTCCAGGGTGATGTCCAGGGCCCGCAGGGCGCCAGCCAGCTGCTCGGATGTGCGCGGACCGACGATCGGCGCGGTCACGCCGTCCTGGTGCAACAGCCAGGCCAGGGCCACGTCGGCCGGCTCATGCCCCAGATCCCGGCACAGCGTCTCATAGCGTTCGAGCGGCGCACGGTACTTCTCGATGGTCTTCTGCATCCCCTCGCTGGCCCGGCGGCCTCCCTCGATCTTCTGGAGCACGCCGCCCAGCAGGCCGCCGCCCAGCGGACTCCAGGGAATCACGCCCACGCCGAACGCGCGGCAGGCCGGCAGCACCTCCAGTTCGACCATGCGGGCGTTCAGGTTGTACAGGCTCTGCTCGGACACCAGGCCCAGGAAATGCCGCTGCGCCGCCACGGTGTTCGCCTGCGCGATGTTCCACCCGGCGAAGTTGCTGCTGCCCACGTACACCACCGAACCGTCCTGCACGAGGCGCTCCATGGCCTGCCAGATCTCGTCCCAGGGCGTGGCGCGGTCGATGTGGTGCATCTGGTACAGGTCGATGTGGTCGGTCTTGAGGCGGCGCAGGCTGTCCTCGCAGGCCCGGCGGATGTGGTACGCGCTGAGCTTCTGGTCGTTGGGGCCCTCACCCATCTTGCCGTACACCTTGGTGGCCAGCACGACCTTGCCGCGGCGGGACGGGTCGGCGTCGAGCCAGCGCCCCACGATCTGCTCGGTAACGCCCTCGCCCAGGGTGCGTCCGTAGACGTTGGCGGTGTCGATGAAGTTGACGCCCGCGTCCAGGGCCTCGTCCAGGATGCGGTGGGCATCGGCTTCGCTGGTTTCCGGCCCGAAGTTCATGGTGCCGAGGCACAGCGGGCTGACCTTGAGGCCGGTGCGGCCGAGTTGACGGTAGTCCATGCCCGTGACCCTACGCCCGTTGGCCGGACGCGATGGTCGGGAATCCTTCATGCTTGGCTGAAAGGATTCAGAGGCGTCCCGGCCACGTTAGGATCGAGGTCTGCCCGTCGCCTCACCGCAGCGCACCCCGCGCCCGGTGGGGCGGCCGGACTCGCCACAGGAGGCAAGCATGCGGAGCATCAAATTAGGAACGAGTGACCTCGACGTCCCCGTGATCGCGGTGGGCTGCATGCGGATCAACACGCTGGACAAGGCCGGCGCCGAGCGCTTCGTGGCCGCGTCGCTGGAGCAGGGTGCGAACTTCTTCGACCACGCCGACATCTACGGCAAGGGAGCGTGCGAGGAGATCTTCGCGGACGCCGTGCACATGAGTTCCAGCGTGCGCGAGGGCCTGATCCTGCAGAGCAAGTGCGGTATCCGACCTGGCCAGTTCGATTTCAGCAAGGAGCACATCCTGGAGGCCGTGGACGGCATCCTTGGCCGCCTGAAAACCGACTACCTGGACATCCTGCTGCTGCACCGCCCAGACGCGCTCGTCGAGCCCGACGAGGTCGCCGCCGCCTTCGACGAGCTGGAACAGGCAGGCAAGGTGCGGCACTTCGGCGTGTCGAACCAGACGCCGAACCAGATAGAACTGCTGAAAAAGAGCGTGAAGCAGCCCATCGTCGCCAACCAGCTCCAGCTGAGCATCACCAACGCCACCATGATCACCCGCGGCTTCAACGTGAACATGGAAAATGCCGAGGCCGTGGATCGGGACGGCGGCATTCTCGATTACTGCCGCCTGCACGACATCACCGTCCAGCCGTGGTCGCCCTTCCAGTTCGGCTTCTTCGAGGGCGTGTTCCTCGACAACGCGAAGTTCCCCGAACTGAACGCGAAGATCGACGAGGTCGCCGCGAAGCACGGCGTGAGCAACACGACCATCGCCATCGCGTGGCTGCTCCGTCACCCGGCACACATGCAGCCCGTGACGGGCACCATGAACGTGCAGCGTCTGCAGGACTGCTGCAAGGCCGCGGACGTGACCCTGTCCCGCGAAGACTGGTACGGCATCCTGCTGGCCGCCGGAAACACGCTGCCCTGAGGCCGTGACCGAAGGCAGGGTTCCGGTGAAGTCGCCCGGAACCTTGTCTTTTTGCCTCTAGGGCATCTTCCGAACGCCTCAAGGAACGTCCATGAACGGCAAGCGGATTGTCATGGAATGTGGTGAGCGGTGCTGGTGGATGATTCCCGTTTGAACCACGGATCAGAGGATCAGGTCAGGATGCCGGAGCTTCAGGCAAGGCAGCGGGGGCGGGACTTCGTAGACTTCGGCCATGCCCAGCGCGTGAGCTCCTGGCCCGTCCGACCTGAGGTGATCCATGTCGCGTGAATCCGAATTCCGGCCCATTCTCTCTGCCAGCCCCCACCGCGCGCCGGAGCGGGCAGAGCTGCTTGATCTCGCGGCGCTGCTGGGCGTGTACGCGCCCTACGACGGCAGCCACGCCCTGCGCGTGCCGAACGCGTATGCGGTGCGGTCCTCACGCATGAACGCGGAACTGTTCCACAGCGTGTATCAGCCGTCCGTGTGCATCGTCGCCCAGGGCACCAAAACCGTGTTCCTCGGGCCGAACATCTATGAATACGACGCGCAGCGGCTGCTGGTCTTCTCGCTGGAACTGCCGATGGCGTCGCAGGTCACGCAGGCGAGCGCGGCCGAGCCGTACCTGTGCCTGAAACTGAACTTCGACCCGGCGCAGGTCGCGCGGCTCAGCGGGCTGGTGTATCCCCACGGCCTGCCACCCATCCGTGAAAACCGGGGCGTTTACGTGGGCGACAGCACCGCCGGCATCGTGGCCACCGCCACCCGCCTGCTTACCCTGATGGCCGATGAGGGCGACGCCACCCTGATCGGACCGCTGGTCGTGGAGGAACTGATCATCCGGCTGCTGCGCAGCAGCGTGGGGGGCCGCATCGCGCAGATCGGGCACGAGGAATCGACCGTGCAGCGCGTGGCGAAGGCCGTGGACTGGGTGCGGGCGCATTTCGATCAGCCCATGGACGTGCCCGTGCTGGCGGAGATGGTGCACATGAGCCCGTCGACCTTCCACGAGCACTTCAAGTCCGTGACCAGCCTGAGCCCGCTGCAGTTCCAGAAAGCGCTGCGGCTCCGCGAGGCCCGCCGCCTGATGCTGACCGGACGGGTGGACGCCACGACCGCCAGCCGCCAAGTGGGGTACGCCAGCGCGTCGCAGTTCACCCGCGAGTACGGCCGCCTGTTCGGCCTCGCGCCCTCCCGGGACATCGCCCAGCTGCGCGAGCACGGCCCGGTGTCGAGTGCGGCGAACTGATGGCCGACCATTCCCCACCCACTGTTCCACCCTTCAGGAGTGAACCATGACCCAGCAACCGTCCCGCGCCCAGCAACTCGTCGGCGATGTCGCACCCAAACTGGCCTAGCTCACGGATGACGTGCTGTTTGGCGACGTCTGGGCCCGTCCCGGCCTGTCGCGCCGCGACCGCAGCCTGATCACGGTGGCCGCCCTGGTCGCCCTGAACCGCCCCGAGCAGCTCCGCTCGCATCTCGCCCTCGGCCTCGGGAACGGCCTGACGCCGGAGGAGATCGGTGAGGCCATCACGCACCTCGCGTTCTACGCCGGCTGGCCCAGCGCCATGACCGCCGCGCCCGTCGCCCGTGACGTGTTCGCCCAACAGGAGAAGAAATGACCCCGACCACGATCCTGCCCACCCGCTACCTGCGCGACCTGAGCGTGTCGGCCCTCGGCCTGGGCTGCATGGGCATGGCGCAGTCCTACGGCGCGGCCGACGACCGCGAGAACCGGCGCACCCTCGACCGCGCCCTGGAGCTGGGCGTCACCTTCTACGACACCGCCGACGCCTACGGCAACGGCAGCAACGAGGAGCTGCTGGGCGGCTGGCTGCAGGGCAAGCGTGAGCGCGTGATCCTGGCGACCAAGTTCGGGATCGTGCGCCGCACCGAACCGGGCCTGCACGTCAATGGCCGGCCTGAGTACGTGCGGCAGGCCGTGGAGGCCAGCCTGAAACGCCTGAACACCGAGTACATCGACCTCTATTACCTGCACCGGGTCGATCCGCAGACGCCCATCGAGGACACCGTCGGGGCGATGGCCCAGCTCGTGCAGGAGGGCAAAGTACGCGCCCTGGGCCTCTCGGAGGCTGGGAGCGACACCCTGCGCCGGGCCAGCGCCATCCACCCCATCAGCGCGGTACAGAGCGAGTATTCCCTGTGGACGCGCGACCCGGAAGACGGCGTGCTCGCCACCTGCCGCGAGCTGGGCATCGGCTTCGTGCCGTACAGCCCGCTGGGGCGCGGCTTCCTGAGCGGCACTGTGACGTCCCCGGACGATCTGGAACCGGGCGACATGCGGCGCAACCACCCGCGCTTCCAGGGGGAGAACTTTCAGAAGAACCTCGACGTGGTCACGGAGATCAGGCGGATTGCGGCCGAGAAGGGCGTCACACCCTCGCAACTGGCCCTCGCGTGGGTGCTCGCCCAGGGGCAGGACATCGTGCCGATTCCCGGCACCAAGCGCGTGGGCTACCTCGAGGAGAACCTCGGGGCGCTCGACGTGATCCTCACGCCAGACGACCTCGCGCGCATCGATGCGGCCTTTCCGCCCGGACTGGCGCAGGGCACCCGGCAGCCCGCGAGTGGCATGGGCCTGCTGAATGGCTGAGCCGGCCACGCCGACCCTCGCGCTGGAACCGGGCCTGCCCGCGCCGGACGCCGCGCCGACGGCGGCTCCCAACCGGCCCCTGTTCGGGGTGGCGCTGTCGGTGGTCGCCGTGCTGCTGTTTGCCAGCATGGACACCATCACCAAGGTGCTCACGGCCAGCCACCACTACCCGGTGCCGCTGGTCGCGTGGGCGCGGTACACCGTGCAGCTGGTGCTGATGACGGCGCTGCTCGCCCCCCGGCAGGGCCGTGACCTCCTGATCCCAAGCCGGCCAATACCGGTGATCGTGCGCTCGTTCAGTCTGGTCGCCGCAACCCTCTTCATGGGCCTGGCCCTGCGCCGGCTCCCGCTGGCCGAGGCGGAGGCCATCGTGTTCACCTCGCCGATGCTCGTCGTGCTGCTGGCCGCGCCGCTGCTGGGCGAGAAGCTCTCGGCCGGGCGCGCGGTGCTGGCCGCCGTGGGCTTCACGGGCGTGCTGCTGATCGCGCGGCCCACCGGGCACCTGGACGGACTGGGCGTACTGTTCGCGCTGGGCTGCGCCGTCGTGACCACCGCGTACAACCTGATGTCCCGCACGCTGCGCGCCGAGCGGCCCCTGACGCTGCTGTTCAACTCCGCCCTGGTCGGCGCGGTGGCCTTCGGCATCCTCACGCCGTTCTCCTGGAGTGGCGACGCCCTGTCGTGGAGTCTGATCCTGATGTTCCTGGCGCTGGGCCTGCTGGCCGGCGTGGGGCACTTCCTGCTCACGCTCAGCTACCGGTACGCGCCCGCGTCGGCCATCGCGCCGGTCTCGTACCTTCAGCTGTTCTGGGCGGGCGTGCTGGGCGTCCTGGTCTTCGGGCACGTGCCCGACCCCCTGGCCCTGCTCGGGATGGGGATCATCGCGGCCTCCGGCATCGCCACCGTCGTGTCCGGCGGACGGTCGCCCAAGGCCGTGCCCGCCGTGCGCGCCTGACCACGGCGCGCTCTTGTCAGATGGTCGGCATGACGTTGCCGCCGCTGACGGAGATGTACTGCCCGCTGATGAAGGCCGCGAGATCCGAGGCGAGGAACGCGACGAGGTTGGCGACGTCCTGGTCGGTGCCGCGCCGGCGCAGGGGCACGTTCCTGGCGTAGGCGGCCTGGGCGTCGCTGCCGTCGGCGGGGTGATCCTCGCTGACCATCCAGCCGGGCGCGACCTGGTTCACGGTGATCTGGTGCTCCCCGACCTCGCGCGCCAGCACGCGCATCACGCCGTCCAGGCCGCGCTTGCCAGCCACGTAGGCACTCTGTGTGGGCGCGGCCTGCATGGCGCACTCGGTATTGATGGCGATCACGCGCCCACCGCCGCGCAGAGTCATGGCCGGGACGAAGGCACGGGCCATCAGGACGGCGTGCAGAACAGTCGTGCGGTACTGGCTGTCGAAGTCCTCCAGGGGCTGCTCGAGAACCGTCGTCCAGGCATACTGCGCCACGGCGTTGTTCACGATGATGTCCGGGGAACCCAGGACGGCCTGAACAGCGTCGCGCATCCCCAGCACGCTTGTTTCGTCGGTCACGTCGGCCTGGACGGCGTGGGCGCGCACCCCCAGCGCCGTGAGCTCCGCCTGGAGGGCGTGTGCCTGCGCGGCGTTCCGGTGGTAGTGGATGGCGATGTCCGCGCCGCAGGTGGCCAGGGTGCGGCACATGACGCGGCCGAGCTGTCCGCTGCCGCCGGTCACGAGCGCTGTGTGTCCGCGTAGATCGATGTTCATGGCGTCCTCCGGGGGGGAGCAGTACTTTCGCGTTCGACCAGCGCGGCGGGAAGCAGCAGCTGTTCGGTGACGGCCTCGCCGTTCACCTTGCGCAGCAGCAGGTCGGTCGCGGCGACGCTCATGGCGGCCAGCGGCAGATCGACGCTGGTGAGGCGCGGAATCGTCCACTCGGCAATCTGGGCCGTGGTGACCCCGATGACGGAACAGTCGTCCGGGACGCGCAGGCCCTTGGAATACAGCGCGCGCAGCACGCCGACCTGCGTGTGCCCGGAGGCCACAATCGCGCTCAGGTGCGGAGACCGTTCGATCAGGCGCAGGGCGGCGCGGTGGCCGTTCTCGATGTCGAGGGGGGCCGGTTCAAGCTCGACCCGGAAGCCGTGCTGCTGCTGGGCGCGGTACAGACCGCGCCGGGTGGCGTACCAGTTCTCCTTGCGCTCGCCCTGGTCGTCGTCGGCCGCGCCGGGCGGCACCAGAAAGCCGATCTCGCGGTGGCCGAGGCGCGCGAGGTGATCGAAGGCGAGGTAGAAGGCCTCCTCGAAGTCGAAGTCCACGGAACTGAGACCAGTCATGTCGCCGGTCTGTCCGATCAGCACGAAGGGGTGGGCGCTGCCGCGCAGGGCCTCGATGCGGGGATCGTCGTGGGCCGTCTCGATCAGCAGCACGCCGTCGACGTACTGGCCGCGCAGCAGGGCGAGCACCTGCTGCGGCGTCTGGTTGAGGAAGATGCCCAGGGTGTGGTCGGCGCTGCTGGTGCGGGCGGCGGTGGCGGTCAGGAGTTCCATCATGGCGGCGTCGCTGGCGGGCAGGGCCGGAGCGACCAGCCCCAGGGAGTACGAGCGGTGCTCGCGCATGCGCTGAGCGACGGCGCTGGCCGAGTAGTCCAGGGCCTCAACAGAGGCCAATACCCGTTCGCGGACGGCGGGCGAGATGCTGCGTTTGCCGTTCAGGGCGTAGTGGACGGTGCTGGGTGAGACTCCGGCGTGGGCGGCGACATCCTTGATCGTGGGCATGGGGGCCTCGTGGTGGGTTCACCATAGCGGGCGCGGTGGACGGTGTCGAGGTGACGTCTGGCTTGGGGTGTCGAACCACACCCATTGACAATCGAATCGTTTCGATAGTACGGTGATCCCACACCAGTTCGTTGTCAAGCCCCGGCCCGCCGAGACCGTGGACGCCGTTGTCGTCTGCCGCTCTTGCCCCGCCGCGTTCCCCCGCTCCACCCTGGAGGCCCCATGCACAGTTCAGGACTCAGCCCGGCCGCCCGCTCCCGCGCCGAACCCAGACGCCGCCCGCGCCTCCTGAAACGCGCCCACGAACAGCGCTACCTGCTCGCCATGTCCCTGCCCTTCGTGGCGCTGGTGTTCGTGTTCAACTACGTGCCGATCTGGGGCTGGCTGATGGCCTTCCAGCGCTACCGGCCCGGCCGGCCCTTCTTCGAGCAGCAGTGGGTGGGCCTCAAGAATTTCACCGACCTCTTCCAGGACGAGACCTTCTACCTGGCCCTGAAGAACACGCTGGGCATGAGCGTGCTGGGCCTGATCCTGGGCTTCACGCTGCCCATCATCTTCGCGCTGCTTCTCAACGAGATGCGCGCCGGCCTGTTCAAACGCACCGTGCAGACCGTGTCGTACCTGCCGCACTTCGTGTCGTGGGTGGTCGTGGCGGGGCTGGTGTACAAGATGCTCAGCACCGACGGCGGCCCCATCAACCAGCTGATCGCCCACTTCGGCGGGCCGCCCGTGCAGTTCATGGCGCACAGCAATTACTTCTGGGGTGTGGTCGTGCTCTCTGACCTGTGGAAGGAGATCGGCTGGAACACCATCATCTACCTGGCCGTCATGACCGCCATCGAGCCGGCCCTGTACGAGGCCGCGCGCGTCGATGGAGCCGGACGCTGGCAGTTGATGCGGCACATCACGCTGCCCGGCATCAGCCGCGTGGTGATCATCCTGTTCGTGCTGAGCATCGGGCACCTGACCGCCATCGGCTTCGAGAAACAGCTGCTGCTCAGTAACCCAGTGGTCAAGGACAGCGCCCTGGTGCTCGACCTGTACGCGCTCCAGAACGGCATCGGCATGAACAAATTCAGCTTCGGCACGGCCATCGGTGTCGTCAATTCCCTGGTCGGGCTGGCGCTGCTGTTCGGCGCGAACGCCTTCTTCCGCCGTAAGACCGGCGACAGCATTATCTAGGAGGCCTGGACATGAGACCAACTTCAGGTGAGGCGAAGACGAACCCGAGCGGACTTGCAAAGCTCCGCAGGAGAGCGAGCAGAAGCCGCGTACCGAACTGGAGTGATGGAAGGACAGCCCGATCTTTCCACGGGATGTCTTGGAATCACGGAGGTTCGGTATGACGCACCTTCCCACGGGGCCACGTGCCCGGCCCTCGACTTTCGACCTCGTGAACGGCGCGCTGATGCTGCTCGTGCTGATCGTGACGGTCTACCCCTTCCTGAACGTGCTGGCCATCGCGCTGAACCAGTCGCAGGACACCGTGCGCGGCGGCATCACCGTGTTTCCCCGCCACCCCACGCTGGACAACTTCCGCGCGATCTTCGCGTACGGCAACATCCCGCAGGCCTTCTTCATCTCGGTCGCCCGGACGGTGATCGGCACGGTGCTCAGCCTGGGCGCGTGCGCCATGGTCGCGTACGTCCTGAGCCGCCGGGACTTCCTGGGGCGAGGGCTGCTCTCGCGCTTCCTGGCGATCACGCTGTACGTCAGCGGCGGCCTGATCCCCGGCTTCCTGCTGATCCGCGACCTGCACCTCATGAACACCTTCTGGGTGTACATCCTGCCCACGCTGATCAACGCCTTCAACATCTTCATGATCCGCTCGTACATGGACGAACTGCCCGTCGAACTCCAGGAAAGTGCCCGCATCGACGGCGCGAACGACCTGGTGATCTTCGTGCGGATCATCCTGCCGCTGTGCGCCCCGGTGCTCGCCACGGTCGCGCTGTTCATCGCGGTGGGCCAGTGGAATTCGTGGTTCGACACGTACCTGTACAACAGCAGCAGCCCGCAGCTGAGCACGCTGCAGTTCGAGCTGATGAAGATCCTGCAGTCCACCCAGTCCGGCGCAGACGCCATGCACAGCAGCGAACTCAAGACCCAGCAGATCACCCCGGACTCGATCAAGATGGCGATCACCATCATCACCATCACCCCGATCCTGGTCGTCTACCCGTTCCTGCAGCGGTATTTCGTGGCCGGCATGACCCTCGGCGCCGTCAAGGGCTGAACCACCCCCCGTCCCATTCCTGTTCCCCGCCCAAGGAGGCCCCATGAACCGTACCCGCCGCGTGACCGCCCGCACCACCCTCGCCCTGCTGACCCTGGCCCTGACCGCTGCGGGCACCGTGACCGCGCAGGGCACAACGCCCAAGCCGATCACCTTCACGGCCTTCTTCGCCGATCCCAATGCCAACTGGAACGGCATGCAGGACGAGGTCGGCAAGGTGATCACCGCGAAGACCGGCGTGACCCTGAAGGCCGAGTTCGCGGTCGGCAGCCCGGACGAGAAGATCAACCTGATCGCCGCGTCCGGCCAGTACCCGGACCTGATCTCGCCCAAGGGCGCCGCCGGCGTGCTGGTCGACGCCGGGGCGATGCTCGACCTGACCGACCTGATCAACAAGTACGCGCCGAACATCAAGCGCGTGATCGGCAACCAGTTCGACCGCATGCGCTTCTCAAACAAGGATCGCGGCATCTACTTCGTGCCCACCAACGACGCGATCAACCAGACGTACTTCGACACGGACGCGTGGTTCAAGCTGCAGCTCGCGGCCCTGAAGGAGCAGAAGTACCCGCAGGTGAAGACCCTGGCGGACTACGAGAAGGTGATCGCCACGTATATCAAGGCGCACCCCAAGACCGCCGACGGCCGTCCCACCATCGGCCTGAGCCTGCTGGCGGACGACTGGCGCTTCCTGATCAGCGTGACCAACCCGGCGTTCTGGGCGACGGGCGGGAGCGACGACGGCGAATGGTACATCGATCCCAAGACGTACAAGGCCACGCTGCATTTCTTCAAGCCGGAGGAACGCGAGTACTTCCGCTGGCTCAACCACATGAACGACATCGGTCTGCTCGACCCGGAGAGCTTCACGCAGAAGTACGACCAGTACCTCGCCAAGATCGCCTCGGGACGCGTGGTCGGCGTGATCGACGCCGGGTGGGAGATCGGGGACGCTGTGAACTCGCTCAAGGCTGCCGGGAAGCACGACCAGATGTACGGCCGCTTCGGCGTGACCACCAAGCCCGGCATCAAGGTCGCGTACAACCAGCCCACCGGCTTCGTCGGCGGCTGGGGCATCGGAATCACCAAGTCGTGCAAGGATCCCATCGCGGCAATCAAGTTCCTCGACTACCTCGCCAGCCCGGAAGGACAGGTGCTGAAGAACTGGGGGGTGCAGGGCAAGCAGTATGTGGTGCAGGGCGGCAAGCGCGTGATCCCGGACGCCGTGCTCAAGCAGAAGAACGGCGACCCCGCCACGTTCCAGCGCACCACCGGCGTCGGGAACTACAACATCTCCATCCGATACGGTGACGGCGTGAAGGACCCGGGCGGCAATTACTACACCACCACCTACCCCGAGCAGATCATCGACGCCTACACGCCTTCCGAGAAGGCCGCGCTGAGCGCGTACAAGGCCAAACTCTGGAACGACCTGCTGCCCAAGGCCAGCACCTTCCAGCCCAAGCCGTGGGGCGCGGCGTGGTCGATCCAGGTCTCGCAGGACAACCCGCTCAACGAGTTCTTCAACAAGGAACAGGACATCGCCCGCAAGGCCATTCCCCGAATGATCCTCGGCAAACCCGCCGACTTCGACAAGGCCTACGACGCGTTCCTGGCCGAGCTGACCGCCAAGGTCGGCAAGTACGCCGACATGGAGTCCGCGCTGGTCAAGGATCGCCTGACCCTCTGGAATGTGATCAAGTAAAGCGTCGCTGGTGCCGCGCCCGCCACGCTCCCGGCGGGCGCCGCCATGACCTGTATCCCCTTCCGGGCCAACTGGAACCGGCACCCCGAATCACGCTGGCCTGCCCGATTCCCGTTCTGCGCCTGCCCATATTGATCCCCGCAGGGTGGCGCCACTCCTCCAAGGACACTCACCCATGACCCACCGCTCCACCCTGTGGTACCCCCGCCCGGCGGCCGACTGGAATGAGGCGCTTCCCGTCGGCAATGGCTGGCTGGGGGCCATGGTGCACGGCGGCCTGCATGGCGACCCACACGGTGAGCACCTGGATCTCAACGAGGGCACGCTGTGGTCTGGCCAGCCGCGCGACGACGTCAACTACGAGGCCCGCCGGTACCTGCCACTGGCCCGTGCCCTCCTGAAGGAGGAACGCTGGTACGACGCCCAGCAGGTCGTCGAGACGCACCTGGAAGGCCGCCTCGGCGAGGCCTACCAGCCACTCGGCACCCTGCGCGTGCAGCGTGTGGGCGGCGGGGAGCCGCAGGTGGAGTACCGCCGGACGCTCGACCTGGGCAGCGCCATTCACGCCGTACAGCTCGGTGCAGAGCGGCGGGAGACTTTCATCAGCGCCCCGGATCACGTCCTGGTGGGCCGCTGGACCGGCCTGGATCCGGCCGTCAGGTACGTGGTCTCTCTCGGGTCGCCTCATCCCCACCGGGTTCATGGGCGATCTGGTGACCTTCATCTGCACATCCACCTGCCGACCCGCGTGCTGGACGCCTTCCCGTGGCTCCCCCCGCACCCGGAACCGGTGCTGTACGAGCCAGGCCTGGGGCTGGAGGGCCACGGCCTGCTGCGTGTGCGCGTGACGGATGGACAGGTGGGGTTTCTCCCCGCGGACGATGGGCACGCGGCCCGGTTCCAGATCGAGGGGGCCAGCGGGTTCACGCTGCTGTTCACAGCGGCCAGCAGCTTCGCCGGGTGGAACGTCGCGCCCCGATCCGGAGACCCGGAACCGCTGGAGCGGTGCATCCGCGTGCTGGACGACGCATCCGCCCTGAGCGACGACACGCTCACCGATCGCCACCGGCAGGATCACGCGGCCCTGTTCGACCGCGTGACGCTGGATCTGAACCGCGAGCGCCGCGACGACGTGCCCACCGACGAGCGGCTGCGGCAATACGCGCAGGGCACACCCGATGCCGACCTGGAGCGGCTGTACTTCGATTTCGGCCGCTACCTGCTGATCGCGTGTTCGCGGCCCGGCGGGCAACCCGCCACGTTGCAGGGCCTGTGGAATCCCCACGTGCAGCCCCCCTGGCAGTCCGACTACACCATCAACATCAACACCCAGATGAACTACTGGCCCGCCGAGCCCTGCGGCCTGGGCGAGCTGAGCGGGCCACTGGAGACGATGCTGCATGAGTTGGCCGCCTCAGGCCAGCGCACCGCCCGCGTGAACTACGGCGCGCGCGGCTGGGCCGCCCACCACAACACGGATCTGTGGCGCATGAGCACCCCGACCGGCGGCGACGCCAGCTGGGCGATGTGGCCGCTCGGCGGAGCGTGGCTGGCGCGGCAGCTGTGGGAGCGGCAGCTGTTCCGCCCGGATCCCGAGGTGCTTGCCCGCCACTGGCCGGTGCTGGAGGGCGCGGCCCGGTTCCTGCTCGACTGGCTGGTCGAGGAGGGGGAGGGTACGCTGGGCACCAGTCCATCGACCAGCCCGGAGAACCGCTTTCTGGACGCGGAGGGCCGCCCCTGCGCCGTGAGCGAGAGCAGCACCATGGATCTGAGCATCATCCAGGACCTGCTCCAGATCGCGGCGCAGGCCGCCGAGACACTGGATACCGCATCCGAGCTGCGTCAGGAGATTTCGCTGGCCCTGCCCCGCCTGCGACCACTTCAGGTGGGCGAACGCGGCGAGCTGCTGGAATGGAGCCGCCCCTTCCCCGAGTCCGAACCCGGGCACCGGCACGTCTCGCACCTGTACGGCTTGTATCCGGCGCACCTGTGGGGAGAGCGGCCGAACCTGCAGGCGGCGGCCCGCCGCACGCTGGAACTTCGCCTGGCGGCCGGCGGCGGCCACACCGGCTGGAGTGCCGCGTGGCTGCTGAACCTGCACGCCCGACTTCACGACGGCGCGGCGGCCGCGGCCATGCTGCGCCAGCTGCTCTCGAAATCCACCCTGCCGAACCTGTTCGACAACCACCCGCCCTTCCAGATCGACGGCAATTTCGGCGGCACGGCCGGGATCGCGGAACTGCTCCTGCAAAGCCAGGGGGGCGACCTGCGGCTGCTTCCGGCCCTGCCGCCACACTGGACGCAGGGAGCAGTGCGCGGCCTGCGGGCCCGCGGCGGCCTGAGCGTCGATGTGGCGTGGGCGGATGGCCACCTGACCGAAGTGATCCTGCGGCGCGTCGCGGGTGATCCGGCCCGCCCCGTCACGGTGCACTACCTTGACCGGCAGATCCCAGTGAAGGTCGATTCCGCCGCTCCCGTCACCCTCGGCCCCACCCTTACACCCCCCTCCGCCCCATCCGGCGACCCTTCCCTGGAGACCCCATGACCACCCGCGTGCCACCCTTCACAAAAATGCCGTACGGCGGCGACTGGAACCCCGAGCAATGGGAGCGGCCCGTGTGGGACGAGGATGTGGCCCTGTTCGAACAGGCTGGTATCGATCTGCTGAGCGTCAACATCTTCGCGTGGACGGCCCTGCAGCCGGACGAGGACACCTATGACTTCGCGCGGCTGGACGAGATCCTGGCGCTGCTGGAAGCGCGCGGTCTGCGGGCGTGCCTGGGCACCAGCACCGCCGCGATCCCCGCGTGGATGGCGACGCGCTTTCCCGACGTGCTGCGCACTGACTTCCAGGGCCGCGCACATAAATTCGGCGACCGGCACAACGCGTGCCCGAACAGT
This sequence comes from Deinococcus sp. KSM4-11, assembly GCF_004801415.1. Classification (NCBI taxonomy): domain Bacteria; kingdom Thermotogati; phylum Deinococcota; class Deinococci; order Deinococcales; family Deinococcaceae; genus Deinococcus; species Deinococcus sp. KSM4-11. Next base: position 565,385 of record NZ_SSNX01000002.1, on the reverse strand, counting down.
CCCACGTACCGGCGCTTCGCGCCCGCGCTGGCCGGACAGCTGGCGCGGCGCTACGCGGGACGGGACGTGGTGGCGCTGTGGCACGTGTCGAATGAGTTCGGCGGAGCGTGCTACTGCCCGCGCTGCGAGTCGGCCTTCCGGGTGTGGCTGCGCGCCCGCTACGGCACGCTGGACGCCCTGAACCACGCGTGGAATGCCACCTTCTGGAGCCAGACGATCACCGACTGGGACGAGATCGTGGTGCCGAACGTCCTGACCGTGCAGTGGAGCGAGCGCTCCACCGCCGTGCAGGGCCTGACGCTGGATTACCAGCGCTTCATGTCAGACGCGCTGCTGGGCGCGTACCGGCTGGAGGCCGACGCGATCCGCGCCGAAATCCCGGGCGCGGTGGTCACCACGAACCTGATGGGGCCGTACCGTCCGCTGGACTACCGCGCGTGGGCACCGCACCTGGACGTGATCGCGTGGGATTCGTATCCCGCGCCGCACGACCCGCCTGCCGCCGTGGCCCTGAAGCACGACCTAATGCGCAGCCTGAAGTCGGGCCAGCCCTTCATGCTGATGGAGCAGACGCCCAGCCAGACGAACTGGCAGCCGGTCAACGCGCTCAAGAGGCCCGGCGTGATGCGCCTCCAGTCGTGGCAGGCCGTCGCGCACGGGGCGGACGCGGTGATGTTCTTCCAGATGCGGCGCTCGGTGGGCGCGTGCGAGAAGTTCCACGGCGCGGTCATGGAGCACCATGGCCGCACCGACACCCGCGTGTTCCGCGAGGTCGCGGCGCTGGGTGCGGAACTGAAGGCGCTGGGCGACGTGACGCTGGGCGCCCGCGTACCCGCCAGGGTCGCCGTGTGGTTCGACTGGCCCGCGTGGTGGGCCGTGGAGAACTCGATGGGGCCGTCGAACGCGCTGGAGTACCTGCGCGAGGTCACGGCCCTGTACACGGCCTTCCACGCGCAGGGGTACGCCGTCGATCTGGTCGGCCCGGACAGCGACCTGGGGGAGTACGGCGTGGTGGCTTCCACCCTGCTGTACCTGCTGCCGGCGGAAACCGCCGAAAAGATTACAGCCTTCGTGGAAGGCGGCGGGGTGTTTCTGGCGGGCCTGCTGAGCGGCGTGGCCGACGAGTCCGACCGGGTCTTTGCCGGCGGCCCGCCCGGCCCGCTGCGCGACCTGCTGGGCGTGTGGGTCGAGGAGGTGGACGCCCGCCCACCCGGCGAGGAGAACGTGGTGGTGATGCAGGGCGGCCTGGAGGGCACCTTCGCGTGTTCGCTGCTGTTCGAACAGGTGCGCGTCGAGGATGCTGAGATCCTCGCCACCTACGGGCAGGATTTCTACGCGGGCACACCGGTGCTGACGCGCCGCCGGGCCGGACGGGGGCAGGCGTGGAAGCTGGGCACCAGCGTGGATGCTCCGGGCCTGCGCGCCCTGACCCGCGCCTTGTGCGACGCGGCCGGCGTGTCTCCCGTGGTGCCGAACCTGCCAGACGGTGTGGAGGTCACGCGGCGCGAGGGTGACGGCGGCCGGTTCCTGTTCCTCCTCAACCACACGGCCGAGGAGCGGCAGGTGAACGTGCCGGGCCTGGTGGGCACCGACCTGCTGAGCGCTGAGGTGCTGGGCGAGTCCGTGACCCTGCCACCGCGCGGCGTACGGGTCATCCGCGAAGAGGCGCAGGCGTGAAGTTCACGGACGGCAACTGGCTGACCCTGCCCGGTATCAAGCCCGCGTATCCCGCCGAGGCCTACGACGCGCGTCAGGACGGAACCACGCTGGAACTGTACGCGCCGACCCGTCCGGTCCGGCACCGGGGCGACACGCTGGAGGGACCGCTGCTCACGGTGCGGCTGTCCTCGCCGCTGCCGGGCGTGATCCGGGTGCGGGTCACGCACTTCGAGGGCACGCCGGACGCCGGGCCAGCCTTCCACCTGTGCGGCACGGACGCGCCCGTGGACATTCACATCGACGACGCGCTCGCCTCCCTGACGAGCGGACCGCTGCGGGCCGAAGTCACCCGCTTTCCGTGGAGTTTGCGATTCTTCCATGGGGACGAGCCGCTGACCCGCTCCGCCGGGCGCGGGATAGGCTACATCCGCCGGGACGACGGGCAGACCTTCCTGCATGAGGGCCTCACGCTGGACGTCGGGGAACTCGTGTACGGCCTGGGCGAGCGCTTCACAGCCTTCGTGAAGAACGGGCAGAGCGTGGACATCTGGAACCGCGACGGCGGCACCGGCAGCGACCAGGCCTACAAGAACGTGCCGTTCTACCTGACCAGCAAGGGCTACGGCGTGTTCGTGAATGACCCCGGCGCGGTGTCCTTCGAGGTCGCCAGCGAGCGGGTATCGCGGGTGCAGTTCAGCGTGCCCGGGGAATCGCTGGAGTATCTGGTGATCGCCGGGCCGACCCCGGCCGAGGTGCTGGAACGCTACACGCGCCTGACCGGCCGCCCGGCGCTGCCGCCTGCGTGGAGTTTCGGGTTGTGGCTGAGCACGTCCTTCACCACCGACTACGACGAGGCAACCGTCACCTCCTTCCTGGAGGGCATGCGGGAGCGCGAGTTGCCGCTGTCGGTGTTCCACTTCGACTGCTTCTGGATGAAGGCCTTCCAGTGGTGCGATTTCCAGTGGGATCCCGCCGTGTTCCCCGATCCGGAGGGCATGCTGGCGCGGCTGCACGGGCGCGGCCTGCGGGTCAGTGTGTGGATCAACCCGTACATCGCGCAGAAGTCTCCCCTGTTCGCGGAGGCGGCGCGCGAGGGCTATCTGCTGCGCCGCGAGGGGGGCGGCGTGTGGCAGGGCGACCTGTGGCAGCCGGGCATGGGCATCGTGGACTTCACGAACCCGGCGGCGCGGGCGTGGTTCGCCGCGCACATCCAGCGGCTCGCGCGGCAGGGCGTGGACGCGATCAAGACCGATTTCGGCGAGCGGATTCCACACGAAGGCGTGACGTGGCACGACGGCAGCGACCCCGCGCGCATGCACAACTACTACCCACAGCTGTACAACGAGACCGTGTTCCGCGCGCTGAATACGGAGCGGCCCGGCGAGGCGACCCTCTTCGCGCGCAGCGCCACGGCGGGCGGACAGCAGTTTCCGGTGCACTGGGGCGGCGACTGCGACTCGACCTTCGAGAGCATGGCCGAGAGCCTGCGCGGCGGCCTGTCGCTGGGCCTGAGCGGCTTCGGCTTCTGGAGCCATGACATCGGCGGCTTCGAGGGCAATCCCCCTCCAGCGCTGTACAAGCGCTGGGTCGCGTTCGGGCTGCTGTCCTCGCACAGCCGCCTGCACGCCAACCACACCTACCGCGTGCCGTGGACGGTCGACGAGGAGAGCGTGGAGGTCCTGCGGCACTTCACGCGCCTGAAGCTCTCGCTGATGCCGTACCTGTACGCGCAGGCCCTGACCGCGCACCGACAGGGACTGCCGATGATGCGCGCGATGGTGCTGGCCTTCCCGCACGATCCCACGTGCGCGGCACTCGACCGGCAGTACCTGCTGGGTGACGCCCTGCTGGTCGCGCCGGTCTTCCGCGAGGACGGCCGCGTACAGGTCTATCTGCCCGAAGGCACGTGGACTCCCCTCCTCGGCGGCGAGACCGTCACCGGCCCGTGCTGGCGCACCGAGACCCATGGCGTCCTGGGCCTGCCGCTGTACGTGCGGCCCGGCACGCTGCTGGCCACGGGTACGGAGCTGGAACGTCCGGAGTACGACTACGGCAACCAGCCCCTGCTCACGCTGTACGCGCTGGCCGACGGCGGCGTGGCCCGCGCCGTGATCCCCACACTGGACGGCGGTGAGGACTTCACCGTCGAGGTGAGGCGCGAAGGCCGAATCCTGCACGTCACGCGTTCCGGGGCAGCCCGTCCCTTCCGCCTGCGCGTCGCCGGGCAGGACGCCATACATGAGGTGAGCGCGGACACTGCCACAGTACCGCTCGGCACCTGATCTCGACCCAGACCAGACGCGGGCCGTACCCGGAGCAGCGGCCATTTCTCTCGCTTCGCTCTGGAGGCCCGCTTCCTTCAGCCCGAGGCGGTCACGCCGCACAGGTTTACGTGGAGGCCCATCGCGGCGAACATGGCGGCCTTCGCCTCCAGCGCTTGCCGCGCGCCCGCGTCGTCCGGGGCGTAGGCGACGTTGAGGTGGTTGGCCTGGTGTTTGGCCATCATCTGGTCGCGGCTTACCCCGTGCAGCACGGCGTTCATGATCGGCCACTGCGGCGTGGTCGCGTGCCAGCGGCGCTGCACCTCCGCGTCCGGCAGATCGACCGCCCGCCCTAGGCCCAGGTCCGCGTGCAGGGCGCCGCCCTGGACGTACACCCGGGACCACACGATGGGCCCGGCGCGGCTCACACCGCGCAGCGTGCCACCTCCCAGCCGGAAGTACATGGGTGGCTGGCGCTGGCTGTCGGCCCCGGCATAGCCGTTCACGAAATGCGAGGCGGGCGCCGCGCCGGAGATCAGGAACACCCAGACGAACTCACCGCCATACTCCTCACCCCAGCGCAGGTCGTGCAGCGTGCTGGACGGTTCGAAGCCCAGGGCCGTCCACACGCGGTTCGTGACCAGCAGATCGATGGCGGCGCCCTCGTCCACCTCGTTGAAATGCGGCAGGGCCGCGCCGGTGTACAGTTCCGCGCCCGTGTCGGCGTGGAACACGGGCGGGCGATCCGGGTTGTTCAGCAGGCCCTCGGCCAGGTCACTGGCGGGCACCGTGTCCTTCAGGCCCTGCTGGTACTGGATGCCCACAGCGTCACACCCGAAACGGTCGGCGATGCGCGTGGCGGCGATGTACATCTTCAGCTGTTCCACCGTCTGCGCGCGGGTCAGGTCGGTGGCCGGATCGCTGCCCCAGGAGAAGGACATGCCCCTGGCCAGCAGCCACTCCAGCGCCCGGTGCGCCTCGTCGCCGGACACCAGGGCCATCTCGGCGACCAGCGCCGACTGGCTCAGGCGCTCCTTGTAGAGGCCGCACGGGTTCATCAGCTCGTCGTCGATGATGGCGTTGTACATGCCCATGCAGCCCTCGTCGAACACGCCCAGGATCGCCTTGCGGTCGCGCAGCTCGGCGGCCAGCCGCTCGCCGAGGCTGCGTGGGCCGGCGCTCAGGGCGGCCCGTTCCAGCGGCCGGACGTGGCTCAGGTCGTGCTCGATGCGGCCGGTCTCAACCCATTCACGCAGCCGATCGAGGAACCATGGATCCCGGAAGTCCTCGCTCCACACGGTGCTGTAGCGCACGCCCATCTTGGTCAGGCTGCCGTTCAGGTTCAGCAGACCGACCAGGCCCGGCCACTCGCCACTCCAGTTCGCGACCGTCAGGATCGGGCCCTGGTGATCCCGCAGTCCGGCCAGCACATGGGCGCTGTACTGCCACACGGCTTCCGCGACGATCACGGCGCTGCCTTTGGGAATCGCGCGGAACACGTCCATGCCCATGCGCTGCGACGAGATGAAGCCGTGGCCTTCGCGATCATCGTAGGGGTGGGCGCGCGTCACCTGCGTTCCGAGCGCGTCCAGGGCGGCCGTGAGCTGCGCTTCCATCAGCGCCTGGGCGGGCCAGCAGGTACGGTTGGCGCTGAGTCGCAGGTCTCCGCTGGCGACAAGGTAGGCGTGCGCGGTGGCGGGCATGGGGACTCCTTGTGGATCCGGGTCAGGTGGCGTCGCCGGACCAGCCGGCCAGCATCTCGCTCTGGACATACGCGAGGTGGTCGTGCATGGCGGCGCGGGCGGCGTCCGGATCACGGCGTTCGAGCGCCTCCACGACCTTGCGGTGATCGTCGAAGGAATGCTCGCGCACGTGCGGCATCTGGCCCAGATGCTCGTCGAATTTCAGGGCCACGGCGCTGTCACGGTCATTGAAGAGTTCCTCGATCAGATCGGCCAGGAGCTGGTTGCCGGTCGCGCGGGCGACCGTCTCGTGGATGGCGCGGTCGTCGGCCGCCGACCACTGCCCCCGGTCGAAGGCCACCTTCAGGGCCTCCAGGTGTTTGTTTAGGGAGGTCAGATCCCTGTCCGTGATCGTCTCGGCGGCGAGCGCCGCGACCTGGGGTTCGATCAGCACCCGCGCCTGGATGACCTCCAGGGCCGTGTGGCGCGGCAGGGCCGTGCGGCGCCCGGGCCGGGCGCCGCGCGGCCGGACGAACATGCCCACGCCCACGCGGATGTCGATCAGACCGCGCACTTCCAGCGCGATCATGGCCTCCCGAACCGTGGGGCGGCTGACGCGCAGCTGTTCGGCCAGGTCACGTTCCGACGGCAGCTGGTCGCCCGGACGGTACTCGCCGGTGGCGATCAGCGTGGCGACCTGATCGGCGATCTGGGCGTACAGCCGCCGCGATTCCAGCGCTTCAAGCGGCACGGTGCCCCGGAGCGGGTGGCCGCGTGCGCGGGTGGGCGGGCGTGACGGAGCGGAGCGTGTCGGTGGTCATCAGGAAGCACTCCGATCCCGGGGTGATGGGCGCGGCAGACGGAATGGACGGGCGAGGCACCGCTCATGATGGTCACCGAATGTGACGGTGTCAAGTGGCCTGACCAGTATGGGAACCAGAGTGTAGACACGTGGCTGGCGGGGAAGGAGTGCGCCTGGGCATCGAACGCCTTCGGTCGACCAGGATGGATGTTCTGCGCGGACGTTCAGCAGCCTGCCCCAGAATGGCGCGGCGCTTCCACGGGTGGTCAGGCCACTTGACAGGCCCTGGAGTGGCGTCTACACTCCCCTCAGCATCACAATTCATGGTTGCCAGGGACAGTTCTGGCCCGGCGTGGACGCCTTCCGACGTCCCGGAGCGGGGTGCGGACACCACGGTGACCTGTCGGTTTGCCCTCTGCCGCCCCACCTGCCGCTCTCTGCCGTCCGCTGGAGGATCACATGACCCAAGTCAAGAAGTTCACCGCCGCTGCCCTGGGCACCCTGCTGCTGGGCACCGCCCTGGCGCAGAGCAAGGACATCATCGTGATCGTGAAGGCCACCAACTCGCCGTACTGGCAGATCGTCCTGAGCGGAGCCAAACAGGCCGGCAAGGACTACGGCGTGAACGTGATCGCGCAGGGGGCCGCCGCCGAGAGCGACATTGCCGGGCAGATCAGCATCCTGGAGAACGCCGCGGCGCGCAAACCCATGGCCATCGTGATCTCCCCGACGGCCAACGATCCGCTGGGTGCCCCGATCGACGCGGTCGCGGCGGCGAAAATCCCGCTGATCATGATCGACTCGGGCGCCAAGACCACCGCCTACACCTCGTTCCTGACGACCAACAACGTGGCCGCCGGGGCGCTCGCGGCCGACGCGCTGGCCGCCGACATCAAGGCCCACACCGGGAAAATCGAGGGCAACGTGGCGATCATGACGTCGCTGCCGGGCGTGGGTTCCCTGACCGCCCGCGACAAGGGCTTCAAGGATCAGCTGGCCAAGAAGTACCCCGGCCTGAAGGTGGTCGCCAACCGCATCGGCGACGACGACGCCACCAAGGCGCTGTCGGTCATGCTCGACATCATGTCGGCCAATCCGAACCTGGTGGGGGTCTTCGCGGACAACCTGACCATGGGCGTGGGCGTGGGCAAGGCGCTGGAGGAGCAGAAGCTGGGCGACAAGGTCTCGGCCGTGAGCTTCGATTCCAGCGACCAGCTCGTGACCTATCTCAAGAACGGCGCCATCGACAGCCTGATCATCCAGGATCCGTACATGATGGGCTACGGCGGCGTGCGCGCCGCGATGCTGGCCGCCAGCGGCAGCAAGCTGCCCAAGGACGTGGACACCGGCGCGTACTCGGTCACGCTGAAGAACATGAACTCGGCGCAGATCCAGGGACTGCTCGATTCCAGCAAGCGCAAGATCGACAAGAACAAGCTGGGGCTGGGCTTCTGACGCCCACGTCCTGACGGTCGGGGCCGCCTGGGCTGGATGCAGGCGGCCCTGACCTGCACGCAAGGAGAACCATGCTGGAATTGCGCGAGATCGACAAACGCTTTCCGGGCACGCACGCCCTGAAGGCGGTCAACCTGGCGGTCGAGCAGGGCACCATCCACGCGATCGTGGGCGAGAACGGCGCGGGCAAGAGCACCCTGATCAAGATCCTGACCGGCGTGTACCGCCGCGACTCCGGCGAGATCCTGGTCGACGGCCAGCCCGCCGACCTGCAGACCCCACTCCAGGCGCAGAGGCTCGGGATCGACGCGGTTCACCAGGAGGTCGTGGTGTGCCGCAGCCTGAGCGTCGCGCAGAACCTCTACCTGGGCATCGAGACATCGCGCCTGGGCCTGATGATCCAGCGCCAGATGGACGCCGAGGCCCAGCGCTTTCTGGACGATCTGGGCTTCCAGATCTCGGCGCGTAGTCCGCTGTCGGCCCTGAGTGTGGGGCAGCAGCAGCTGGTGGTGTGCGCCAAGGCCGTGCTGCGCGGCACGCGCCTGCTGATCCTGGACGAGCCGACCGCTTTTCTGTCCACGCAGGAGGCCGAGCAGCTCGAACGCCTGATCCGCCGGCTGCACGCGCAGGGCACCACCTTCGTGTACATCAGCCACCGCATGGAGGAGATCTTCAACCTGTCGGATACGGTCACGGTGCTGCGCGACGGCGCGGTCGTGCATTCCGGCCCCACGGCGGCCGTGACGCGCGAGCGGCTGGTGTCGCTGATGGCCGGGCGCGACATCGAGAGCTTCTACTACAAAGAGCAGGTGCCGCGAGGCGCGCCCATGCTGAGCGCCGCCCACCTCAGCGGCCACGGCTTTCAGGACGTGAACTTCACCGTGCACGAGGGCGAGATCCTGGGCTTTTTCGGCCTGGTCGGCGCGGGCCGCAGCGAGGTCATGATGTCAATCGCGGGCGCGCGGCCCTACAGCGGGGAACTGCTCAAGGGCGGCCACACGCTGAACACGGCGAATGTCAAATCGGCGCTCAAGGAGGGCGTGGCCCTGATCCCCGAGGACCGCCGGCACCAGAGCCTGTGCTTGTCGCAGTCGATCAAGTTCAACGTGAACCTGCCCACCTACGACCGCGACGCGCGCGGCGGGCTGGTCTCCGCCGCGGCCGAGCAGCGCACCGCGCAGGTGCAGAAGGACTCCCTGAAGATCAAGACGCCCACGCTGGATCTGCCCGCCCGCAAGCTGAGCGGCGGGAACCAGCAGAAGGTCGTGATCGGCAAGTGGCTCAACCACGGCGCCGACCTGTTCATGTTTGACGAACCCACGACCGGCGTGGACATTCCCACCAAGCTGGAGATCTACCGGCTGTTCTCCACCCTGGTGAAGGAGAAGAAGGCCATCTTGCTGGTGTCGTCGTACCTGCCAGAGGTCATGGCGATCAGCGACCGCCTGATCGTGATGCGCGCGGGCCGGGTGGTCGGCGAGGTCGATCCGGCCGTGACCAGCCCGGAGGACATCCTCCACCTGGCGCTCGGATGAGCCGCGCCGCCCGCCCCCCGCTGCCCCGTTCCCGCTGGAGTCCCGCATGAGCGCCAACGACGCCACCCTGAAGCCCACCCGCTCGCTGAACGTCAAGATGCTGATGCAGCTCAGTCTGGTCGCGCTGCTGCTGGCCGTGTGGATCGCGCTGGGCCTCAGCACCGATACCTTCGCCACGCCGGGCAACATCACCAACCTGCTGCGCCAGACCGCCATCGGCGGCGTGCTGGCCATCGGGCAGACCTTCGTGATCATCACGGCCGGCATCGACCTGTCGGTCGGCTCGGTCGTGGCGGTCACGGGCGTGACGCTGGCGCTGCTGGCCAGCCACGGCATGCCGCTGGTGCCCGCGATCTTCCTGGCCCTGCTGCTGGGCTTCGGGATCGGCATGATCAACGCCTTCGCGATCCACAAGCTGGGCCTGCCGCCGTTTATCGCCACGCTGGCCATGCTGTCGGTGGCGCGCGGCTCGGCGCTGCTGCTCACGGGGGGCCAGTCGATCAGCATGCCCAGCTCCGGCTTCACGACCTTTTCCACCACCAACGTGGGACCCGTGCCCAGCCTGTTCGTGGTGCTGCTGCTGGTCGCGGCGGTCGGGTGGGTGCTGCTGCACCGCAGCCGCTGGGGCCGCTACGTGTTCGCGTACGGCTCGAACAAGGAGGCCGCGCGGCTCTCGGGCGTGAACATCGGCGCCGTGGTGTTCTTCGTGTACGGCATCAGCGCGCTGTGCGCGGCCATCGGCGGCGTGCTGGTCGTCAGCCGCATCGGGGTGGGCGTTCCGACCGCCGGCACCGGGTACGAGCTGGACTCGATCGCCGCGAGCGTGATCGGCGGGTCGAGCCTGTTCGGCGGCGAGGGCGGCGTGTTCGGCACCATCCTGGGCGCGCTGCTGATCACCACTATCTCCAACGGCGCGAACCTGCTGGGCGTCGACCCGTTCTGGCAGCAGATCATCACCGGCCTGCTGATCGCCGTGATCGTGTACCTCGACCAGCTGCGCAAGCGGCGGGAGGGCTGAGGGCATGATCCCCGCCGTTCCGGGCCAGCACGTCATCGTGGACAGCCACGTGCACTGCTGGAACCCGCAGGTGATCGAGTATTTCTGGCTGGACGGGGCCGACGAATCGCTGCGCCGGGTCGTCACGCTGGACGAACTCGAACCGCAGCGGCTGGCGGCAGGCGTCACGCACGGCGTGTACGTGCAGGCCAGTCACGACCCGCGCGAGATGGCCTGGGCGCTGCGAATCCTCCGCGCCTTTCCGTGGGTGCGCGGCGTGGTCGGCTGGCTCGATCTGACCGCGCCGGACGGTCTGGACGCCGCTCAGGAGGCGCTGCTGGACGACCGCCTGCGGGGCGTGCGCCACCTGACCCACGACATCCCGCAGGGCGACTGGCTGGCCCGGGCCGACGTCGGGAGGGCGCTGGACGCCCTGGCGGGTCTGGGCCTGAGTCTGGATCTCGTGCTGCGCCCGGAACAGCTTCCGCTGGCGGCCGAGGTGGTGGCCGACCACCCAGATCTCAGCGTGATCCTCGACCACCTGGGCAACCCACCCCTGGCCGACGACGACCTGTACGCCTGGTCGCACGACCTGGCGGCCCTGGCCGCGCTGCCGAACGTGACGGCGAAGGTCTCGGGCCTGCTGACCCGCCTGCGGCCCGGCCAGGACCGTGGCTCCCTGCGGCGGGCCGTAGCCCACGCCTTCGATCTCTTCGGGCCGTCGAGGCTGATGTACGGCGGCGACTGGCCCGTCTCGACGCTGGCGGCCGACTACGCCACGACGCTGGACGCCCTGCGCGCCACGCTGCCGCCCCTCGATTCCGCCCGGGCGCACGGCTTCTGGGCGGGAACGGCCGACCGGGTCTACCGCCTGGGCCTGTTCCCCACGTCCACGTCCAAGGAGGCCCATCCATGACCGCGCACGCCGTACTGCTGCTCCACCCGGACGACACCATCGTGGTGGCGTGCCGGGCCATCCAGGCGGGTGAGACTGTGGACGTGGCGGGGACACCGCTGCTGGTTCGCACCTCGGTCGCGCTGGGTCACAAGCTCGCGCGCACCGACCTGCGGGCAGGCGACCGGGTCTTCCGCTACGGCGCGCCCATCGGCTCCATGACCCACACCGCGCAGGCGGGCGAGCACGTGCACCTGCACAACCTTCAGAGTGACTACCTGCACACGTACACCCTCGACTCTGGCAATGACTTCGTGACGACCGGCCCCACGGACGACCCCCCACCCACAGAGGACCACGTATGACCTATTCCCCGTTTCGTGCGGCGACCACCGGGACAGCGCCGATTGTTGCCTCATCCCGCAGTTCCTGGATCGCCTCCTCGGCCGCGCCGCGCCCGCCGCTCGGAGCGCCCGGTTCCCGGCTCACGCTGCCGGCGGTACGCCCGTGAAGGGCTACCTGCGCCAGGACGGCCGCAAGGGCATCCGCAACGTCATCCTGGTCGGGTATCTGGTCGAGTGCGCGCACCACGTCGCCCGCGAGATCAGCGTGCAGGCGCGGGGGCACGACGTGCAGCTGATCGGCTTCTCCGGCTGCTACCCCAACGCCTACGCGCAGGGCCTGATGGAACAGCTGTGCACCCACACGAACGTGGGCGGCGTGCTGCTGGTCTCGCTGGGCTGCGAGGGCTTCAACCGCCACCGGCTGGAGGACGCCGTGCGCGCCTCGGGCCGCCCGGTGCAGACGCTGGTGATCCAGGAGCGCGGCGGCACCCGCTCGACCACCCGCGAGGGCGTGGCGTGGATCCGTGAGGCCCGGACGGCACTCGACCGTGTGCCGCAGGTGCCGCTCGACTGGTCGGAGCTGATCGTCGGCACGGTGTGCGGCGGGTCAGACGGCACCAGCGGCATGAGTGCCAACCCGGCGGTCGGCGGGGCCTTCGACACCATGGTGGAGCGGGGCGCGACCTGCATCTTCGAGGAGACGGGCGAGTTGATCGGCTGCGAGCACCACATGGCGGGCCGCGCGATCACGCCGGAGCTGGGGCAGGCGCTGGTCGACTCGGTGCACAAGGCGGCGCGGTACTACACCACGCTCGGGCACGGCAGCTTCGCGCCGGGCAACGCCGACGGCGGCCTGACCACCCAGGAGGAGAAGTCGCTGGGGGCGTATGCGAAAAGCGGTCTGGGCCCCATCCACGGTCTGATCCGTCCCGGCGAGCGGGCGCCCGCGCCGGGCCTGTACCTGATGGACGTCATCCCGGACGGCGAGGTGCGCTTCGGCTTCCCGAACATCAACGACACCGCCGAGAACATCGAGATGATCGCCTCGGGCGCGCACCTGATCCTGTTCACGACCGGGCGGGGCAGCGTGGTGGGCAGCGCCATCAGTCCGGTTATCAAGGTCTGCGCGAACCCCGAGACCTACCGACGCATGAGCGAGGACATGGACGTGAACGCGGGCAAGATCCTGGAGGGCGGGGCCACCCTGCCGCAGGTCTCGCAGGAGATCGTCGATCTGGTCGAGGCCGTGGCGAGCGGTCGTCAGAGTGTCAGCGAGGAACTCGGCCACCAGGAGTTCGTGCTGACGTACAAGACCTTCGAGCCGAGCGGGCCGGCGTGCCTGCCGCTGGCGTGACAGCGCCGGTTCCGGCCATGCAGCGAATCGCCAGCGTCATCCGCCTGAGACCCGAGCACCGTGACGAGTACCTGCGCCTGCACGCGAACCCGTGGCCGGAGGTCATGGCGACCCTGAGGCGCGTGGGGGTGAGCAACTACTCGATCTTCCTGCATGGCGACACGCTGTTCTCGTACCTGGAATTCCACGGGAACTCGTGGGAGGAAGCGCAGGCCGAGATTGCCCGCGATCCGAAGACGCGCGAGTGGTGGACCCACACCGATCCCTGTCAGGAACCCGTGCCGGGCGCCCGGCCCGGCGAGTGGTGGTCGACCATGACGCCCGTGTTTCTCCTCGAATGAAGGACACCCATGACTGAACCCGCCACGTTCCCCCTCCACCTGCCCCCCCTGGGCCTGGGCACCGGCACGCAGGGCAACCTGCGCCGCGCCGTGAGCGACGCCGAGGCGGAGCAGGTCTTCCAGGCCGCGTGGGACGCCGGCCTGCGCTACTACGACACGGCTCCGTGGTACGGCCGCGGGCTGGCCGAGGAGCGCCTCGGTGCGTTCCTGCGTGACAAGAACGGCTGGCAGCTGTCGAGCAAGGTGGGCCGCCTGCTGCGCGAGGACGTCCCACCCCACGCCAGCCAGATCGGGGCCTTCGAGGTGAACACGCCCAGAAACGTCGTGTACGACTATTCGTACGACGGCGTGATGCGCTCGTACGAGGAGAGTCTGGAGCGTATGGGTGTGGCTCACATCGACGTGCTGTTCATCCACGATCCGGACGTGGTCGGGGTGGGCGTGCGCGAGCTGATGGCCGGCGCGCACCGGGCGCTGGTGGACCTGCGCGACCAGGGCGCCATCCGGGGCTTCGGGGCGGGCATGAACGAGTGGCAGCTGCCGCTGGAACTGGTGCGCGCCGGGGACTTCGACACCTTCCTGCTGGCGGGCCGCTACACGCTGCTGGAACAGGAGTCGCTGCCGTTCATGGACGAGTGTGCGCGGCGCGGCGCGCGGGTGGTGATCGGCGGGGTGTTCAACTCCGGCCTGCTCGCCAACCCCCGACCCGGCGCGAACTACAACTACGCGGCCGCGCCAGAGGGCGTGCTGGAGCGCGCGCTACGGCTCCAGGAGGTCTGCGCGGCGCACGGCGTGCCGTTGACCACCGCGGCCCTCCAGTTCGTCTACGGGCATCCGGCGGTGGCGTCAGTGCTGGTCGCGGATCACCATCCGGAGCGGATCCTGCAGAACGTGGCGGCACTCCAGACCGCCGTGCCCGGGGCCCTGTGGACGGAGTTGCGCGCCCAGGGCCTGATCGATCCGGCCGCCCCCCTGCCCCGACCCCCGACGGCGAGCGCCCGATGACCCGCCCTTCAAAGGAGCCCATGACCGAGCCATCCATGAAACGACTGACCGGAAAAACCATTCTCGTGACGGCGGCGGGCCAGGGCATCGGCCGCGCCATCGCCGAGCGGCTGGCCGCCGAGGGCGCGGATCTGATCGCCACGGACCTGCGGCACGGGCTCCTGGACGGCCTGCCGGGCCGCCTGGAAGCGCTGGACGTGACCGACGGCGCGGCCATCCGCACGCTGATCGGAGGCCTGGATGCCCTCCAGGGGCTGGTGAACTGCGCCGGGATGGTGCCCCACGGGGACATCCTGGCCTGCGATGAACCCGAGTGGCGCCGCGCCTTCACGCTGAACGTGGACGCCGCCTACCACACCACCCGCGCCGCCGTGCCGCTGCTGCTCGCGCAGGGGGGCAGCGTCGTGAACATCGCCAGCGTGGTCTCCAGCGTGAAGGGCGCCCCGAACCGCTTCGCGTACGGCGCGACCAAGGCGGCCCTGATCGGCATGACCAAGGCCGTCGCCGCCGACTACGTGACGCGCGGCGTGCGCGCCAACGCCATCTGCCCCGGCACCGTGGATTCGCCGTCGTGGCGCGGGCGCGTGGATGAGCAGTCGCAGGCGCGCGGCGTGGCCCGCGAGGTCGTCGAGGCCGAATTCGTGGCCCGGCAGCCGATGGGCCGGGTCGGCACGCCAGGTGAGGTCGCGGCGCTCGCGGCGTACCTGCTGAGTGACGAGTCCGCGTTCACGACCGGGCAGGTTCACGTGATCGACGGGGGGTGGTCGAACTGATACGGACTCTGCTTGACGGCGCCACAACCGGGAACATGCCACTTGCGGTTTCATTCCGCGAAGCCGGTATGGTTCCCTGCCCGCAGCCGCTCGGAGGTTCAAGTGTCTCCGAAGCCGGTTCATCGGGAGCCGCATGAAACTGCTGCGCTACGGCGAGGCGGGCCACGAACGGCCGGGACTGCTCGATGCCGGCGGACAGCTCCGCGACCTGTCTTCCCTGATCCCGGATCTCGGACCGGGCACCCTGGACGACGCCACCCTGGCGTGGCTGCGGGCGCTCGATCCGGACACGTTGCCGGTCGTGGCCACGCCGGGCCGCCTGGGACCGTGCGTGGCGGGCGTGGGGAAGTTCGTGTGCATCGGCCTGAATTACCGCGACCATGCCGACGAGACCGGGGCTCCCTACCCTGCCGAACCGATCCTGTTCATGAAGGCGACCAGCAGCATCCAGGGGCCGGACGACGACGTGATCCTGCCGCGCGGCAGCGTCAAGAGCGACTGGGAGGTCGAACTGGGCGTGGTGATCGGCCGCGCGGCCAAGCACGTCACGGAGGCCCAGGCCCTGGACTTCGTGGCGGGATACTGCGTGATCAACGACCTCTCGGAACGCGAATTCCAGATCGAGCGGGGCGGCACGTGGGACAAGGGCAAGGGCTGCGATACCTTCGGGCCGCTGGGACCATGGTTGGTCACGCGCGACGAGGTGCCGGATCCGCAGGCGCTGCGCCTGTGGCTCGACCTGGATGGGGTGCGCCGTCAGGACGGCACCACTGCGAACATGATCTTCACCGTGGCGCAGATCGTCAGTTACGTCAGCGACTTCATGACCCTGCACCCGGGCGACGTGATCAGCACCGGCACGCCGCACGGCGTAGGACTGGGCTGCACGCCGCCCGAGTACCTGCGCGCCGGCCAGGTCATGAAGCTCGGCATTGAGGGCCTGGGGGTGCAGACCCAGCAGGTACGGGCCTTCGAGACCGCGCCATGAGGTGAGGCGCGGGGTGAGGCCCTTGCCTGTTGAAGCTTGACCGCCTGCATATCCAGTCGTGTATCCTCTGGCTACGGAGGACGTCATGACTGCCACGCCCGACCCCGTCGCCCTGACACTCACGCAGGCCCTGAAAAGCTACGACCTCGACACCCTGCTCAACACCCTCACTGCCCATGGCGGCGCGCGCGCGACCAAGCAGCGCCGCGCGAACCTTGTGCGCGTGTTCCGCGCGGCCGAGAGCGAGCACATCAACCTGCTCGTTCCCCCGGACGACTTCCACCCGTGGCTTCGGCGTACCCTGACCACCAACGAGAACGGAACGCCCGCCAAGCCGAACTCGGTCGTGTCTCGCCTGAGCGCGCTGCGCACCCTCTACCGTGACCTGCGCGCCCAGGGCCTGCTGTACATCGATCCCCTGCTGGATTACGCGGCTCCCAGTGGCGAGACTGGGAAGACGCCGCTGCCCACACGGGCGGACATCGAGGCGCTGATCGCCGAGGCGCGCGCCCAGAAGGACGCGGCCCTCACGGCGGCGCTGCTGCTTCTGACGCACCACGCCGTGCAGGTCACGGAGATCCTGACCGCCCGCTGGAGCGCCTACCAGCCTGAAAGCGGCACCCTGCTGCGTCACCGTACGGCCACCCGCCTGGACGACCCGACCCTGCGGGCCCTGGACGACATGCTCGCGCAGCAGGGCGGGCCGATGCAATTGGAGACCTTCTCGGGTCGCCGGATCTTCCCCTACGACTCGCAGGATGCGCTGCGCCTGCGGATCTTCCAGTCGTGTCAGCGGGCCGGGCTGGCGTTTTTGCCTCCCAGTGGCCTGCGCCGCTCCGCGTTGCGGGATTATCCCCTGCAGGCGGCCGACGCCGGCTTCAGCAATCCGCTGGCCTTCGAGCGGGCGGTGACTCTGGCCCGTCAGGCGGTGGGAGCAGACGATCCCACGCCAGAAGCCAAGCGGCGTTCCACCCGGCCCAGTTCCTGAGGACGAGTAAACCGTTGACTCTGGATCCGTCCAGTCTGAGGACGCGGCAGGATGGGACTCGAGCGGTATCTTTACAGGGATCACCGACTGGCCGGCTCCGCCCGCCTGAGGTGCTGGAGGCCACAGGTATGGATGACGACGCGATTCTGGCCCTGCTGCAGGCGGCCTTTACCCACGTCCGGAGCGGTGACACCGCCGCCCTACGCGGCCTGCTCGACCAAGGGGTGCCGGCCACCCTTCGCAACGAGAAGGGCGACTCGCTGGTCATGCTTGCCAGTTACCACGGCCTGCTCGACACGACCCGCCTGCTGCTCGAACGCGGGGCTGACCCGGATGTCGGCAACGACCAGGGCCAGACGCCCCTGCAGGGGGCCGCGTTCAAGGGGAACCGCGAGATGCTGGAACTGCTGCTCGACCATGGCGCGGCCGTGGAAGGGCGGGGCGGCAACGGGCGCACGGCGCTCATGCTGGCGGCGATGTTTGACCGGACGGATCTGGTAGAGGTTTTGATCGTGCGTGGCGCAGACGTGCACGCACGTGACCCTGGGGGAGCCACTGCCCTCGACGCCGCCCGCACCATGGGCGCCCACGCCACCACCCGGCAACTCGAAGCGCTGATCGGAGCCTGAAGGAAGTGTCCTCGGGGATTCAGGATGGTGCCGGTCGACCTGGCCCTTTGCAGCAGGTCAGTCCAGACGAACCATAAAAAGAAGGAGCCCGCGAGGGCTCCTTCCTGAATAGGTGTGCTGTTACCAGCGGTCGTCGCGACGCGCAGGACGGCTGCTCTCGCCCATGGGCGCAGCTTTGGTCACCACGATGTTCTTGGCCTGGGGGCCTTTGCCACGTTCGCCGGGTTCGACGTCGAATTCGACTTCGTCACCTTCGTTGAGCTTCTTGAAGCCGGTGCTCTGGATTGCGCTGAAGTGCGCGAACACGTCCGGGCTCCCGGGCGTCTCGATGAATCCGAATCCTTTTTCCGCGTTGAACCATTTCACTTTCCCTGCAGCCATCTTATACTCCTTGGTCTTCCATAGACGGGGCGGCACCGGGTGGTTACCTGGCGCCGCCTGATTCGCGTCGTGAAGGAAAACTACCTGAGCATTGTAGTTCATGTCGGCCCACATGTACACCCATCCGAGCAGGTCACCTCGACAGCCCGCAGGCGCACCGTTGACCAGATCTGCTTCACGGAGTTCTGGTGCGATTTTGCCCGTTGGCAGCATGAGATGCACAGGTCTGTCCGCGGTACAGGGCAATCCGGACATAGTCGACAGGTGGGTCGAACGGCGAGATCTCGACGGGTTGCAGTCGGGCCCGTCAGGCCAGATAAACCATAGGGAACTCCTGATCCGAGTGATACGGCGCTCAGGCACCATTCCGCCGTGGGTTCATTCCGTCGCCTCTCCACAAATGACAGAACGCCCGGCGCTGACCGGGCGTCTGGGAAACGGTGGCGCGTCAGCGGGTGGTGAGCGCTTCCTCGCGGTGGGCCAGATACCAGGCGTAGGTCTTCTCCAGGCCCTCACGCAGGCCGGTGTGGGCACTCCAGCCCAGAGCCGCCAGTCGGGAGACGTCCATCAACTTGCGCGGCGTACCGTCGGGCTTGCTGGCATCGAACGCCAGATCACCCTGGAAGCCGACCACATCCGCGATCAGGTGCGCCAGGTCGCGGATGGTGAGATCCTCGCCGGTGCCGATGTTGATCGGGCCGGGCTCCGACACCCGTTCCATCAGGAACAGGCAGGCGTCGGCGAGGTCATCCACGTACAGGAATTCACGCAGGGGCGTCCCCGACCCCCAGACCTCGACGGTCTTTGCCCCCGCTTCCTTGGCGTCGATCATCTTGCGCAGCAGCGCGGGCAGCACGTGCGAGCCCTTCAGGTCGAAGTTGTCGCCGGGGCCGTAGAGGTTGGTTGGCATGCCCGAGATGAAGTCCGCACCGTACTGCGTGCGGTAGGAGTCGCACAGTTCGATGGCGGCGATCTTCGCCACGGCATATGCGCGGTTGGTGTCCTCCAGCGGGCCAGTCAGCAGGTACTCTTCTTTCAGGGGCTGCGGGGCCAGACGCGGGTAGATGCAGCTGGATCCCAGGTTCAGCAGTTTGGTGACGCCGTGTTCGTGGGCGGCATTGATGACGTTCGCGGCGATCATCAGGTTGTCGAACAGGAACTGCGCGGGGTACGTGGAGTTCGCGAGAATCCCGCCCACCTTCGCAGCCGCAAGGAACACGAACTGAGGGCGCTCGGCGGCGAAGAAGTCGCGCACGGCGGCCTGGTCACGCAGATCCAGCTCGCGGCTGGTGCGGGTGATGAGGTTCGTGTGCCCGGCCGCCTGGAGGCGGCTGAGGATCGCTCCGCCCACCAGGCCACGGTGCCCGGCCACGTAGATCCGCGAGTCCGGCTGCAGCACCGGCATCAGGTGTTCCCCACGCCCTTGAGGGCGATCTGGTGGCCAGCGTCGATCAGGGTGCGTTCCTGCGTGGCGAGTTCCAGGTCATGGTCGACCATTTCCTGCACGAGCTGCGCGAAGGACGTCTTGGGCGTCCAGCCAAGCGCCTCGCGGGTTTCGGTGGCGTCGCCGAGCAGGTAATCCACTTCGGCCGGGCGGAAGTAGCGGGGATCGATCTCGATGTACTCGTCGGCGTCCAGGCCCACGAGGTCGAAGGCCCGCTGCGCGAACTCCCGCACCGAGTACGCCTCGCCGGTCGCGATGCAGTAGTCGCGGGGGCTGTCCTGCTGGAGCATCATCCACATGGCTTCCACGTAGTCGCGGGCGTGGCCCCAGTCGCGCTTGGCTTCCAGGTTGCCCAGGTACAGCTTGGGCTGCAGGCCCAGCTTGATGCGGCCGACCGCGCGGGTGATCTTGCGGGTCACGAAGGTCTCGCCGCGCCGGGGGGACTCGTGGTTGAACAGGATGCCGTTGCAGGAGTACATGTCGTACGCCTCGCGGTGGTTCACGGTCTGCCAGTACGAGTACACCTTGGCGACCGCGTAGGGGCTGCGCGGGTGGAAGGGCGTGTGCAGGCCCTGCGGTGGGGGCGCGGCCCCGAACATCTCGCTGGAGCTGGCCTGGTAGAAGCGCACCTGCTTGCCCGTGCGGTCCTGATAGTCACGGATGGCTTCCAGCAATCTCAGGGTGCCCAGGCCGGTCACGTCGGCGGTGTACTCGGCCTGGTCGTAGCTGACCTTCACGTGGCTCTGTGCGCCCAGGTTGTACACCTCGTCGGGCTGGACACGTTCGATCAGGAGGCGCAGGCCGCTGGCATCCGAGAGGTCACCGTAGTGCAGGAGCATCTTCGCGCCGCTCTCGTGGGGATCTTTGTACAGGTGGTCGATGCGGTCTGTGTTGAAGGTCGAGGCGCGGCGGATGATGCCGTGCACTTCATAGCCCTTGGAGAGCAGCAGTTCGGTCAGGTACGAGCCGTCCTGTCCAGTGATTCCCGTCAGCAGTGCTTTCTTCATGGTGTAACTCCTGTCCTTCCGAGCGGCTCCGGTATGGCCGCGTGTGCTGGCCGCCTACTGTGCCGTATCAGGCCACACTTCGCGTTACTGTCACGCTAATGGGGCGCGCGACGGCTCAACACCGGCGAGCACCGTGGCGCGGTGGCGCTCCCACGCGAGCGCGTCGCGGATTGCCTGCTCGGTGGACAGCTGCGGTGCCCAGTCCATCAGGGTGCGCGCCCGGTCGATCACGGCGCACGCTCCGGCCGAGTCGCCGGGCCGACGGGGCGCCTTGCCCGCAGTCAGGGGCACACCAGACGCCCTTCCGAACGCCTGCACGAGTTCGCGAACCGTCACGCCCTGCCCGGTGCCGAGGTTGATCGGCAGGAAGGTGTCGTCCATGCCCGCTGTGGCGGCCCTGGCGAAGATCACATCGAAGGACTCCACCGCCTGCACATGCGCCTGCGCCAGATCCCAGACGTGAATGTAGTCGCGCAGGCCTGTCCCGTCACGGGTATCGAAATCCGTGCCGGTGATGTTGAACACGGGCGAGCGCCCGGCGGCGGCCTCCATGATGCGGCCCAGCACGTGTGACGGCTGGCGCAGGTACGGCCCGGAACGCAGCTGCGGATCGGCCCCGACCGGGTTGAAGTACCGCAGGGCAATCCCACGGGCGCCGCCCGCGCGGCACACGTCCTCCAGGATCTGCTCGGTCATCGCCTTGGTACGGGCATAGGGGCTCAGGGGCCGCAGGGGGCTGTCTTCCGACACGGTCATGGTGGCCGAGGCGTCGTAGACGGCGGCGCTGGATGAGAAGAGCAGCCGCCGCACGCCCCGCCCGATCAGGGTATCGAACAGGGCCAGGGCGCCCGCGACGTTCGCCCGGTAGTAGCGGCCCGGCTGCTCCACCGACTCCGGCACCACGATCAGGGCCGCGAGATGAATCACCGCGCCGATCTGCGGGTGCGCCTCCAGGATCCGCTCCACGAGGGCCGTGTCCGCAATGTCCCCGCGGTAGAAGGGGCGGCCGCGCGTGAATTCCTCACGGCCCTGCACCAACGAGTCCAGCACGACCGGCGTGTGGCCACGGTCTTCCAGCGCCGAACAGACCGTGGAACCGATGTAGCCCGCCCCGCCCGTGACGAGCACGGTGAGCGGGGCGGGCGGTGAAAGCGTGGTCATACCCGGAGCTTAACAGGGGGGTCAGCGCTGCTCAGCGCTCCGGCTGTTCCCCCGGCGGGGGCAGACGCCACGTCACGCGAAGCGTTCGAGCTCGGGGGACTTCTTGAGCTGCTGCACGACCTGCTTGATGTCCTGCGTGCGGTCCTTGCGCACGACCAGGGTGACGTCTCCGGCGCGCACCACGACCACATCCTCCAGGCCGATGGTGGCGATCAGATCGTCGCCGCCGGTGGTGTACATGATCGCCCCGCCGGTATCGAGGCTGACGGTGCGCCCCACCGTGACGTTGCTGCCGTCCCCCTTGAGCAGGCGTTCCAGGGCGTTCCAGTCGCCCAGGTCGTCCCAGCCGAAGGAGGCGGGAATCACGACCACGTTCTGGGCCCGTTCCATGATCGCGTAATCGACGCTGATCTTCGGCAGGTTCGGGTACACGGCGCGCAGACCGCCCCGGACTTTCGCGGCCTCGGCCATCGGGGTGTACAGCTCCGGCACCAGCGTCTCGAAGGCCCTGAGAATGCTCTGCACCCGCCAGATGAACATGCCGGAGTTCCACATGAAGTTGCCGGTCGCCAGGAACGCCCGGGCCGTGTCGGCGTCGGGCTTCTCGGTGAAACGCGCCACGCGGTGGATGCCGCTGCCGACCTCCGCGCCGAGCTCGATGTAGCCGTAGCCGGTGGCAGGGTAGGCGGGCGTCATGCCGATGGTGATCAGGTCGTCGTGTGCCGTGGCGTGCGCCACGGCCTTCTGAATCACGGCGTTGAAGGCCTCCGGATCGTCCACGCGGTGATCGGCCGGAAAGACGCCCATGATGGCGTCCGGGTCGTCCTTGGCAATGGTGAGCGCGCCGTACAGGATCGCGGCGGCCGTGTCGCGCGCGACGGGTTCGACCAGCAGGTTTTCCAGGGGCAGGTCCGGCAGATGCTCCAGAACGTTGCTGCGCTGGTCGTTCGCGGTGACGACCATCAACTGCTCCATACCGTCACTCAGGGCACTCAGGCGGGCGGCGGTCACCTGAATCAGGGAACGGCCGCCCGTTTCGAGGGTCAGGAACTGCTTGGGTTTGCTTTTGCGGGACAGGGGCCAGAACCGCTCGCCGCTGCCACCAGCCAGGATCACCGGGTAGAACATCGTCACTCCTTGTTGGGACGGTGAGATCGGGAGGGAGGAGCGTGCCCGCGCGGGGCCGCTGCAGCCCCCCCCATGATGGCACCGACGGCCCCCGAACGATGGGAACATTCTCGGGAAGCGCTTCCCCTGACAGGCTACCCTGTCGGGTGATGAAGTTGACATTCGGTACGGATGGCTGGCGAGGCGTGATCGCCGACGAGTTCACGGTCGCCAATACGCGCCGCGTGGCGCTGGCCCACGCGCTGGCCCTCAAGGAGACGGGCGGGACGACGGCGGCCGTGGCGCACGACACGCGCTTTCTCGGTGACCGCTTCGCGCGAGCGGCCGCCGAGACCCTGCAGGCGGCCGGGCTGGACGTGACGCTCCTGAAGGGGCCGACGCCCACGCCCGCGCTGTCGTATGCGGTGAAGACCGAGGGGCGGGCGGGCGGCGTGATGATCACCGCCAGCCACAACCCGCCGATCTACCAGGGCTACAAACTCAAGGGCCCATACGGGGGAAGCGCCACTCCCGCCCTGGTGAGCGAGGTCGAGCGCCGCATCGACGCGCCCGCGGCCCCAGCACCGGGCGGCACCCTGACCGAGACGTCCGTGCAGGAGGAGTACCTGCGGGCGATCAGTGAACACATCGACCTGGGCGCGATCAACCGGGCGGGCGTACCGCTGTACCACGACGCCATGCACGGGGCCGCGAGCGGCTGGCTGGAAACCTTCGCGGCGCGTTTCCTGACGGTGCCGTTCCACGGCCTGCGGAACACCCCCAGCCCCCTGTTCGGGGGCGTCAATCCCGAACCGATCGAGTCGAACCTCGGCGCCACGATGGACGCCATGCGGGACGTGCCCGGGCCGGCCTTCGCGGTGATCACCGACGGGGACGCCGACCGGGTGGGCGCGGTGCTCGCTGGCGGCCGCTTCTTCAACTCGCACCAGATCTTTGCCGTGCTGCTGCACCACCTCGCGAAGCAGGGCAAGCGCGGCCGCGTGATCCGCACGGTGTCGACCAGCGGCATCATCCAGCGGCTGGCCGACCACCACGGACTGGAAGTCGTGCAGACCCCGGTGGGCTTCAAGTACATCACCGAAGCCTTCCTGGAGGGCGACGCCGATCCCGCGAAGGCCGTGCTGATCGGCGGGGAGGAATCGGGCGGAATCGGCGTCCAGGGCTGGCTGCCGGAACGTGATGGGCTCTTCAATGGCCTGCTGCTGCTGGAGACGGTCGCGGCGAGTGGCAAGGGCCTCGGAGAGCAGTTCGCGGAGATCGAGGCGCTGACCGGCATGCAGCACCATTACGACCGCGTGGATCTTCACCTGTCGGGCGACCTCGACCGCGAGGGACTGAAGCAGGCCACTATGGCCACGAAGGCGCTGCTCCACCACCCAGTCACGGAGGTCGTGACGCTCGATGGCGTGAAACTGGTCTTCGACGGAGGCTTCGGCATGGTACGCGCCTCGGGCACCGAGCCGGTGGTGCGGCTGTACGTGGAAGCCCCCAGCCCGGACGAGGTGCAGGCCACCCTACGCCAGCTCGAGGAACTCGCGCGGCGTTTCGTGCACTGACCGAAGCCGTCATGGCCGCTCAGGCGACTCTCAGCAAGCCTGAAGTCAGCCTTCATGAACGTGTGGGGCGTGCAAGTGAAGCGATTGCTTAGCGATGGGGCCGCTAGCCTCGCCCAGACGGCCCGCCACCGGCTTGCACACCTAAATCCGGCCCGTGGCGCCCTTGCCCCGCACCCCCACAAAGGATTTTTCCCCTCTGATGAGACGACTCTCCAGCCTGCCCGCCCGCCAGATCACCGCCTCCGCCTTCCTCCTGACCGCCCTGATGACGGCGTGCAACCCGCCCGGCGGATCGAGCGGCACTGTCACTGGTGTCAGTGTGTCGCCTCCGAACGCCACTGTGCGTCCCGCCGACACTGTGGCCTTCAGCGCCACGGTGACAGGTACGGGATCCTTCAGTCAGGCTGTGACCTGGAAGTCGAGCGATACCACCATTGTCACTGTGGACGGCAACGGCGTGGCCAAGGGCATCAAGGCCGGCACTGCAACCATCACCGCCACCTCTACGACGGACACGGGCCAGAGTGGCACGGCTACGGTCAAGGTCGACCCGACCGCCTTCCCAAGCGAGGGCGTGAAGATCAACTTCCAGCCGTCGACCTCAACCGCGCCCGCCGGGTATGTGGTCGACAGCGGCGGCGCCTACTCCGACGCGACCGGCTACGGCTGGGTCACGCAGGGTACGCATACGGGCCTGAACATCAGCGCGAACACCCGTGACCGCGCGATCGCCGGCGTGGACGCCCGGTTGAACACCCTGATCCACATGCAGTACGTGGCCGGCAGCTCTAGCCAGGGCGGCGTGGCCACACCAGCCGCGTGGGAGTACAAGGTGCCCAACGGCACCTACACCGTGACGGTCGCCGTGGGCGATGCCAGCAACTCAGTGGATTCCAAACATGTCATCAATGTGGAGAGCCAGCCAACCATCACGGCCTTCACGCCGACGGCCACCCAGCACTTCACCAGCATCACCCGTCGGGTCACGGTCAGTGACGGTCGCATCACGGTCGACGCCATCGGCGGTACAAACACCAAGCTCGATTACGTGATCATCGCCCCCGGAAACCGCCCGAGCGTCGCCACGCCCACCCCGCAGGAAGGACAGACCATGTTCAACCCGGCTGGGTCATTCAGCGCGGAACTGAACGTCATCGCCAGTACGGGTGCCAAGGGCAGCGGGCTGGATTCCACCACGCTGACCAGCAGCACCGTCAGCCTCAAGGAAGACGTGACGGGCACCGCCGTGGCGATTTCCCCGAACACCTCGGGCGGCGGGGACGTCATCGTGGTGAAGCCCACGGCGACCCTCAAAGAGAACACCAAATACCGCCTGAGGATCAGCAGCGGCGTGAAAGACGTGAACGGTCTCCTGCTGTTGCCCTACGAGACGACCTTCACGACCGGCACGGCGAGCAACAACACGGGTGGCCTGGCCTTCACCCAGGTGAATCTGCCCACCGTGCCCACGACGTATGCCTACACCTCCGTCGAGATGGGCCCGGACGGGAAGCTCTATGCCTCGACCCTGACCGGGGAGATTCTGCGCTTTGCCATCAACGCCGACGGCACGCTGGGCACCCCGGAGATCCTCAAGGGCCTGATCAATGCACAGGGCCCGCGCACCGTGATCGGCCTGAAGTTCGATCCCAGCTCCACCGCCGACAACCTGAAGCTATGGATCAGCAACAACGCCTTTTACAACGTGCTCGACAAGTCCAACCCGCCCGCGAACTTCACGGGCAAGATTACCCTCCTGAGCGGTCCGAACCTGGATACCGTGCAGGACTACGTGATCGGCCTGCCCCGCTCGGTGAAGGATCACATGACCAACTCCGTGAACTTCAACCCGAAGGAAGCGGGCGTGCTGTACTTCATGCAGGGCAGCAACTCCGCCATGGGAGCGCGCGACGCCACGTGGGGCAACCGAGACGAGTCACTGCTGAGCGGCGCCATGCTGCGGCTTGACCTGAGCAAGCTGTCGACGCTGCCGCTCAACGTCGCGGATTCCAGCGGCTATAACTCCTACGCCGCAAACGCTCCCCTGACCTTGTACGCGACCGGTATCCGGAACGCGTATGACCTGGTGTTCCACAAGAACGGCAACATCTACACGCCTACCAACGGTTCGGCTGCCGGTGGCAACACGCCTGGGAGTACCGCTGGGGCGCAGTGCGCCAACGGCACCACCTACAATGGCCCGGTTGTTCCCCCGCTCACCAACGCGACCGTGCAGAACGACTACCTGTTCCGCGTGGTGAAGGGTGGCTATTACGGCCACCCGAACCCGCTGCGCTGCGAGTTTGTGATGAACGGCGGGAATCCCACCAACGTCACCGATCCTGCCGAGGTGGTCGCGTCCGGGCAGAACGCCGGCTATCCGGTCGGCACCATGCCCGATGCGAACTGGCGGGGCTTCGCCTACAACTTCGGCCTCCATGCTTCGGCCGACGGTGCCATCGAGGAATACACCACTGCAGGCGGCCAGAACGTCAACGACAAGCTGCTGGTGGTGCGTTACAGCGTCGGCAAGGACGTGATTGTCCTGACGCCGGACAGTTCCGGCAACATCCCTGACACCGGGGTTCAGACTGGTGTAGCTGGCCTGACCTTCGCGGGGAACGGCACGTCCCTCTCGCCGCTGGACATCACCGAGAACCGCGCCAACGGCAACCTGTACGTCGCGCTGCTCGATGAATCGAACGGCAACGGTCTGATCAAGCTCGCCAAGCCGAAGTAACAACCAACACCGCACCACCGCCCACCAGCTCACGCTGGCGGGCGGCCTTATTTGTCGAGGGCGACCACCGGGCCACACTGAGCTATTGAAGGCCGCAGGCCAGCATCTGGGGCGCATGAGTTCGCGATCATGCGTGGTCAGCGCTTCATCATCAAGGACGTCCACACTGGAGGGGAGCAGTTTCCTCTTCCTTCCCCTAGGTGACCACCATGCCCACCATGAACCGCTGGACACTCCTTCTTCCCTTGCTGGTGGGTGCCAGCCTTGCCGCCGCTCCAGCATCCACTCGGCCCAGCCCCCCAGTCACCCAGATCACGCTCAGCAGTGGCACCGTGCAGAGCGTGGCCTTCAGCGCCCGTGGCGACGTCTTGGCCACAGGTGACAGCGCCGGTCATCTCGACCTCTGGACACGCAGTGGCCACGCGATGGGCCAACTCGTTCAACCGGCCGGGATCAGTGCCGTGGCGTTCTCCCCAGATGGTCGCTGGCTGGCGACGGCAGGGACGGATGGGCACGTTCGGGTGTGGAACGTACCGTCCCGGCAGCAGAAGTGGGATCGCGCGACAGGTGCGTACTACGTCACGTCGGTGGCTTTCAGTCCGGACAGTGGCACCCTCGCAAGTGGTGGCGGAAACCCTCTACCCGGTTCGGCGGACAAGGTGCAGCTCTGGAATGTCATGTCCGGAAACCTGAGGAGCACCCTGAACGGACATGACGATGTCGTGACGTCCGTGGCGTTCGATCCTACAGGCACCTTTCTCGCCAGCGGCAGCCGCGACCGCAGTGTGCGGCTGTGGCGGCTGGCGACCCTGACGCAGGAGCGCGTCCTCACAGGGCACAGCGATTTCGTGAGTGCCGTGGCCTTTAGTCCAAACGGACGGACCCTCGCCAGTGCCAGCTGGGATACGGGTGTCCGCCTGTGGAACGTGGCGGACAGCGCGGCGCGAGCCACTTTGAAGGGCCACACGGCTCCCGTGGTGAGCCTGGCGTTCTCGAAAGATGGCGCGGTGCTCGCCAGTGGCGCAGAAGACAGCCGCATCCTGACCTGGAATACCCAGGATGGCCAGGCGATCGGTGAGGTCGGCCGCATGCAGGACAGCATCAAGGCCCTGAGTTTCGGCACGCGCGGCCTGCTTGCCGCCGGAAGTGTGCGACAGGTCAACCTCTGGCAGCTGAAGACCGGTTCTCCCTAGGAGGGCCTGAGCTGCACACATCTGATGGCCAGTGAGAAGCCTCCCGACGATCAGATCGGGAGGCTCTACGCTTGACGTGGTTGAGAGGGCGCCGCTACGGTCAGCGGCCGGTGTACCGTTCAGGCCGCATCTCGGTACTGGGGGTCTGGCGCAGGTTCGCGAGCAGCAGGGCCAGGGCCGTGGCGGTCAGCATGGCCAGCAGGGCGGAGAGCAGCGCGCTGCGCAGCGGACGGGGCGCGACGGAGCCGGACGGATCGATGGCTGGCGAGACGACGTCCAGGGTGCCGGCTGCGCTGCTGACCGACGCACCGACCAGGGCGAGATCCTGCAGCAGGCGGGCGCGGGTGTCCTGGTAGGCCGAGGCATTGATGTTGTTGTCGGGCGTCTCGGTGTTCAAGGCCGTCAGCTGCTGCTGGAGGCTGGCACGGGCCTTGGCCATGCGGGCCTGGGCACGCTTGGTGTCCCAGGCGACCAGGGAGGTCACGGCGGCGTTGGCCAGGACGCGGGCGGCGGCGGGGGTGCCCGCCCGGCCATTGATGGTGTAGACGCCGCCGTTGTTCGTCTCGTTCTCAGTCACGAGCTGAAGGGATTTGACGCTGTCGGCGGTGATCTCGCTCTTCAGGCTGGTCACGATGGTGCTGATCTGACCCTGCGGCAGGCCGGAGGCTTGAACTCGGCTGATCACGTCGAGCACGACTGCCGGAGAGATCAGGGCCTGTCGCAGCGCGCCCTGAGGCAGTGCCGGAGCCGAGTACAGGCTGTCACCCAGCTGGTTGTTGTTGCTGGAGCTGACCAGCACGGAACTTCCGGCCTGGTACACCTTTGGTTGCCCCGAGGTCACGACGTAGCCCAGCACACCCGCCAGGACAGCCGCTCCCACGATCGGGAAGGCAGACCGTGCCAGCGTACTCATCACGGGAAGGGTGTCAACATCAAGGGCGCGCGGGCGCTGAACGGAGTCAATCATAGAAGTTCCTTTTGGGTGGTCACGGAAGGACGGCGCGTACCTCATCTCGATCACCAGCTTGACGTCCCTGCCGTAAACATAACGCTGAAGTGCATGGTGCCCCCGCCGGGGGCCGCTCAGCCGGTGCGGGAGCCGAGCAACTGCTTCAGGAACAGGCCCACGAACCGGGGATTGTGCCGCGCATACCGCTTCCACAGGCGCCGGGGCTCCATCACCAGCCGGAACAGCCATTCCAGACCCATGCGTTGCAGGGCGCCAGGCGCCTGCCGCACCCGTCCGGAATGGAAATCGAAGGCGGCCCCGATGCCGAGCATGACCGCCGGGATCCGGCCGGCGTGGGCGGCCATCCAGCGTTCCTGTTTGGGGCAGCCGATACCCACCATGACGATGCGTGCGCCGGACTCCACGATCTGCCGCGTGTACTCGGCGTCCTCCTCGGCGGTGGGCGTGCGGAACGGAGGCGAGATCAGGCAGGGCAGCTGGATACCGGGGAAGCGCTCGCGCAGCACCGCCGCGAAGGCCTCCAGGCTCTCGGGGGTTCCACCGTACAGGGCGACGGGCAGACCGTCGCGCGCGGCCCGCTCGCACACGTGCATGGTGAGCTCCGGACCGTAGACGCGACTCACGTTCGGAACTTTCAGGGCCTTGAGGGCCCAGACCAGCGGCACACCGTCGGCGGTCACCAGGCTGGCGTTGTTCACGACCTGTTTGAATTCCACGCTGTCATGGGCTTCCATCACCATGTGCACGTTCGAGCAGCACACGTAGCGGGATTCGCCCTGGGCGGCCCAGCGGGCAATGCGTTCCGTGGCATCGGCATAATCGGTGGCGTCCACACGCATTCCGAGAATCTCGCGGTGGGTGGGGGCCGGTAGGCCCGAAGTGATGGTCGTCATAGTTCCTCCCCGCGCCGGTACAGCTCCAGCGCCGCTATCCCGAAGCCCATGACGCTCCAGAACCAGATGCCGCCCTGCGGCCCTTCGATATAGACGTCGAACGAGGCGTTCACGATGAAGGCCAGCCAGTACGAGAGCAGCCACAGGTGGACGTTCGCCCACATGATCTGCCCCTGGCGCCGGGCGCGCACGAAGGCCAGGAACAGGCTGAAGGCAAACGCGCCGTTCAGCACGATCCAGCTGGCCAGTCCGGGCACTCCGGAGCGGCCCAGGATCGAGAAGTGGATGGAGTGCGGATTGCGGAGCGACTGGTCGGCATGCACCTGGAAGCCGTCGGAGTTTGCGAGGTTGACGCCGTAGCCCTTCCCGGTCCAGAAGTAATCGCCATGCAGGGTGTAGCCCTCGATCTTGTGCCACCAGTTCAGGCGCCACGTGCGGGTGCCGTCCACGGCGGTGTCGCCGGTGCCGCCCGCCACGCTCTCCAGGGCGATCATCAGGCCGTCGATGGAAAGTTCACGGCCGCTCCTGGTTTCATAGCGGGGATTGATGACGACCAGCAGCGAGAAGATCGCCGCCGCCACGAACAGCAGTTTGCCCCACCGCGCCAGCGGCCGGAAGGCGAGGATGCACGCCAGCGCCGCGATGATCGAGAGCAGTGAGGCGCGGCTGCTGATCAGGCCGGCCGTGCCGAGCAGCCACACGGTCCACCACCACCATTCATGCCGTCTGGACAGCACCGACTGGATCACGGAGGGCGCGGACACCCGCACCCGCGCGAGCCCCAGCAGGAGAAAGCCCATCATGCCGGCCAGATGGACGGCCAGGTCGCCCGCCTTGACGTACAGGATCTCCCCGCCGCTGGTGGGCCAAGTGGGAATCTTGGAATGCACCAGGTTGGTCGTCCACAGGGCGATGGGTCCGAAGACCAGCAGGTACGGAATGAGCGTGCCGTAGCGGTCGATCGCCCACTTGAGCCGACCCTGCTGGACGACCAGCACGGCCACGATCAGGGCGAACAGCGAGTAGTACCACGTCGCCGCGTCGCGGATGGCATCGAGGTGGTACTGGGAGTAATGCGGGACGGTGCTGCGTAGCCCCACGAGGATGAAGACCACGACCAGCGCCGCGAGGCCCCAGGTGTGCCGCAGGCGCGTGCCCTGCCACAGCGCCATGCCAGCGCCGAGCACCCCCAGGATCATGGTGAGTTCCCCGATGAACAGTGGAGGCACCCCAAAGTAGGCGTACCCGCGTCCCAGGAAGGCGTAGCCGGCCAGTGAGATTCCCACCAGCGCCATCGCGTAGGCGGGCAGACGCTGACCGACCTGCACGAAGAAGGTCAGGGCGAGCAGCCCCACGCCCGCCAGGACGGCCAGGGTCAACTGCTGGGTGGCGAGCAGGCCCACGGCCAGCGCTGCCACGACGATCACGGCGGTATGAACGGGCCGGACGGGGCGCAGCCGACGCGCAGGGGGTTCAGGGATGGGCAGGGTCATGAAGCACTCCAGGGAGGGACGAGGGGATTCCGGGCGTCATGTGTGGCGCGGCCGTCACAGACCAGCGTGCGCCGCACCACGTCCTGAGCACAGAGAATCATGCCCTGCGTTAACGGAAGGTATCCAGCCCCCAGGGGCGGCGACTCCCCCGGATTATTTCGGGAGAACTCCGATCCGGATGCCGTTGGACTTCAGTTTCGCCTGCCAGCGAGCCGCTTCCTGCTGTTCCATCCGGAGCGTGATGGGACCGGGCAGCGAGACGTTGTTCCGGCAGAGCGTGAGCCCGCTGTCCCCGACGGCGCAGTCCGGGAACCACGTGGGGTTCTGCACGAGTTTGCCCCGGCGGGGATTGGCCCAGCCGATCACATTGTCGCGGGCGATGTTGTTGAAGAAGGTTCTGTAGCGTTTATTCCCACGCATGTCCCAGACGTACACGCCGACATTCTGACCGGTGATCAGCCGGCCATCGGGCAGGAAGCCGCTGGAAACCAGACGGTTGTTGTACGCCAGCAGGTCATGTCCGGCCGACAGGGCGATGCCGGAGTTCGTGCCCACAAGCTGGTTGTTGAAGGCATGGACGTACCCGGCAGCGCCGGCCACCGTCTTCGACGACCCGTCGCCGATGTTCATCCCCGCGCCGTCGTAGCGCAGCTTGGTGGGTTGCACGTTGTAGGCACCCTGGATGTAATTGTCGTGAATCTTGATCGGGCTGCTTGGAACGCCGCTCGACAGGAACATGTTGATGACTTCCTCGGTGCGGCTCTTGCCGGGCTCGTTGATGACCTCATTCCAGGCGATCTCAGCTCCGGAGATGTGCTGCACCTGGTTGAACTGCACGAACTGCGCGACCTGGAACTGCGTGTCGGAAAACTGATCCTTGCCGGTGCTGTACCGGCCGTCGATGTTCCGGGCCTTGTTGCGCAGCACCTTGACCGTCTGCTTGAGGGTGGCCAGGCCGCGGTAGGCGCGCAAGTAGATTCCAGACGTGCCGATCATCTCATTGTTCTGGATCAGGACGCTGCCGAACTCTTCAAGGTGCACGAAGCGTCCGGGCGCGCGGTGCTCCTTGATGGGCCGGCCCGGATTCAGGGCCTCGCCACGCGTATTCCGCACGGTGACATTGGCCTTCTTGAACGCGCTGTATATCAGTTGTCCACGGCTGCGGATGTTCGAGTATTCGATGGTCACCGGCTGGGCTGTGGTGATGGTCACGGCTGGCACCATCGCGTTCTGGCTTTCCCAGTTGCCCCGGTACACCCCGCCCTTGAAAATCGTGATCGGCCCGGCGTACTTGATGGTGGTGGCCGATTCACCCTGACCACATAGACAGCCGACCAGCACGACCGTAGACCAGCTGATTGTTGCGCGCTGCACGGGCTTCCCGCGCGGGCCTCTGAACCCCATGACCACCTGCCTTTGCCACGCCGGGCCGCCACATCATGAGCTGCCCGGGCGTCGATTGATCCTGCGGCCCACGAGCTTCAGGGCCGCGTGGTGTGCGCCTGTCTGGCCTGATCGTAAATATACATGAGCTGGCGCAGGTTCTCGGCGCTGGTGTAGTGATCGGTGAAGTCTGCGCGCGCGCGTGACCGGGCAGCCTGGCGGTCGGAGTCCAGAAACCGGCGAACGGCACGGATCAGATCGGCAGCGTCACCGGGCGTGAAATGCTCACCGGTCACGCCGGGCTTGATGAGATGCTGCATGGCCCCGACCCGGCTGGCGATCACCGGGAGGCCCACCGCCAGCGCCTCCACGATGGTCATCGGAAAGCCCTCGTACCACTCGGAGGGGAAGATCAGGCACTCGGCCCCGGCGGCGAGGGCCATGACCTCATCCCGTCCCCGCTGTCCCAGGTACGTGACGCCGGGCAGCTGACTTCCAGCCTGCTCGGCCTCGGCACGTAGCGGGCCGTCGCCGAGCACCTTGAGGGGCAGGTCGTGGCCGAGTTCCTTCCACGCGTCCAGGACGGTTCGGATGCCTTTTTCCGGGGTGAGCCGGCCGATGAACAGGGCGTACCCTCCCCCGCCCTGCCCCATGCCCGGATCGGGGGACAGGAAGTTCGGCTTGACGTGCAAGCGGCCCGCCGGCAGTCCCCCTTGGATGAACTTGTCGCGGGCAAAGTCCGTCAGGGCGATGTACGCGTCGACGTGATGCTGGTAGGTGCCCAGCATGCGGTGCGTGACCTGCATGGCCGCCACCGTCGCGGAGGCCCCGAGGCTGTTCCGGTAGCACCGGTAGCGCACGGCCGGGAGGGGCAGGCGGCCCACGCAGGCCTCACAGACGTGGCCATCACGGAACAGCAGCGCGTTGGCGCACAGCAGCCGGTAGTTGTGCAGGGTCTGCACGGTCGCCGCTCCGGCGGAGCGGACGGCACTGTACACCGCAGGGGACAGCAGCGGGAAGGTGTTGTGAAAATGGACGACATCGAACGCGCCGCGTCTCACTTCCTGAGCGAGCCTGGAGGCTGCGCCGGCATTCCAGACGGTGTGGGCCGCGAGCGTCAGTCTGGGTGTTTGAGAGACGTCGTCGTTGGTGACGGTGTATTCCTGCACGTAGTGACCGGCGCCGCTCAGCAGGCTGGATTCCGCCCGGAAGACGACGTCCTCGCCTCCCGGTTGCTGGTAAAAATTGTGCACCAACAGGATATTCACGTCGGCGCGTCGACCAGGGCGCGCTGGTAGAGCTGCAGGTAATTGGTGCCCATGCCCCGCTGGCTGAAGCGGTCGAACATGGTGGGCCGTTGCGCCAGCGCCTCAGCCGTGGCACCCTCAAGATCGTTGATCGCCAGGGCCAGCAGGGCAGCCAGGCCCTTCATGTCGCCGGCCTCCGCCAGCAGGGCGTACTCCCCGTGGAAGACTTCCTGCAGTCCGGCGATTTTCGTCGCGATGATGGGCACGCCGGCCATCAAGGATTCGACCGCCACCAACGACAGCCCCTCGAACCGCGACGGCATCAGGATCAGATCCTGGTTGCCGTTGTTGAGGTAGGCGGCCAGGTTCGGAATGGGCGGCCCTATCGTGATTTTCCAGGACGTGCGTTGCGTGGCCACCCAGTCCCTCAGGCCGCGCTCGAAGGTACCGCTGCCGGCAATGTGCAGCTCCACAGGCCGAGTGGTCAGGTGTGCGGCCTGCTCCACGATTTCCGGGATCAGATCCACGCCCTTCTGGTATTCGAAGCGACCTGCAAACAGAACGCGCACCGGAACGCCATCCCCGTTCAACGTGGCCGGGCCAGGGCCGCGCGGCTCGTCCCTGCTCACGCCGGCATAGATCACCTGGGATTGCTGCTCGGGCGTCCGGGGAATCCGGTAGGCGTCCTGGAAGCGCATCAGGCCGTCGAGCCCGCCCTTGGACACGGAGCCCACCCGGGCACCCCCGAGCCGGCGCTCCGCCCAGGCCCCGATGCGGGCCCACGCGGGCCACAGCGACGTGTTGTGGATGGTGCGCACCAGTTTCATCGGGCCGGGAAGACCGAACAGGGTCGCGCAGGCGTAGGTGGTTTCGGGAATCTCGGTGTGCAGGTGAATGATGTCCGGCCGGACACGCCAGATCAGTCGGTTGAGCCTCAGCCCCGCCACCATCGCGCCGCCGAGCTTCATGGGCACCATGGTGCCGGTGTACACCGGGATGTTGCAGGCCTGGAGCCGCAGGTAGAAGTCCCGGCCGATCTCGCTGCGCGGGCCGCCCTGAACCACGAAAAAGGTGAAGTCGACGTCCTGATGCAGCGATTCTGCAAGCGAGATGGCGACTTCTTCCGCTCCGCCGAGGGCCAGGTGGGTGATGACCTGTAACACCTTGGGTTTCCTGGTCACGCCCTCGCTCTGCACGGGTTCAGTATGCACCGGAGCCTTTGAGCACGACACTGAATGTGCGGATCAGGATGTACAGATCCAGCCAGATCGACCAGTTGCGCACGTAGTAGGGATCCCAGCGTTCCATGCCCAGGTTGCCGGATTCCGAGCGGCCCGAGACCTGCCACAGCCCGGTCATTCCGGGGTTCACCAGCAGCCGCAGTTTCTGGGTCTGGGGGGACAGCTGCTCATGGTGGTACTGCGGCAGTGGGCGCGGGCCCACCAGGGACATGTCACCGCGCAGCACGTTGATCAGTTGGGGCAGTTCGTCCAGGCTCGTCCGGCGCAGCAACCGGCCGATCCGGGTGATGCGGGGATCGTTGCGGAGCTTATAGTTCGCCTCCCATTCGGCACGCAGCGCAGGATCCGTGGCCAGCTTCTGCTGCAGCACACCCTCGGCGTCGGGCACCATGGTCCGGAATTTCCAGGCGGTGAAGGGAGCGTCGCGGAAGCCGACGCGCTTCTGGAAGAACACGGGATTGGTGCGGTCTTCCAGCCAGATCAGGCCAGCGAGCAGCAGGCACACGGGAAGCCACAGCGGCGCACTCAGGGTCACCAGCAGGATATCCAGGGTGCGTTTCACCCACTGTGCCGGGCCGTTCAGGAGGTTGCGGGCCACTTCGAGTCCCATGACACCCCCGAAATCACGTGTCTGGGCCCACATGCTCTCGACCTCGAACAGGTCGGGAATCAGGATGACCTTGGGATACGGAGCGAGCGGGCCTTCGAGCATTTCCACGAGCCGGTGCCGTCCCATACCGGGCATCGCCAGGATCGCCACGGGAACGTCCAGCGAACTCGCCGTTCCCCCGACGACCGGAACCGTGTGGATGCTGGTGCCCTGCAGGGCGTCGTTGTCATCGAAGACGGCCACCGGGCGGTAGCCGTATCCGGGATTGCCACGCAGCGCCTCGATGATCATGGTGCCGGTCATGGCCCCCCCGTACACGGCCACGGGGACGCCCCAGACGTTCCAGTGGATGAGGGCCGATTTCAGGATGGATCGGGTCACGACGATAAACGCCAGGGCGATCGGCATGGCAGCGAGAAGGATCAGGTGGAAACTCTGGGGTTCATCGTGGCTGATGTACATCGCGGCAGCAGTCGTCGCGAACACCACTCCCATCAGCTTGGACAGCCGTTCGAGTTGCGTGGGGGGGGACATGCCCCAGTCCGGGAGCAGGTGCAGGACGTTGGCACCAAGGAGCCACACGATCGAGATCAGGGTCAGCCACCCCGACGACAACGGGGCCAGGACGGCCTGACCGCACAGGGCGGAGACGAGCATGGTGGCAAGAATGATCGCGCAGAGGTCACCTGTTGCAACGGCGCAACCATTGAGAATCCGCCAGAGTTTCCACGGGCCGATGTCACGCCGGTTCAGGCCGAGCATCGTCTGGCGGAGGAGGGAAGGATTGCTGGTGGCCTGCATCTCGTGGCTCCTCAGGAAAAAGGCGAATCGGGTAGATGAGTGGACTTCCACTCGTGGTCTCTCGTGCCCTCACAGTGCGTGTGAGCTCGCTAAGGAATCGTAAACGAGGATCATGCGTCAGGCGAAAAAGTGTGACGACTGGAGAGGGAGTAACAAGCGTTCACGCTGCCCACCACCGTTCATGCTGGCGGGTGACAGCATCGTACCGACGACTGTGAGGGAAGCGTTTTTTTCGACTCATGCGGCCATGAGAAGAACGCGCTTTGCCCGGTTTTCCTGCCGGGAGTGTGATCCAGCCAGCCCGCGGCACTCCCTTGGTCACCCCATTGGGGGCATGCACCAAGCAGGACTGCACGTCAATGGTCTGATCTGAATCTGACCAGCATTTCGAAGTGGCCGCAGATGGCTGAGACCGAAATGGCCATCCAGTCGCGTGAAACTCGGCATTGGCCGCTTCAGGCCCAAGTGAAATCGAACCATCATGTCTAGACAGCTCTCTTTTGCCCGACATCATCCTTTCTGTTGATGACAACGAAGGTTACGGGAATCCGGTCTCTTCAACCGATCCGGACGTATGAGAACTGTTACATGAGGAGGCGACTCGATGATAAAGCAACGTCGAAACATCGAAGGTTACCAACACAACAGAATCGTCAATTCAGACGTCCTCATCTTTGCTCACATACAACAAACTCCACATTCCGCTGTACATAAAGCTTTCACAACGTTTGGTTAAGGTACGTCACAGGGCATCTGAAGGTCTTATGAAGACTTTCAAGAACCCCATCCCCGTCCTCAGAAGTGCGCCACCCAAATTCAACATCTTTCCCTTCTGAGCCAGTGGCCCCGCGCCAGACGTATCGAGAGGACACCACATGACCCACATCTCCCCTGCCCGCTTCCGCACCGCCCTCCTCCTCCTGGTTCCCCTGGCCATGGCCGCCTGCTCGCAGTCGCCCAGCGTCCCCGAGGCATCCGCCGTGAGCGGTGATCAAGCTGGCCTGGCCGACTCCCCCTACGACGGGATCGACCGTTCCTGGGAAGCGACCGACAACGGTCTGGGTGACCTCAGCGCCCTCGCGCTCACCTCCGGCACCAACCAGCTGTCCAGCCTGGGCTGGACCTCGGCCAAGAGCGGCTGGGGCCCAGTCGAGCGCAACAAGAGCAACGCCGAAGTCAAATCAGGCGACGGCCGAACGCTGACCCTGAACGGCAAGACCTACTCGACGGGGCTGGGCACGCACTCGAACTCCACCGTCACCTTCGCTCTGAACGGCCAGTGCGCCACCTTCGCCAGCGACATCGGCCTTGACGACGAGGTCGGCACCAAAGGCACAGCGGTCTTCCAGGTGTGGGCCGACGGCACCAAACTCTACGACTCCGGCAAGATGACCGGTTCGAGCAGCACCAAGTCCGTGAGTGTCAGCGTCTCCGGTAAGAAGGAACTCAAGCTCGTCGTGACAGACGCCGGCGACAACAACTACTACGATCACGCCGACTGGGCGAACGCCCGCGTGCTCAGCTGCACGGCCACCAGCTCGGGTGGGGCGCCCGCCCCCACACCGAGCCCGGCGCCCACGCCCTCCCCGACCCCCAGCGGGAACGTGAGTTACAAGGGGCCGCTGGTCATCACCAAGGGTGGCACGTACACGGGCAACTACCAGAGCACCAACCCCAACGTCCCGGCCATCACCGTCAAGACCACGGAACCCGTCACCATCGAGAACGCCACCGTCAAAGGCCCCGGCAACCTCATCAGCGGCTTTCACATGAACCTGACCCTGCGCAACACCAAGGGCTACGGCGTGAATCCCAACATTGCCGGTCGCGCGATGGGCCGCTTCCTGAACTCCGAGGACACCGTCAACCTCAACGTGTACAACAACTACATGGAAGGCACCGGCGGCATCTACGTGCGCAACTTCATCGGCAACAGCGGCGCCGGCCAGACCATCAAGATCCTGCGCAACAGTGTCCGCAACATCGACGGCCGCAAGAGCAACGGCAGCGGCGGGTACCAGAACGCCTTCGTGCGCTACCAGTTCGTGCAGTTCAACACCGCCCGCAATCTCCGCAACGCGGAGATCGGCTGGAACCAGGTGATCAACGAACCCGGCAAGAGCGCGCTGGAAGAGAACATCAACATGTACCAGTCCACCGGCACCTCCGCGAGCCGCGTCAAGATCCACGACAACATCATCTGGGGCGCCTACGCCATCAATGCGGCCACGGACAAAGGCTTCGCGGGCGGCGGCATCCTGCTCGGTGACGGCAATGCCAAGAGCGCCAGCACGGCCGGTGGCTACTTCGAGGTGTACGGGAACACGATCATCAGCACCAGCAACCAGGGCATCGGGATCGCCGGGGGGCACGACCACAACGTGCACGACAACCGGGTGCTGTCGAGCGGGCTGCTGCCCAACGGCCAGAAGATCGCGGCGCAGAACGTCGGCATCTACGTCTGGGATCAGCAGGGCTCGAAGTCGGGCGGCAACTGGTACAACAATACCGTGCACGACAACAAGATCGCCTGGATGCGTTACAGCAGCACCGGTGCGAAGTCCCTGGGCAACACCTGGCTGCCTGACTGCACCTCGGGGTTGTGCTACAACAACACCGCGCTGACCACGCTCGCGACCCTCGCCACGGAAGCGGCCGAGTTCGCCGCCTGGCAGAGCCGCGCCATCTCGGCCAGCCAGAAAGCCGGCACGAACTGAGCGCAGGCTCCTTGGGCAAGATCGACCTGATGTCAGACCCCCAGCCAAGGCTGGGGGTCTGACTTTTCCGGTGATCAAGGCCCCTCCGGCCGGGCAAGGCCAGGCATCACGGCCTTGCTGGGAAAAGAACGGACTCAACCGAGCTCAGTGCCATGCCTCAGAAGTGCCATGACAACTGGCAGGTCAAGCGCCCTGGTGAGCTGGCTGACATGCTCAATGCCGTTCCTACTCCGCCTCTCCAGACACCGATCTGTTCTCCACTGCCTTCTTAGGTGACATGACGGGCAGACACGTTACCGTTCAGCGCCCGCGCCGGGAACTTTACGGGTGCCCGGCCTCCTTACGCCTTGCAGCAGGTTTCAGTTCAGCGGCGACCAGCACGGTAACTCTCCAGCGTGGACTGGGTGAACTGTGCCGGGGTGTGGTCGACCTGGAAGCGGGCGGTCTGCGTGCGTGGTGCGAGGCTGGGAACCTGACGCAGGGCCTCCGCCAGGGCCGTGGCATCCTCCGGGGCACACAGGACGCCGAGGTCATAGGCCTGGACGGTCTCGGTCAGCACGCCCACGTCCGATGCGATGACGGGCACACCCAGTGAGGCGGCAATCAGCAGCGGCCCGCTCTGCCCGGCGAACACGCGGCGGTAGGGCAGCACGACCGCATCAGCGGCGACGAAATACCCCTCGACCTCGTCATCCGGCACGAACTCGACCCGGAAGTGCACGCGGTCGGCCACACCGTGCTCCTGTGCCAGGTCAACCAGGGCCTGCGCGTCAAAGCTGCGGGCTGGCCCCACGATCAACAGGTGGTAGGCCTCCGGAAGCTCGGCGAGGGCACGAATGGCGACGTCGCTGCCCTTGTCGTGCCGCGTGCCGCCGAACGCCAGGAGGGCAATGGCCGTGTCCGGCAACCCCAGATCCGCACGCCGGGCACGACGAGCCGCCGTACGCGCCTCGCCACTGAGCCGTGGCGGCTCGGCGAAATACGGTACCGCGTCGACCGCGAGGCCCGGCACCTTGGATTGCAGCTGGGCGGCCAGGGCGCGCGAGTGCACCATGATCCTCACGCCGAGAGCGCCCAGCAGGCCCACGATCAGCCGGTGAAAGCCTTCGGCCAGCGGGTGGCCCGGGGGGGACTTGTAGGCCCGCAGGAAGTAGAGCCAGTGCAGCGTGGCACGCACCCGGATGCGGCCCAGGCGCACCTTCATGGAGGCGAGGGCAATCAGGAAGGACTGGGTGTAACTGTCGAGGTAGAGCAGGTGGACGACGTCGGCATCTTGGGCACGGGCCAGGGCCAGGGCAGCGCGAAAAAACCGGATGTTCACCTGTTCCCGGGTGCGACGGGACAACTTGTAATATGCCTCCGCCCCAGAAGCGTACAGGGGCAGAACGTCGGTCTGCACCTGTGGAACCTGAGCGTGAACGGCGTCCACCAGCTGGCTCGACCCGATGACCTGTACCTGACAGCCCTGGGCGACGAGTCCGGCGGCCAGCACGGCGGCGTAACCTGTGTGATGGCCGGTGTCCAGCGGATCAATCAGCGCGACGCGGCGGGGGAAGGCGGGCGCGGTGTCATTGTGCGCCGGTATGGAAGGCCGGCCAGCCCCCCGCGAACGCACGAAGGCGAGCGGCCGTTCCAGGCCGGCCCGGAGCGCGCGGCGGCGTTCCAGAGGAATCAACCAGCCGGAAATGAACCGTACCCATTCGAAGGCCCGTGGCCGGGCACGGGCAAACGCTGCCAGCAGGGGCAGGGCGGCCGAGGCATCTCGCTTGAGCTGCGCGGCGGTGCTCACGTGCGAGTTCAGGAACGCCGCGAAGGCTTTGTCCGACATGGTGCCGCGGCGCAGGTGCCCCTGCGCCCAGGCCAACGAGAAGCGCCAGTCCAGCGAGCGGCTGACCGAGGCCCGTGGCTCCTCGTAGTACCAGATGGCCCCCACATCCGCGCTGTAGGCGAGGTGCACGCCCGGCCGGGCTGCCGCGCGCAGCAACCAGTCCCAGTCCTGGTGTTTGGGGAGCCCCGGATGGAAGGGCACGTCGAGCAGCAGGTCACGGGACGTGAAAAGCAGGCTGCTGACCAGACCGCTGGCCTTCTCGGAGGCCGTACGGCGGGCCAGGACATACTCGCCGAGCGGTTCCCCTGGCTCCGGTCGGCGCGGCGGCATGGCCGTGTCCCCACGGGGTGTCCGTTCGATCCAGGGGCAGGCGACGATCACCCTCGGGCCTTCCTGCGCGGCCACCGCCAACTGCTGCTCCAGCTTGACGGGAAGCCACTCGTCGTCATCGTCCAGCAGGGCAATCCATTCGGCCCGGGCCGCGCGGATCCCGAAATTGCGGGCCTCGCCGCCCCCGACCGAGTGCGGCAGCGCGATCACATGAACCCGCGCGTCCGCTTCGGTCACGGCGTTCAGGGCGTCGAGGGTCGGGGTATCGGGGCCATCGACGACCACAATCACCTCGATGTCCCGGAGGGTCTGACCCAGGGCGGTGCGCAGGGCGCGCGACACGAGCAGGTGTGGACGGCCCCGCGTGGGGATGACCACGCTCACACGCGGGCTGGCAGAAGAAGGAAGAGGAGGGGATGTCATGAGATCGAACCCAGGCTACCCCGCGCCGGATCACGATCGCGTCTCACTCCTGGAACCACTGGCCCTCCCCAACTCCATCCACGCACACCGGCCTCCCGCTTACGGAGAGGCGAAACTGCTCGAGCCGGAACGCACGGAGATCGCACCGGCCGAGGAAAAATGCTCCATCAGGAACAGGCAGGCGTCCGTGGGATCCAGGGAATACAGCTGGTCGCCGCTGGCCCAGTTGCCGAGCATGCCCGCTGGATGTGGGCGAGACAGCTCGCTGTCGGCCCGCGCCGTGCCCACGCGCCCAGGCGCAGCGTCGTCAAGCAGATCCAGGTGAAAGCGGGCCGAGATGAAGTCGCAGTCGTATTGCCTGCGGTACCGGTCGCACAGTCCCAGCGTGAGCTGCTCGATCAGCTCTTCGGTCGTGGGCTCCTCGGACTGGCCCAGCGTGGTGGTCAGGCCCTGGAGCGGCGCGGCGTCCTGATCCACGGTGAAAATGATGTTGAGCAGCTTGTTCACCTCGTAGACGTACGAGGCATGAATGACGTTGGACAGGCCCAGCAAGCGGGAGTACAGGTACTCGGCCGGATTCATCACCTGCGCGATCTGGCCGCTGGTGTGGTCGTTGACCAGAAAGACGTAGTCGGGCAGTTCCTGTTCGAAGAACAGATTCACGTCGAGCTGGTTGCGCAGGTTCAGTTCATGGGCTTCACGGATGATCACGTTGCGGTACCCGCCCAGGTGAAGTTTGCGGCAGAGCATGCGGCCCAGGGGGCTGTCATGCCCGGCCACATATATTCGTGCGTCCAG
Source organism: Deinococcus sp. KSM4-11 (assembly GCF_004801415.1). Taxonomy (NCBI): domain Bacteria; kingdom Thermotogati; phylum Deinococcota; class Deinococci; order Deinococcales; family Deinococcaceae; genus Deinococcus; species Deinococcus sp. KSM4-11. The sequence goes on along the minus strand of NZ_SSNX01000002.1, from coordinate 522,333 downwards.
CGGAAGTCGCATGCTCATGTGCCAGCAGTGTGCCCATTCCAGCGTTACCTCGCCGTTAAAGTGACGCCCATACGGCGCGTCCGCCGGTCATGCCCTCTTGAACCGCCGCGGGTGATTCTCCCAGGACGGCCGTTTGCATTCCCGTAACGTGGCGGCGTCTACGCTGCCTGAATGATGAGCTCCCCGCACCGCCTTCCGACAAGGCACCGGTTCCCTGGCGCGGTTCGCTCCTGATGCAGGTGCTGCATCTCAATACCTCTGACGGTGGTGGTGGCGCGGCACGCGGCGCGTACTGGCTTCACCAGGCACTCTCCCAGCGGATCACGTCACGCATGCTCGTTCAGGACAAGGTCACGACCGACGATCAGGTGATCCACTACGGCACCACCCTGATGGCCCGTGTGGCCCGCCGGGCCGAACGCCTCCCGCTGCGCTCCTACCCACAGGCGCAGGGCCTGTTCTCCACGGCGACGCTGCCCCGGCTGGTGCACCGCCGGGTCAACGCGCTCCGGCCTGACGTGGTCAATCTGCACTGGATCAACGAGGGGTTCGTCACGCCGGAGAATGTGCGCCGCATCGCCGCGCCGGTCGTGTGGACGCTGCGGGACGTGTGGCCCATGACGGGCGGCTGTCATTACACCCGCAGCTGCGAACGCTTCACCGCCTCATGTGGACGCTGCCCAGCCCTCGGTTCCGACCGCGAGAATGACCTGTCCAGGCGGCTGTGGCACCGCAAGGAACGCGCCTTCAAAGGCCTGAACCTGACCTTCGTGGCGCTCAGCGAGTGGATTGCCCGCGAGGCGCGCCGCAGCACCCTGCTGCGGGAGCACGAAACCCTCGTCATTCCGAACGCACTGGACGTCGAGCGCTTCAAGCCGCAGTCCAGGGTGGAGGCCCGCGTGGCGCTGGGGCTGGATCCGGAGCGCCGTTCCATCCTGTTCAGTGCCATGAACCCGCTTGAGGATCACCGCAAAGGGTTTCCTCAGCTGCGCGAGGCCCTGGAGATCCTGGCCCGCCGCCCCGACGCCGATCGGCTGGAACTGCTCGTGGGCGGCCCCGTCTATGGTGACCTTCCCGAGATGCCCATTCCGACCCGGTTCCTCGGCATGATCAATGACGACCGCACCATGGGCCAGCTGTACGCGGCGTCCGAGGTGACGGCCATGCCCTCACTGGAAGAGGCCTTCGGGAAGGTCGCCATGGAATCCATGGCCTGCGGCACCCCCGTTGTATGCCTCCGGGGGACGGGAACGGCCGAGATCGTCACGCACCTCGAACATGGATATCAGGCTGTCCCACTCGATATCGCCGACCTCGCGGCCGGTCTCGAATATGTGCTGGATTCGCCGGATCCAGAGCGACTGGCCACGCAGTCCCGGGCGCATGTCATGAAAACGTATACCTTCGACCAGCAAGCTCAGGCGTATCTCGACCTGTACCAACGCCTGTTGCCGGCGACCAGGTCAGACCGCGCGGCGCGGCACGACGCTCCATTCAACTATGATCAGGATGCGCGTGAGTAGCCTCAAGTCAAAAACAGTCAATGCCATCAAGTGGAGTTATTTCTCCATGTTTACCAGCCTGAGCCTGCAACTGTTCTTCGCGGCGATCCTGTCGCGTCTCCTGACCAAGGAACAGTTCGGGATCTGGGCGACGGCATCGCTGCTCCAGCGGTTCGGACAGTTCATCGCGGACCTTGGGATCGGTCAGGCCATCGTGCAGAAGTCCTCCCTGAGTCAGGACGACATCCGGGCCGGGCTCACCTCGTCGATGGCGCTGGGCCTCGTCGCCACCGCTCTGGCGTGGCTGGCGGCGCCCTTCGCAGCGGAATTCTTCAAGAACCCGGATGTCGCGCCGGTGTTCCGCGGGTACGCGTGTGTATACGTGCTGTACGGCGCGAACACGCTGTCGGCCAGCCTGCTCCGGCGGGCCCTGCGCTTCAAGCCGCTCGTCACGGCGGAACTCAGTTCGTACATCCTCGGGCACGGCCTGCTGGGCCTGGGCGCGGCCTATCTCGGCTACGGCGCGCAGAGCCTCGTGATCAGTGCCGTCGCGCAGGGCCTGATCCAGCTCGTGATCCTGTACTCGGCCACCCGGCACACGCTGCGGCCGATCTTCCGCGTGTCGGCCTACCAGGGTCTGTACACCTTCGGGATGCGGGCCACGGTGATCAACTTCCTGGAGTTCATCAGCGCCAGCCTGGACACCTTCCTGATCGCGAAGTTCTACTCGAAAGCGGCACTGGGCACCTACAGCCGGACGTTCAGCACGCTGGCCATGCCCGCCACGAACTTCGCCATGAGCCTCTCGAGGGTACTGGCGCCATCGTTCAGTGCCGTGCAGGATGAACCCGAACGCCTGCGCCGCGCCTATCTGTCGGGCCTGCGCGCGATGGCACTGGTGATCTTCAGCGCCGCCGGCTGCATCATCATCGACGCGCCCGAAATCGTGAAGGTCATGCTCGGCCCCCAGTACCTCGATTCCATCACGCTGATGCAGACCTTCGCGCTGTTTATTCCCTTTGCCGTCCTCACCAACCTCTCGGCCGTGCTGGCAGAGGCCACGGCACGCCTGAATGTGAAGATCGCCATTCAGGCGGTGTACTTCGTCGCCCTGGCCACAGCCTTCTGGACGACCTACCGCCTGGGCGGGCAGGTTGAACAGATTGCCATCGTGCTCGTGGCAGCCAGCATGGTGCGTAGCGTCGCCTACGCCTTCGTGGCCCGCCAGATCATCGGAGGCAGCGGCCGTGAGATTGCCCTGTCGTACGGGCTGGGCGGCCTCTATTTCGTGGGCTCGGCCCTGCTGACAGCCGCCGTCGTCTTCACCCTCAGGGCCATCAATGTTCCCCTCCCGCTCCTGTTCGTAACGGAACTCCTCCTCGGTGCGGCCGTGCTGGCGGGTGTCGTTCTGCTCGGGCCGCCCAGCGAACTGCAGCAGATGGCGCGCACCAGTCTGCAGCAACTTCGGGGCAGACTGGCCGGCACCCCTGGCTGAGCCTTTTCGAAAGCCCAGTGTGAGGCCGCGCCAGCCATCTGCGAGCGCGGCTTCATCCATGCGGAGTCCGTTCTGCTCGGACAATCCAGCCAACGATTGCGAAGGTCAGTGACCTCAAGGAAGTGGGGCGCCATCCAATGGCTCGCAGGCGCCGGGTCGGGGAGTCGGGCCACGCAGAGACCTACGGCGTCCCGCTTACATCACCGCTCTGGAATCCGCCGAACCTCGACCACTTCTGCCCGGTGAAGTGCCTGAGAGTCACCTGAGGTCAGATTCCGTTTTCAATCTGAAGTCACCCGGCCAGGTCAGGCGAGTTGGCAGACGCTTGGAGCCACTTAGCACGCCACATTCAGCATGTATGGCGTCACGGTACACCCGACTGGCGGTTGTCAGATTGCACCTCAAGAATCCAAGTATTTATCCAGCCCATGACACGCCCCTGAATGGGGGACGCCTGGAGCCATGAAATCGGGAAATGTCGGCTCAGACGTCATCCCCGGCCGTTTGCCCTGGAAACGGGCAATGACGACACGCTGGATTCCTGACAGGCTTCTGACGGCCCAATCTCACCTTCTTAACGAAGTGAAGCATGACGAGGAACCCTCTCCACTCCGTTCCAGTGGGAACGCAGCCTGAGCGCGTGGCTCCCATCTTCACGCACGAGGACTTCATGAAGCTTTCTTCAGCCCACTCTTAATGTGATGAAAGTGTCGTGAAGCGTTGAGCATCATGAACCCGTCAGAGAGCAGACGCATCCGCGTCATCCGAGACCTATCACCGAAACGGCAAACCTTCCGTGAGGAAGGGACGCAAAGCCACGGAACTCGCTCATCGAGTCCGCCGGGCTACCGAAGGAAGGTACCTCATGAACGTTTTCCGCTCTTCCCGTGCCCCTGTTTCTGCCACGCTGCTCGCCTTCACACTCGCAATGTCCCTGGCCGCCTGTTCCAGTTCCACTCCGGACGTCCCCGCGGAAGCCAGCGTCCCGGCGGCCGAGGACGCCACGCTGCCGACCGGCGCGGACGTGACCACGGACACGCCCCTCTACGCGGAAGCCCTCGCCCTCAAGAGCGGCGACAATCCCCTGAGCGGCGCCATCTGGACGTCCGCCACCAACGGGTACGGCCCAGTCGAACTCAACAAGAGCAACGGCCAGAACGTGGCCGGTGACGGCCGCAACCTCACCCTGGCCGGGAAGACGTACACCACCGGCTACGGCGTGCACGCCAATTCGAAGATCACCTTCGCCCTGGACGCCACCTGCACCAGCTTGACAGCGGATATCGGTGTTGACGACGAGGTGGGCACGAAGGGCTCGGTCATCTTCCAGGTGTACTCCGACAGCACGAAACTGTACGACTCCGGCATCATGACCGGCGCCAGCGCGACCAAGAGCATCAAGGTCGACCTCACCGGCCGGAGCACCATGCAGCTCGTGGTCACGGACGCCGGCAACGGCAACGCCTCCGACCACGCCGACTGGGCCACGCCCATCCTCCACGGCTGCGCGCCCATCGCCACAGCGCCGACGGCCACCGCTGCCGATGTGGCCGGCACGACCTACGTGAAACTCGTCACGGAAGGCCACGACTTCACCGTGACGGGCACCCAGACGGTGCGCTACGGCGTGGATACCCGCTGGGCCTACAAGTCCGTGACGGGCACCGGCACCTGCAACAACCTGTTCTTCGGCAGCGATCCCGCAAAATTCGTGAACAAGAGCTGTTACCTGGTGGTTCCGCCGGCCACGGTACCGGCACCCACCCCCACGCCCGCACCCACCCCGGCTCCGACGCCCGCTCCCACACCGACGCCTGCTCCCGCACCGGCTCCGACACCCGCGCCCGATCCTGTTCCCGCGCCGACGCCGGCCCCTGATCCCACGCCGGCACCCGCACCTGCTCCGGCGCCTACGCCCGCGCCTGATCCCACTCCGGCTCCGACGCCCGCTCCCGCACCGACGCCCGCGCCCACCCCGGCTCCGACGCCCGCACCGGCTCCGGCTCCGGCTCCCACCGTCCTGACCTACGCCGCCCCGATCACCATCACCAAGGGCGGCACGTATACCGGAGCGTGGGAGAGCCTCAACCCGGCGGTTCCCGCCGTGACGGTCAAGACGACGGAACCCGTCATCATCGAGAACTGCTCGGTGCGCGGCAAGGGCATCCTGATCTCGGCCCCGTGGTCCAATGCCACCCTGACCGTGCGCGGCTGCACCGGACAGGGCCTGAACCCGAATGACGTCACCCGCACGCCCGGCCGGTTCGTCAGCGCCGAGGGCTTCGTCTCCATCCTGATCGAGCGCAATACCTTCGCCAACACCAGCGGGATCTACCTCAACGCCTGGCGGGGCACGGCGGCCACCCCCACCACGATCACCGTGCGCCAGAACGTCGCCCGTGACATCGAAGGCCGCTACAGCGACGGCCACGGTGGGTTCCAGAACGGCAAGTTCTACCGCGTGCAGTTCGTGCAGCTGAACGCCGTCCAGAATGCCCCCCGCGTGGACATCGGCTGGAACCGCGTCGATGAAACGCCCCGCGCCTCCCACGTCGAAGACACCGTGAACCTGTACGCCTCCAGCGGCGTGGCCGGCAGCCCGATCCGCGTCCACCACAACCTGATCAACGGAGCGTACGCCGGTGATCCCTCGGCCAGCTACACCGGCGGCGGCATCATGCTCGGCGACGGCGGCGGCGCATACCAGGAAGCCTCGGACAACGTCATTCTCGAAACCAGCAACTACGGCGTCGCGGCGGCCGGCGGCAACTACCTCACCATCAAGAACAACGTGGTGCTCGGCACCGGGAAGCTGGCAGACGGCACCTTGCTCGACGCTGACACCGACGCTGGAATCTACATCCGCAACTACTCCGGCGACCCCGCGCACATCGCCTCGAGTGTCGTGGCCTCGGGCAACACGGTCGGCTGGGGGAACCCCTCGACCAGCAACCCCAACGCCCGCTGGGACCTGTCGATCAGCGCTTCGGCCGGCGTGGACGGCGGGAACACCCGGGTCGGCCCGACCAACCAGGCGATCGCGCTCAGCAGCCTTGCGGCGGCCATCAGCGCCTGGGAACTGCGCGCCACGACGGCTGGCCTGCCGATCGGGATTCCCTGAACCAGGTCTGAGCGTCGCCCCAGGGCGGCAGGTGCAGTCCCACCACGGGACAGCGCACCTGCCGCCCAGTTCTTTGTGCCAGCAGCCCTGAATCAGATCTTCATGAGTCCAGGGGTGCCGCGCAGTGCAACGATGCTGTTACGCCGGGCTCGGCATGCTGCGCAGGAATGGGACGGCGAGCGATCTGACTCGCACATTCCGGACGCAAGCGGCGTCGGCAGCATGCAGGACATGCTGTTCTCGCAGGGAGATCTGCATGGTGAAGACAGTCCAACCCGTCAAGACATATCTGGTGGCCACGCTGGCCGCCCTGGCCCTGGCCGCGTGCAACCTGAACAATGCCCCCAGCAACGCGGTAACCAAGGTAACCGTCAATCCCGCCAGTGCCTCGCTGACCAAGGCCGCCACGAAGGTCTTCACCGTGAACGTGACGGGCACAGGCACCTACACCAAGGATGTCACGTGGTCGTCCAACAATGTGGCAGTGGCCACGGTCGATCCCACCAGCGGTGAGGTCACAGCCGTCAGCAACGGCACGGCGACGATCACCGCCACGTCGACCTTCGACACCAGCAAGACCGGTACGGCCAGTGTCACCGTCGCGGGCTCCAACTCGGTCACGGGCGTGACCGTCTCGCCGGCGACCCTGTCTCTTCAACCGGGGGCCACCGATACCCTGATGGCGACCGTGCAGGGCACCGGCAGCTACGCCACGACCGTCACCTGGACGTCGAGCAACACCGGGATTGCCACCGTCTCCGCCAGTGGGGTGGTCACGGCCGTCTCGACGGGAACCGCGATCATCACGGCGAAATCCACGGCCGACAGCAGCAAGAGCGCCGCCGCACAGGTCACCGTCGGGAACGCCAACTCGCTGGCCCGGCTGACGGTGACGAACCTGGATGGGGGGCCGTTCCCCGCCTGGCTGTCGTTCAACAAGATCGACCGGACGAAGGACGGCTCGACCACGATCGTCCAGCCCTCGGCAGCGCAGCACACCATCTCGCGTGTCCAGCTGTCGAATACGGGGAGCGATCCCTTGCTCGTGACGCCATCGGTGAGCGGCAATTTCGTGCTGCCTGACGGCGTCAACCAGCGCACCATCGCTCCGAACCAGTCAGTCACGGTGAGCGTCCAGTTCACCGGCAGTGGCAGCACGGTGCAGACCGGAACGCTGACCCTGACGAGCACGGATCCGACCAAGCCCAGCACCAGCCTGAAACTGGCGGGCGCGTGGCAGCCGACGATCGAGAGCAACCCCGAGCCCTCGACGGCCCAGCTGATCAACCAGGTGCTGGGGTTCAAGACCGTGATTCCCAGCGGCGCAGCGATCAATGAGGCTGGCCGGGTGTTCGCGCAGGGCGACGAGGTCATCAGTCCCTACTGGCAGAAGGCCGACGCCGCCAAGGCCGTGAACGTCTGGCAGATCGCGTCGTACCACACCATCGACAATCCTGCGACGCTGTCGTGGTACGCCCGACCAACCTCGAAAGGATCCGCGGCCGTCAAGGGGATCGTCGCGTCGGCGGGCAGCGACGCGCAGGCCCTCTTCCCCCGCAACAACGCAGATCTCAGCAAGGCCGCCCGCGTGGACGGAACACCTCCCGGCAAGACCTTCGGCTTCCGTGTCGACGGCAGCGAATGGAGCGACCCGAGCTTCAACCTGCACAATCCCGACGTCAACGCAGGCTGCACCGGGCCCTGCGGGCAACATCTGCGGTTCTTCAAGGCCAAGGATCCGTCGGGCGCGGTCATGCCGAACACCTACCTGCTGATCATGGACTATTCCGGCATCAACTACGACTACAACGACAACATCTTCCTGCTGTCGAATCTCAAGCCGGCGCCGGTGCTGATCGACACTGGACTCGGGATCGACGCGGCCAGTCGGGGCAACGTCGGGGTGCTTGCCCCGGACAACAACGTGTGGATCTCGGATCAGTACAACTACGACTTCACCCCCAAAGGAGGCGTGGCCACGGTACAGACCTACAAAGCCTTCACGCCGACCGAGGCGTACAACGAACCGAATATCAGCAACCCCTGCGGAGCCGACGTTCCCGGCACCACCAACGACGTGCTGTACAAGACCTACCGGGGCAACACCAGCAAGGCCACCCCCGACGACCGAACCCTCATCTACAACGTTCCCCTTGAAAACGGAACGTACCCGGTGACCCTCCACTTCATCGACCTGTACTCCAGCACGGTGGGTCAACGGGTGTTCGACGTGACCTCCGGCAGCACCACCTTGATCTCGAATCTCGACATCTTCTCGAAGGTCGGAGCGTGCGCCGCCTACGACCAGACGGTAAACGTCCCCGTGACGAATGGCGTGATGAACCTGACCTTCAAGGCCAGCGCGGACTACCCGGCCATCGCCGCCATCGAGATCAACCGCCCCTGAACAGTCTTCACGAACCGGCGCGGTAACATCACACCCAGTCCGAGGCCGGTGTTGGCCGAATTACCCGCCTTAATCCCACGCCCCTCCGGAGCGTACTCCCGAGCGTCAGTGACGCGAATCCGGAACTGGAGTGTCCCTATGCACCTGAAGCACCCTGCGAACGTCGCCGTGATCGGCACCGGGTACGTCGGCCTCGGTACGGCTGGCCTGCTGGCCCACATCGGGCACCATGTGACCGGCATCGACATCGACCAGAACAAGATCGACATGCTGCAGCGGGGCGAGGTGCCCATCCATGAGCCGGGTCTGGACGACCTGCTCTCCAGCCAGGAGGGCCGCCTGAAGTGGACCACCGACTACAGCGCCGTGCGGGACGCCGACGTGATCTTCATCTGTGTGGGCACGCCGCCCGGCCTCGACGGCACGCCGGACCTCCAGTACGTGGTCAGCGCCGCCGCGAGCATTTCCGGGTACCTGAACGGCAACGCGAAGGTGATCGTGAACAAGAGCACCGTGCCGATCGGCACCGGTGACTACGTGCAGCGCCTGCTGGAGGATCACACCAAGGCCTTCGACCCGACCCTGCACTTCGTGGTCAGCAATCCCGAGTTCCTGCGGGAAGGCACGGCGCTCGGGGACTCCCTGTACCCCGACCGGATCGTGCTGGGCGGCCAGTCCGAGGCGCTGGACATCATGACGCAGCTGTACGCGCCGCTGATCGACCAGACCTTCGCCCCCCCCAAGGGCGCGCCACGCCCCGAGTGGTTCACGCGCCCTGCAGTCATCAAGACGTCACTGCAGAGCGCCGAGATGATCAAGTACGCCGCGAACGCCTTCCTGGCTTTGAAGATCTCCTTTGCCAACGAAATCTCGGGCCTGTGCGAGCGGGTCGGAGCGGACATCGAGGAGGTCGCGGCCGGCATCGGCATGGATCAGCGGATCGGGCAGCGCTTCCTGCAGGCGGGCCTCGGCTGGGGCGGCAGCTGCTTCGGGAAGGACACGCAGGGCCTCATCAGCGCCGGGCGCGAGCACCAGTACGACATGCCCATCCTGCAGGCGGCCATCGACATCAATTACCGGCAGCGCCGGGTGATCATCGACAAACTGCTGCGGCACCTCAAGACCGTGAAGGGCAAACGCGTCACGGTGCTCGGCATGGCCTTCAAACCGAACACGGACGATCTGCGGGACGCGCCCACGCACGACCTGATCTCGCAGCTCAACCGCTTGGGCGCCTCCGTGACTGCGCATGACCCGATCGCCATGAAACGCGCGGCGCGCGAGTGGACGCACCTGAACTACACTCCGGCCGCGAGCGTCGAGGAGGCCTTCGACCGGGCTGACGCGATCATCCTCGCGACCGAGTGGGACGACTACATGACCATGGACTGGAACCCGCTGCTGGCCACCATGCGCCGGCCCCTGGTGATCGACGCTCGCAACGTGATCCGCTCGCCGATCAACGCCCTGGTCGAGCAGGTGGGCCGCGACGCGCCGCGCGGGGAACGCCGCCGGGCCGGAGCGGAGCGCGCCTGATGCGGATCCTGCTCACCGGCAGCGCCGGCTTCGTCGGCTCTCACCTGACGGAACGTTTCCTGCAAGGCGGGCATGAGGTCATCGGGGTGGACAACTACATCAGTGGGCAGCGGGACAACACGGCGCTGTTCCTGGGCCAGCCCGGCTTCTCATTCGTGGAAGCAGACGTCAGTCAGGGCATTCCGGATCCTGGCGGCAGGCTCGACTGGGTGCTGCATTTCGCCAGTCCGGCCAGCCCGCCCCATTACCAGCAGTTCCCGATCGAGACGCTGATGGTCGGCGCGCAGGGCACACAGAACGCCCTGGAGCTGGCCCGGGCGCACGGCGCGAAGTTCTTCCTGGCGAGTACCAGCGAGGTGTACGGCGATCCGCACGTTCACCCGCAGCCGGAATCGTACTGGGGACATGTGAATCCCAACGGCCTGCGCTCGTGCTACGACGAGGCCAAACGCTATGCCGAAGCCATCACCATGGCATACCACCGGCATCATGGAGTGGACACGCGCATCATCCGGATCTTCAACACCTACGGTCCGCGCATGCGCCCGGACGACGGCCGCGTGATCACGAACTTCATGCACCAGGCCCTGCGCGGCGACGCCCTCACGGTGTATGGGGACGGCAGCCAGACGCGCTCCTTCCAGTACGTGACGGACCTTGTGGAAGGAATCGTGCGCCTGATGGACGTCGAGGATCACGAGCCGGTGAACTTGGGCAACCCGGTGGAATTCACCATGCTCGAACTGGTCGGCGTCCTACAGGATGTCCTGGGACGGCCTCTGACGACGCTCCGGGAACCCATTCCCCACGATGATCCCAGACAGCGCAAACCCGATATCACACGCGCCCGGACGCTGCTGGGCTGGGAGCCCGTCGTGCCCCTGAGTGACGGACTGCGCCGGACGATCGCGGCGGCCACAGCGCATGATGGGACGGTTGCGGCGACCCCAGCACGTGCCTGACGCGATGCCCCCCGCGCTCCATACGGCGGAGGCTGTGTCTGGAGGACGTGGTTGCGGCAGCGAGCGGACACGCCGGCCTCAGCGGTCAATCCGCTCAACTAGGCCGTGCAGAGACGGAGCGTGGTGTGGATGGCGCCATCCACACCACACGGCTCGACTGAGGTGGGCGTGACCGGCCGAGGGCTTCCCACACCGCTGCTCTCCTGCTACGCCTGCGCCCCGGCCACCGGCACCGAGCCCGGTTTCGGTTGGTACACGGCCACGTACCTTGCCGAGGCGGGCCTGAATGTGCACGTTCTGACGCGTCCCGGAAACCGGCCTGCCATTGAGGCCAGCCACCGGGATCGGCAGGGTAATCTGAACGTGACCTTCTATTATGTTGACCTCCCTCTCCTCTTCAGGCCACTGCGTGAGACGACAGGACTTCACTATCTGCTGTGGCAACTGGCCGCGCTGCGCGTCGCACGTGGCCTCACGCGCCGGGTACCGATTGACGTGGTGCATCACCTGACCTATGGAAGCGTCCAGGGGGGCTCGCTGCTGTGGGCCCTCAACCGTCCATTCGTGTTCGGGCCTGCTGGGGGTGGGCAGACCGCGCCGCCGCTCGCCCGCCGGTACTTTGGCCGTGCCTGGCGCACCGAGCGGCTGCGCACCCTACTGAGCCGGTTGGTCGTTCTCTCCCCGCTCCACCGCTTGATGGCCAGGGGGACTGCGGTCATGTGCGCCACCAACCGGCAGACCGCCGATCTGCTGACCCGCCTGGGCGCGAAGCGGGTGCGGATGGTGCTCGACAGTGGGCTGCCGGACGACCTGATCGCCGGACAGGTTCCGGCGCGCGGTGGCGATACCCTGAACGTCCTGTGGGTCGGCCGGCTGCTGAAGCGCAAGGCGCTGCGCCTTGCCCTGGAGAGTGTCGCGGCGCTGGAGGTTCCGGTGCACCTCACCGTCGTGGGCGACGGGCCGGACGGCGCGCTGCTGGACGGCTGGATCGAGGAACTGGGACTGCAAGGGAAGGTCAGTGCTCTGGGCCGGATTCCCTGGCTGGACGTGATGAACCTGTACCGTGAGCAGGACGTGTTCCTGTTCACCAGCCTGCGCGACTCCTTCGGGTCACAGCTGCTGGAGGCGGCCGCCCAGGGCCTGCCCATCGTGTGCCTGGATCACCAGGGGGCCGGGGATGTTCTGCCCGCCGAGGCGGCATTCAAGGTGCCCCTGCGCACGGAGGCGACCCTGGCGACAGACGTGGCGGCCGCCCTGCGCCGCTTCGCCGAACTCGGTCTCCCCGCGCGCGAACAGATGGGACGGGCGGCGCTGACCTTCGCCCGCCAGCACACCTGGGCCGCCAAGGCGGCCGGTTACCTTCAGCTCTACCAGGAGATCCGCGTTCCATGAAAGTGGTGATGGCGCATACCTTCTACAAGCAGAAGGGGGGCGAGGACGAGAGCTACCGGGCGGAGTCCCGGCTGCTCGAAGACCACGGTCATCACGTCGAGCGCTACGAGCGCCACAACCGCGAGCTCGACGCCCTGCCCGCGGCGCGCATCGCCCTGAAGACCATCTGGAATACCCAAAGCGCCCGTGAAATCGCGGCCGTGACGTCCCAGGCGCAGGCAGACGTGGTGCATTTCCAGAACACGTTCCCGCTGATGTCGCCCTCGGTGTATGGCGCCGCGCGCCGTCAGGGAGCGGCGGTGGTGCAGGCGCTGCGCAACTACCGCCACTCGTGTGTGAATGGCCTGCTGTTCCGGGACGGTCAGATCTGCGAGGCGTGTACCGGCCGGGCCTTCGCGCTGCCCGGAATCGAACACCGCTGCTACCGGCACAGCGCGGTGGGGTCGGCGGTCGTGGCCTCCATGCAGTCGACGCACAAGCTGCTCAGAACGTATGACCGGCAGGTCGATCTGTTCATCGCAGTCTCCAGTTTCGTGCGGCAGAAGTACATCGAGTTCGGCATTGACCCGGAGAGGATTGTCGTCAAGCCGAACTTCGTGTATCCGGATCCCGGAGCGCAGCTCGCGACCGGTTCGTACGCCGTGTTCGTCGGTCGACTCAGTGCCGAGAAGGGAGCCCGTCGCCTGATCGAGGTGTGGCTCCGGGAGCGCCTGGGCATGGAACTGCGGATCGTGGGCGACGGCCCTGAACGGGCTGGGCTCGAAGCGCTGGCTGATGACCATGATGGGATCTCCTTCCTGGGCAGCCTGCCCCTGACAGAGACCTACGCGCAGATCGCGGGCGCCGCCTTCGTGGTCGTGCCCTCTGAGTGGTATGAGCCCTTCGGCCGGACGGCCGTGGAGGGCCTCGCCCACGGCACGCCCGTCGTCTGCGCGGCCATCGGAGGTCTGGGCGAGATCGTGCAGGACGGCGTAACTGGCTTCACGTTCACGCCGGGCCACTCGGACTCGCTGGCCGGCGCGCTCCACCAGGCGGTGGCGCGGCGCGACGATGTATCCATGAGAACCGACGCCCGCGCTGCCTACGAACGCTGGTACTCGCCGGACTCGAACTACGCTGTGCTGATCAGCGCCTACCAGCGGGCCATGAATCACCGTCAGGGGCGCTGAATCTCGCCAGGCGGGAACTCCATCGCCAATCGAATCTGACGCACACCTGATGAAAGATGTGTGAGAACTCATGGAATTGCCAGCATGGAACGCCGCCCCTCCGGTCTAATGGGCAGCGGCCAGTGGTCGTCCAGTAATTGTTGGGTGACAATCCGTTCCTACACTGGAGGCAGCATCCGCACCATCCCAAAGGATGGATCCAGCCCAAGAGCATCCACCGGATCATTGAGAGCACCACGACCCGGAGGGAGCGGAAAGTCTCGGAGACCACATGTTGACGGTGAACGTACTCGGCCACACGCACATCACGTACAAGGGCAGCCTCGTGCCCCTCTCCGCGAAAGCCGTGGCGTTGATCACGTACCTCGCCCTGGAGCGGCTGCCTCAGCACCGCGAACGGCTCGCCGACCTGCTCTGGTCCACCGCTGAAGCCCGCAAGAACCTGCGCGTCGAACTCGCCCGCATCCGGTCTGCGGGCCTCGATATTTTTCCCCGCAGCCGCCAGCTGCTGTATCTGGAACACGTCACCACGGATCTCGAGGTCTGGAGATCGCGCCTGAACAGCGGCATGGATCAGCCGGAACTGGCGCACTGGCTGGCCATGCTGCGGGGTCTGCCGTTGAGCGGGATGGAGGATCTGGGCAGCACCGCCCTGCAGGAATGGGTCGATCAGCAGCGCTGCACCCTCGAAGAGCAGGTCGAGCAGGTGCTCGAGCAGGCCCACCGTCGCTTCCTCGACGACAACAAGGTCTGGGCCACCCGCATCATCCAGGGTAGGGCCGCCGCGCTCGGCTACCACCTCGACGTTCCCGTGGTCGAATCCACCCGCCCGGCAGCCCCCGCACGACCGCTGGAGAGTTCCCCGCCGCCGCCGGAACGGGATGACGCCGTCGCCGACCTGGCCGACGATTCGACGCCCGACGAGGAGCGCCTGCTGGTGCGCGCCCTGGAACACGCCCGCGTGCAGCCGCAGGTCGTGGTGGTTCACGGCCCGCTGGGCAGCGGGAAATCCTACCTGACCGAGCACGTCTTGCAGAGCCAGGACTGGCTGACAGTGCGGGTGCGCAGTACCCGGCTGAGCCGCCTGGTGATCGCCTCGATCGCCCAGGAGCTCGCGCGCCTGACCGACGCCGCCGATGCCGACGCCCTGCGGCGCCTGCTGCTCCATCCCGGCACCCTCGAAGAGGACACGGTCAAGCTCGCCACGATCACGGCCCGGCTGCCGAACCCGGTCGCGCTGGTGCTCGACCATACCCAGAGTGCTCCCGTGGAACTCGCGTCCCTGCTGGAATTCATCCTGATGTCGCCGTGCAGCGCGCCGCGCGCCGTGGTGCTGCTGTCCCGCACGCCCCCCGCCAAATCGCCGCTGTGCCGGGCCGTGATGCGCCGCCTGGAAGCCGGTCAGTGCACGTCCATCGAGATGAGCCCGCTGACCGTCAAGGGCGTGGAACGGATCCTGAGAGACCGCTCCTTCGGCAGCGCGAGTGTCGAGCGCGCGGCCGAACTGCTGCAGCGCAGCGAAGGAAACGTTCTGCACCTCTTGAGCCTGCTGGAGCAGGAGCGGCAGGTCACCGGACACACCGGTCAGCGGCTGCCCGGCCAGGTGCGCGAGCATTACGCCGGGGAGATCGACGGCTGGCCCGAACCGCTGCGCGAGGCACTGGGGTGCCTGAGTGTCATCAACGGGGATTTCGACGTGCACCTGATGCGCGCCGCCCTCGACGCCCCCAGCATGGCCTTCGCCCAGTCAGTGCTGAAAGAAGCCCTGGATCGAACCTGCCTGATCGAACGCGAAGCGGATGTGCCGCTGACGTACCCAGGGCTGTCGGCTCCAGCGCAGCGCACGGGCGGACAGGAGCTCTATGCGTTCCGTTCCGAGGGCCTGCGCGTCAGTGTGGCCAGCAGCCTGCCGCACGAACAGCGCCAGGCGGTACGCCGCCGCCTGGCCGCCGCCCTGGAAGACTACGAACCGGGCCTGGCCCTGTATTACGCCGAGCGGGTCGGACACGATCAGGTGACCGAGCGCCTGCGGCGCACGTACCATTCTCGCCTTCCAGGAGACAGCCCGCTCCTGAGTTCCACGATCGGCGACTACTCGGATCCCATGCGGACGACCGTGCCGGTGGTGCAGGCCCCGCCCAGACTCAGCGGCGCCGATCAGACGGCCGCCACCTGGCAGGGCTACAGCCTGTCGCGCGGGGCCGGCGGCTGGCTCAGCATTGTCAGTCAGGGCCGCTCCGGGCACCCCCGGACCCTGCGCCTGCACGTTCCCATCCCCGCCCCAGACGGCGCCGGGCCCCGCAGCGTCCGGCTGGTGTGGCGACTGGAGTTCTTCCAGGGGGGCAACGACCTCGGACCCCTGCTGGCCCCCTTCGCCCTCCGCGTGCGCCGCGTGGGCGATCTGGAAGCCCACGTGTTCACGCCCGACGTGCACCGCGAATACACCGAGGACGGCGTGCGTCACCAGCCACACCCGGATCTGGGAGCGGGTATCTGGATGGTTCACCGCCTGACCCTTGCGCCTACCCAGACGGCCGGAGAGATGCTCGAACTCAGCGTGCGTGGGGTGGACGTGGCCCTGACGCTCGGACAAGTGGAGGTCGACGGGGTCGAACTGCTGGGAATCGCCCAGAGTGAGGGAACCCCTGTGGCCCTTCCAGCGCTGCGTTCCCTGTCGCGGTTGAACTGACCGCCTGAGCGGGAGGCAGGGTTCGGTGCCTTCTCCGCAGGCCAGCTGGTTCGATCCGTGGCCCACGGGGCGGGTGGGTCAGGCCCGCAATACCTCCCGGAGGGTCAGCAGGTTGAGGATCACGGCTGGCAACGTCTGCAGCCGGGGCCGGATCGGCGGATGCCCAAGCACCCGACGGCCGAGCGACGTGCGGCGCCAGGTGCCCAGAACCTGTCGAATGGATGAGGTCAACTGCGTCCCACGGCTGACGGTGGTCGGCAACGCTTGGATCAGGTGGCGGATCGTGAGGGGATCGATCATGTCGTCCAGGCGGCTGTTGAAACCCAACAGAACCTCCAGCTGATCCTCGTCGAGCATGCGGAGTTCATGGCTCCAGTCCGCCTCGTAGCCCTGAGAGGTCGCCAGTGGAACCCGGAGGATCTGGGGATCCATCTGCCGCAGGGCCACCTTGAGAATCGTCTTGTGGGACATCAGGTCGACCGGCAGGTGCCCGATGAATTCCAGGATCTGTGTATCCAGGTAGGGCACGTGGATGTTCGCCGCTTGCCCGATGAAGCGTTCACGCCACGGTAGGAACCGGTAGGGTTCGGTTTGCCGGATCATGAGTTCGAGTTCCTGGTGCAGGCCGGTGGCCCACTGTGCACCCTGCGCGAGCAGGGCGTCATATTCCCGCGTCCACGAGGCGAGGAGTTCGGCGTGCACAGGGCCTGACACGTACGGTTCGAGCCACTTCAACTCGTGCGCACCGTTCAGATGCATGCGGGTCAGGGCCTCGGGAGTGGACGTGCTCGCGTGGGTGCGGAGTTCGAAGACCTGTTCGCCGGTGAAGACGTCGGTCGGGTGGCCGGCCGTGACGTCCTGCAGGGCGTCGATTTCCTCGCAGAAGGACACGCCTCCGTGACCCTGGCGCGCATTGAGTGCGATGACCCTGGGCAGGTCGCCCCGGTAGGCGAGGAATTGCTGGTGAGGTACGCCATACTGCGTGGCCAGCCGCACGGCAGCTTCCATGTCGGTGCCGCGCCGGCTGGAGGGCAGGGCGTAGGAGTAGGTGTTCAGGTGCGGGTGTTGCCCGTACAGGAGGGACAGCAGGCCGCGGGAGTCGTAGCCGCCGCTGAGCGACAGATAGGGCCGCTCACGGCTGGCCCGCACCCGCCGGGCGACTGCGCCGCGCATCAGTTCGATCAGCTCACCGGCATGGGCGGCGGCCGGGCGGCCGAGCGGCGCGGGATTGAACGGTACCGTCCAGTACGGCGAGCTGTGTATCCTGTCGGGCCGCACATCATGGAGTTCCGTGGGCGTAAGGGCGCGGACACCTTCGAACAGGGTCAGGCCTGAGGGCAGCCCGCCGTTGACGAGCATCGACGCCACCGCCGCGACGCACAGCGGGCGACGGGTGAACGCCGGCAGGCCGGGCCGGGTCGAGAGGAAGACCTCCTCGTCCGCCGGGGAAGCGTAGAGGGATCGCGTGCCAACACGGTCCGTGAGGGCCAGCACCCGCCCGGCGTCCAGATCGAGGATCAGCAGTGCGAAACTGCCCTCCAGTTGGGCGGCGAATCCGTTCCCGACGGCGCGGTAACGCTCCAGGGCATCGTCCAAGGTGGTGTCGTACAGCGTTCCGAGGAGTGCGCCCACCTGGCCACGCTGCCGGACGACGGTGACCATCCGGCCGTGTGGATCCTGGGTCTCAAGCGTGGCCTGCCACGGGCCGACGGCGAGCCCCCCGCGTGGCAGCGCCCGTCCTGGGGTGGCGCGATGAAGGCGCAGGGTCAGGTGGGCCGCGTCGCAGGTGGGTTCAGGCGCGGTCACGTCACTCCAGGGCGCCCAGCCCAGTCAGGTGCCGGCCGACGATCAGGGTATGAATGTCGTGGGTGCCCTCGTAGGTATCGACGGTCTCCAGATTCAGCATGTGGCGGATGACCGGGTACTCGGTGGTGATGCCGTTCCCACCGTGCAGTTCGCGGGCCAGCCGGGCGCCCTGAAGGGCCACCCGGACGTTGTTGCGCTTGGCGTAACTGACCTGGGCGTAGTTCATCTGCCCGGCGTCCTTGAGCTGACCCAGCCGCCACGCGAGCAGCAGGCCAAGGCTGTGGTCGGTGGCCATGCGCACGAGTTTGTCCTGCACCAGCTGGCGCGCGGCGATCGGTTTGCCGAAGGTGGTGCGGCTGCCGGTATACTCGAGCGTAGCTTGAAGCACCGCTTCGAGCGCGCCCATCGCCCCCCAGGCGATCCCGAAGCGCGCGGAGGTCAGGCAGGACAGTGGGCTTTTCAGGCCGCCACTGCCTGGCAGCAGGTTCGCGGCGGGGATCCGGCATCCGTCAAGCACGATCTCTCCGGTCACGGACGCGCGCAGACTCATCTTGCGGGTGATCTTCGGGGCCTCAAAGCCCGGCGTGTCGGTGGGCACGATAAACCCGCGCACGACCCCCGCGTCGTCCTTGGCCCAGACCACGGCCACGTCGGCGACGGGGCTGTTGGTGATCCACATCTTGGTGCCGCTCAGGACGTAGGCATCGCCGTCCCTGTGGGCACGGGTGCGCATGGCTCCGGGATCCGAGCCGCCATCGGGCTCGGTCAGACCGAAGCAGCCGATCAGCTCTCCACGGGCGAGGCCAGGCAGCCAGCGCTCCTTCTGCTCGTCAGACCCGTACTCGTGAATGGGGTACATCACCAGACTGCCCTGCACGCTGGCCGCCGAGCGCAGGCCGCTGTCCACGCGTTCCAGTTCGTACATCATGGCGCCGTAGGCCGAGTAGGTGGCGCCCGCCCCTCCATACTCCTCCGGCACCGTCGGGCCGAGCAGGCCCAGCGCGCCGAACTGTTTCATCACGTCACGCACCGGCAGGTCGCCACTGTCCCACCAGCCGGCCACCTGGGGCAGCAGTTCCTTGTCGCAGTAGGCGCGTACACTCTCGCGGATCAGGCGTTCCTCTGGCGTGAGCAGGGCGTGCACGTGGAATTCATCGAACATGGGCACCTCGGACAGGGGTGGACGGCGGACAGCACGGCAATGATTGACGTGCAGCATAGAGCGTGCCACCCAGGCAGGCGGCACAGAGTTACGCACCGTCTTAACCCTGAGCCGTTCATAAGCGCGTTCACAGCGAAGTGCGGTGGGTTCAGGGCAGACATGGAAACGCCCGGGCGAAAGCCTGATGGCCTTCGCCCGGGCAGTTGCCGGGACGACCTGCCGGCCGGTCAGTCGTCGGCGGGCAGCGCCTCGAGGGGGGGCGCGGCCTGCATGGTGGAATTCTCCCGCAACCAGTCCAGCAGTTGCCGGATGCTGGCGGTCGCCAGGCCGATGCTGGTGTCCGCCTGCCCGTAGTACACGTGCAGCGTGTCGCCGTCGTCCTGCAGCGTGGTGCCACAGGGGAACACGACATTGTCGACATCACCGACGCGTTCGGCCAGGTCGCGCGGCCCGAAGCACCAGGGATCGCTCCGGCGGATCAGACGCTCCGGGTGGTTGAGGTCGAACAGCGCCAGCCCGTTGCGGTACAGCACGCCGCTCCCGGTGCGCTTGACACCGTGGTAGATGACCAACCAGCCCTCTTCCGTTTCGATGGGCGGCGCGGAGAGGCCCACCTTGTTCGCGTCCCACCACGCGCCCTGCCGGGCCTCGAGGATGGTGCGGGTGTTGCCGAAGTGGTACAGGTTCGCGCTGAACGACAGGTTCATGTTGGCGCTCGTGCTGGTCACCGGCCGGTGGATGGCGGCCCAGTGATCCCCGAACCGGCGGGGAAAGAGCGCGGCGTCCTTGTCCTCGGGTGGAAAGATGATGCCGCGCCGCTCGAAGGTCACGAAGTCGTCGGTGAGTGCCAGCGCCACGCCGGGGCCGTTGTGGCTGTACGCGGTGTACAGCACGGCGTAGCGGCCCTCGTCGGGCAGCCAGGTGATCCGGGGATCCTCGACCCCCCACTCCTCCTCCGGGTGATCCGGGTGTGGGGCCAGGGTCGGGTGGTGGTCGATCTGCCACGCGCTCACGCCGTCGCGGGAGCGGGCGGCCGTCAGGTGCGACAGCCCACGGAAGTCCTCCACGCGGCACAGCAGCAGCGTGGTGCCGTCCTGCAGGCGGGTCGCGCCGGCATTGAAGACCGAGTTCGCCGGGTAGGGCCACTGGGCAGCGGTGAGGATGGGGTTGTCGTCCGTGCGACGAAACAGCACCGGCGAGCGCTTGCGGCCTGGAAGTGACATGCCCAACGGTACTCCACGGGTCATGACGAAACCCTGGCAGCGATGAGCTGCCGGTAGACCTGCAGGTACCCGTCGACCATCCGCTCCACGCTGAAGGTGGCGGCGTGGGCACGAACGGCGGCGCGGTCGAGGCCGTCCAGCGCGTGAAGCGCGGCCACCGCCCCAGCCTCGTCGGGCACGACCCGGCCGCTCACCCCGTCCTCGATCAGTTCTCTCATACTGCCGCGCCCGTAGGCGATGACCGGGGTACCACAGGCCATGGCCTCCAGCACCGAGAGGCCGAAGGGCTCATCGAAATGGATCAGGTGCAGCAGCGCCGCCGCGCCGCCCAGCAGTGCATTCCGCCCGGCCGGATCGACCGAGCCGAGGAAGGTGATGTCCGCGCCGAGGTGGGGCTCAACCTCCCGCTCGAAGTACGCGCGGTCATGGATGATGCCCGCGATCTTCAGCGGCAGGCCGGCGGCGCGGGCCACGCGGATGGCGTCGGCCGCGCCCTTGTCCGGATGGATCCGGCCCAGGAAGGCCGCGTAGGGAGGCTGCTGCGGCTGGGCCCGGAACGTGAACTCGGCCAGGTCGATGCCGTGGTACACCGTGGCGATGTACGGCAGGTTCGGCGAGCGATCGGCGTCACTGATGCTCACGAAGTGCACGCGATCCGCGTAGGCGGTGTACGCGGGCAGGATCGCCGCGCCGGAGAAGCCGTGGATGGTCGTGACCGTGGGAATGTCCACCAGCGACGCGAACATCAGCGGCAGGAAGTCCGCATGGTTGTGCACGATGTCCACCTGTTCGGCGGCATTGAAGGCATGCGCGAGGTGCAGCCCCTCCCAGACCTTCACGTCCATCCCCGGCGTCTCCTCGTAGGGAGTGGGCACGACTGCGCTGAGCCGGGCCGAGGTCAGGGCGTCCTGGGTGGCGTAGAGGGTCACGTCGGCTCCAGCGGCAACGAGTCCCTCGGTGAGCAGCGAGACCACCCGCTCCCACGGCCCGTAGTGCCTGGGGGGAACGCGCCACGCGATGGGGGCGAGCATCCCGATCCGCACCGGCCGATCCTCTACGGGGTGCCGGGCCAGCGGATGCTGAATGCCCGGCCGCTCCAGCACCGCACGCTCAGTCACCGGTGAGCGTCCCCGCACTGGGCGTGAGTTGGGCTGCGCGCAGATCTGCGACGCTCTGCCACAGGGCCAGGGTGCTCTCGGCGCCCTCGTTCATGTTCAGGCGGTCGCGGTGCAGGCCGTCGCGGCAGCCACCGCTCGCCGGGTTCAACAGCGGCTGCCTCAGTGGGTTCACGCCCAGCAGCCAGTTCACGGCGCGGCGGGCCAGATCCAGCCAGCGCTCGTCGGACGTGACCGCGTAGGCTTCCAGGTCGGCGGCGACCGTAGCGTAGACCTCGATGGGCTGGCCGTCCCACAGCGGCCGGGCCTCGCCGCTGCGGTACACGCGTTCGCTGCCCACCGGCCAGAAGGTGCCGTGCGGACCCGTCTGCACGCCTTCCAGCCAGGCGAGCGTCTCCAAGCCCAGGGCGATGTCGCCCGGCGCCGCATACGCGCGGCCATAAGCGAGCAGGCCGTGAGACAACTTCGCGTTCGAGTAGCTCAGGTACGGTTCGAACCATGGCCAGTCGGGTCGGGCGTGAGCCCCGTGCAGGCGGCGTAGGTTCATGGCGTAGCGGTGCGCCACGTCGTCACGGTCAGGGTTCGGCCCGCCCGCGAGCCGCTGGTCGGCGAGGGCCATCAGGGCCAGGGCCTGCGCGCGCGGACTGTCCAGCTGCCCGATCGCTGTCCAGGCGTGAGCCAGGAGTTCCTGCGCGGCTCCGCGCAGACCGGGTTCCCTCAGGTCACGCGCCGCGACGACCAGGGCGCGCACGGCTCGGGCCTGGGCGTTCTCGGATCCGCGCGCTTCCAGCCAGCGGCGGTCGTATGACATGAAGTTCCGGAAGTACCCGTCCCCATCCAGCGCTCCGTGCAGGAAGGTCAGGGCGCGCCGGGCGAGCAGCGGCGCGTGCGGGTCGTCCGGGCAGGCGGCGGCCAGCATCAGGGCGCGGGCGTTGTCGTCGGTGGTGTAGCCCTCGTGGGGGTTGGCCAGCGTGAAGGTCGCGTGCTGGAACACCCCGGTGTCGTCCGACAGGGCCGCCACATGCCTCAGCGTCACGGTTGGCAGCGCAGGCAGCGGCTGCGTGAGCGTGACCGCGCGACCCGTTTCCGCGAACACCTGCAGGTACTGTGCGCCGATGGCCGGCCAGGTCATGCCCTGGCCGTAGGCGCGGGCACGGGCTTCCAGCGCGGCGCGCCGCTGCGGGTCGTCCAGCAGGCCCAGCAGCGCGGCCGTGAGGGCCGGCGTGTCGTGGAAGGGCACGAGGACGCCCCGGTCGTCGGCCAGCAGTTCCTCGGCATGCCAGTACGGCGTGCTGATGACGGCCTTGCCGTTGCCGAGCGCGTACGCCAGGGTGCCGGACGTGATCTGCTCGCGGTTCAGGTAGGGCGTGAGGTAGATGTCGGCCGCCGCAATGTAGCGGCCCAGCTCGTCCAGGGTGGCGAACCGGTTCTCGAAGCGCACGTGCTCCGCCACGCCGAGTGACGCGGCCAGCGCCATCAGGCCCTCGCGGTACGCCTCGCCTTCCCGCTCCCGCAGATGCGGATGGGTGGCGCCCAGCACCAGATACGTGACGTTCGTATGGGTGGCAACGACGTCGGGCAGGGCCCGGATCGCGTTTTCCAGACCCTTGTTCGGGGAGAGCAGGCCGAAGGTGAGGATGACCTCGTGGCCAGCCAGCCCGAGCTCGGCCTTCTGCTCCTCCCGGTCGAAGTCCAGCAGGGGCATACCGTGGTGGATAAACTCGATCTTGCCGGCGGGGATGCCCTGGGCGGTCAGGAAATCCACGGCCCGCGCACTCATCACGACGAGGCGCTCGCTCAGCACCGCGAGTTCCTCGATGACCGCACGCTGCTCGGGCGAGTACGTTTCAAGCACCGTGTGCAGGGTCGTGATGACCGGTACGTCCAGGCCGCGCAGCAGCGTGAGCAGGTAACTACCGGCCGGGCCGCCGTAGATACCGAACTCGTGCTGAACGCACACGACGTCCACGTTCAGGTCGTTGATGGTCTCGGCGGCGCGCTGGTAGGCCTCGGGATCACCCTGCGGAATCGTGAGGGCCACACGTTCCGGGTACTGCTGGACATGGCCGTCGTCCATGGCGACGACGACGACGTCCAGTGCCGGTTGGGCCGCCAGGAGGGCATCGGCGAGATCGGCTGTGAAGGTGGCGATACCGCACTGGCGCGGCGTGTGGTTTCCCAGGAGCAGGACACGTCGGATAGTCATCTTGTGTTCCCCCAAAGAGCGCAGTTCGGAACAGAACTGTTGCGATGGGGTCATTGTGGGGGCACGCCTCCCCCTGTGGCTGAAGCTTCGCCCAAGAAACCTGAACCTGACGGCCCACACGCTTGAGCAATACTTCACTTTGTACTCCGCCGCCCCCGTGTGAACAATTCAACCGTAACGTGATGCCCACTGTCCCGTAACGGCGCTGAAAGTTGAAGTTCAGCCATGGCAAGTCCAGGGAACAAGAATGGGAACAGCGGTCAGGCGACCGCGCAGTGTGGTGACCCGGTACCCACGACACCTGACCGTCCGAGGATTGACCGCTGACTCCGGCGCTACCGTGCCTTGACCTTCCAGGACTAGGCTGACGGGATGTTCGACCTCCCCCACCTGATCCAGAGCGTGTCCTACGCTGGAATCTTCGGCCTGGTCTTCGCCGAGTCCGGCCTGCTGGTCGGCTTTTTTCTGCCTGGCGACAGTCTGCTGATCACGGCAGGCCTGCTCGCCCGGCAGGGCACCCTGCACCTGCTTCCGCTGATGCTGGCCGCCGTGGCGGGCGCGGTGATCGGAGATTCGGTGGGCTACGCGATCGGCCGCCAGTTCGGGCCAGGGGTGTTCAGCCGCCCGGGAAGCCGCGTCTTCAAGCCGGAGTTCGTGGAACGCACCCGCGCGTTCTTTGCCCGGCACGGCAGCAGGGCGCTGATCATGGCCCGCTTCGTCCCGGTCGTGCGGACGGCGGCGCCCACCCTGGCGGGCGTGGGCAACATGCCCTACCCGCAGTTCCTGGCGTACAACGCCGTGGGTGGCCTGCTGTGGGCGCTGGCCGTCCCGCTGCTGGGCTACGCGCTGGGCAGCGTGATCCCCAACCTCGACCGGTACATCCTGCTGATGGTGGGCGCGGTGGTCGTCCTGAGTTTCATTCCAGTCGCGCTCGAAGTGCGCCGTGGGCAGGCTGGGCAGTGAAACCCGTTCTCACTGCCCTCGCGCTCGCAGTGGGCCTGAGCGCTCAGGCCGCCACGTCCTCCCCCGTGCCGTTCGATCACGTGTTCCTGATCGTGCTGGAGAACACCAGTTACGCGCAGGCGATCGGGAACCCGAACCTGCCCACCCTGAATGCCCTGGCACGCACCTACGGGCTGGCCACGACCTACACCGGAGTTGCGCACCCCAGCCTGCCGAATTACGTGGCCATGATCAGCGGCTCCACTTTCGGCAGCGTCTCCGACGACCCCACGCAGCGCTTTGCAGGTGACACCCTGCCCCTGCAGCTGGAACGCGCCGGGCTCGACTGGAAGGGGTACTTCCAGGGGCTTCCCAGCACCGGGTGGGACGGCGGCGCGGCCGGCGCCTACGGCAAGAAGCACAACCCCTTCATGCTCTCGGCGGAGATCGCGGGCAGTCCGGCCCGGCGCGCGAAGGTGGTGTCGCTCGATCCCCTTCAGGGCGACCTGACATCCGGACACGTGCCCGCCTTCAGTCTGATCGTGCCGGACGTGTGCCATGACCTGCACGGTGCAGTGACCTGCCCGCCGGGCCGCACGCTGCAGCGCGCGGGCGACCGCTTCGTGAAGACGTGGACGGACGCGATTCTGGCCTCCCCGGCGTGGACAGGGCGATCGGCCATCGTGATCACCTTCGACGAGGGCAGCGATGATGCCGGCGGGGGCGGCACGGTTGCCACGGTGGTGGTCACGACCTCGGGGCCACGGGGCGTGAAGTCCCGCGTTCCGTACAACCACTATTCGCTGCTGCGAACCCTGGAGGACGCCTGGGGGCTCCCGCCACTGCGGCAGGCGGCCCAGGCCACTCCGATGACCGACCTGTTCGGGCCGTAGCGGTCTGCCGCTTGCTCTGTGGGCGCGTTAGTCCCTGGGGGCGAGCAGGGTATTGCCCACGGCGCGGCGCAGGCCCTGGATATCGAAGCCGGAGTGCCGGGTGGGATGCACGCGGTTGGTGAGCAGCACCCAGGCCAGGCCGCGGGCGTGATCCACCCACAGCCCGGTGCCGGTGAAGCCCGTGTGACCGACCGCCAGGGGGCTGGCGAGACTGCCGCCGCTCCAGCCGGCCTGCGCCTGCACGAAGGTCAGGGTGCGGCCGGGGGCGGCCGGGCGGAGCGCGGCGTCCTGCGCGGCGGCCGGGAGCCAGCCACCGCGCAGGATGAGTTCCGCCTGCCGCAGGACGCCGCCCAGCGTGCCGAACAGCCCCGCGTGGCCGGAGACGCCGCCCAGTGCCCCGGCGTTCTCGTCGTGCACCTCGCCGCGCAGCATCCGCTCCCGCCACGCACAGCGTTCCGTGGCGACGGAACGTGCGGCCTCCGGGGCGAAGGTCAGGCCGGCGTCGAGCGGGAAGTCGCGCAGGGGCCGGCCGTGTACCCGCTCCAGCACGCGGCCCAGCAGGATGTACCCCAGATCCGAGTACACGACCTCCCCGGGATCGCGCATGGTCCAGGGTTCCTGCAGCACGCGCGCGCGGATGGTGGCCGCGTCGCCCCAGGTGTACAGCGGTGCCCACGCGGGCAGGCCAGCGGTGTGTGTGAGAAGCTGCCGCAGGGATCTCGTCCGGAGCGGCGTGTCCTGCATCCACGCGAGCTCCGGCAGGAAGGTGCCGAGGTCATCGTCGAGGTCGACGCTGCCGGCGGCCACGGCGCGGAGCAGCTCACGGGCCGTGAACAGCGGTTTGGTCAGGCTTGCCAGGTCGAACAGATGATCTGCTGTGAGCGCCCTGGCGTCCGGATCGCGCTGGGCGAGACCCAGCACCAGCGTCTGAGCGGCGCCGCGCGCGTCCACGACGCCCAGGGCGGCGCCGGGCAGCCCGCCCCCGTCGATCGCGGTCTCCAGCAGGCTTCGGGTGACCTCGGGAATCATGGGCGACCCAGGGCCAGTCGGGCGTGGCCGTCGGTCTCGCGCAGCCGGGAGGCCGCTCCCTCCGCGTCCACCCCGAGGAGCAGCATCACGATGGCGGTTTTCACGTGACCGTCGGCGTGGCCCAGGGCCGACCGGGCCTGCTCGTCGTCTACTCCGGTCGCGTGCTGCACCAACCGCACGGCACGGCCCTGGAGTTTCTCGTTGCTGGCCCGCATGTCGACCATCAGGTTCCCGTAGACCTTACCCAGCTTGACCATCAGGGCGCTGGAAATGGTGTTCAGCGCGATCTTCTGCGCGGTTCCGGCCTTCAGGCGGGTACTTCCGGAGATGACCTCCGGGCCGGTGTCGAGCAGCACCGGCCAGTCCGCCGTGGTCAGCAGGGGCGTGCCGGGGTTGTTCGCGATCCCGACCGTGAGGGCAGCCGCCTGTCTGGCCGCGCGCACCGCTCCCAGGACATACGGCGTGGTGCCGCTGGCAGCGATGGCGATCAGCACATCCTGCGGGCCGGTGCCAGCGGCCTTCACGTCGGCCTCTCCGGAGGCGTGGTCGTCCTCGGCCCCCTCGACCGCCTGACGGATGGCGACCTCGCCGCCCGCGATGAGCGGCACGGCCCGCGCAGGTGGCCAGGAGAAGGTGGGAGTCAGTTCCGTGGCGTCCAGCACGCCCAGCCGGCCGCTGGTGCCGGCGCCGGCATAGACCAGCCGGCCTCCGGCGCGCAGGCGCGGCAGGGCGGCCTCGACCACGCGGCCGAGGGCCACCGAGGCCAGCTGAACGGCTTTCACGGCGTCCTGCTGGTCGTCCACGAACGCGCTGACCAGTTCCTGCGTGCTCAGGCGATCCAGGTCGGCAAGGCCCGGATGGACCGCCTCAGTGCGGCGGGGATCGGCACTCACAGGCACACCGACTGCGGATGAACCCGGAGGGGTGTTCCAGCGCACCTGCGAGTCTGTGGCCTCTGGCCTCGCGGCGCGGCCATCAGCTGTCACTGTCTCCGTGGAGTTCCATCACGAAGTCGAAGCGGTCGCCACGATACTGGGCGCGGGCGTACTCGACGGGCACACCCTCGGCAGTCCAAGACACGCGCTCGGTGGAGACCAGCGCCGCCCCGACCGGAACCCCCAGCTGACCGGCCAGGGTGAGATCAGCATTGATCGCCCGCAGGTGCCGGATGCCCCGGCTGGGCTCCAGGTTCCGCGTGCGCAGCAGCAAGTAGAGGCTGGTGTCGGTCACGTGCGCGGCCGTCAGGGTGCCGACCAGACCGGCCGGCAGGGTACTTTCCTCGATGGCCAGGGGCTCGTCGTTCGCCGTCCGCAGCCGCCGCACGCGGTAGACGGACTCGGTGGGCGAGAGGGCCAGGCTCAGGGCCTCGTGCGCGGTGGGACGCCCCCGCTCGAAACTCAGGACGCGCCCACCGGGCCGCTGGCCGCGCGACCGGACGTCCTCGCTGAAGGACGACAGCAGGCCCAGCGGCCGGCTGGGCATCTCTCCGCGCCGCACGGGCGGCGTGACGAAGGTGCCGCTGCCGTGCTTGCGCAGCAGCAGGCCCTGTTTTTCCAGCAGGGCCAGCGCCTGGCGCACGGTGACGCGGGAGATGCCCAGCTGCGCCGCGAAGTCACGTTCGGCAGGCAGGGCACTCCCCCGGCGCAGGTCGCCGTTCTCGATGCGCCGCTGGAGCTGCTGCGCCACCTGCACGTACACCGGCGTGGCGCTCGCCGCGTCGATCGGGAGGGACCAGTGGTCGGTCATGGACATCGCCACGGAGAATACCACTTCCAGGCCACACGGCGGAAGACTTGCAAGTGGACAGGCAGTGGTATTAGTCTGGGCGGAACATTCACCCGCCCCACCCGCAGCAGTTCCGGAGGTTCTCATGTTGAAGCGTCCCACTCCCCCCCTGGCCCTGGCCCTCGTCACCCTCGCGCTGATCGGCAGCGCCGCCGCCGCGCCCAAGAAGTTCACCGGCTACAGCGCCCTGGGCGTCGTCGACGGCAAGTCCGGCGGCACCTACACCCTGGCCCTCGGCGACAGTCCGCAGAGCCTGAACTACTACGGCGCGATCGACAACAACCTTGGCCTGATCGCCCAGCAGCTGTTCGACGGCCTGGTCGAGTTCAACCTCTCCACCTACAAGATCGAGCCCGCACTGGCCGAGAGCTGGACGATCAGCCCGGACGGCAAGGTGTACACCTTCAAACTGCGTCAGGGCGTGAAGTGGAGCGACGGCCAGACCTTCAACGCCGACGACGTGATCTTCACGTACAAGAACCTCGTGGCGAACCCCGAGACGCGCGCCGGGGACGCCGGGAACTTCACGCTCGGCGGCCAGCCCGTGACCTTCACCAAGGTCGACGACTACACCGTGCGCTTCACCCTGCCGCGCCCGGCCCCCGCCTTCCTGCTGCAGCAGCGCTACTTCATCATGCCGCAGCACAAGCTGCTCAAGATGTCCATCGACGGCGGCGCCAAGCCCGCCGACATCAACAACGCGTGGCCGACCAACGTCGCCCCCAGCGAGGTCGTGGGCACCGGGCCCTTCAAGCTCGACTCGTACACCAGCGGCCAGAAGGTCACGCTCGTGCGCAACCCCAACTACTGGAAGGTGGACGGCAAGGGCCAGAAGCTGCCGTACCTGGACAAACTCGACTTCCTGGTCATCCGCGATCCGCAGGCCCAGCTCGCACAGTTCCTTGCCGGGAACCTCGACCAGCTGAATTCCAACGGCGCGCAGTTCCCGGATCTCAAGCAGAAGGAAGTGGCGGGCGGGAACTTCAAGGTGAACCGCTTCACGGCCCTGTTCGGCAGCCCGCCCTTCGTGGCGTACAACTTCGACGACAAGGATCCGGCCGTGGCGAAGGTCTTCAGTGACGTGCGCTTCCGCCGCGCCATGCAGTCCGCCGTGAACCGGCCCCGCATCATCGACACGGTGTACAACGGCCTCGCCAGCCTGCCCGGTCACGGCGTCGCGCCCGCCAACAAGGCCTTCTATGTCAACACCACCCGCCAGCTCGGCAGCTTCGACCTGGCCGCGGCGGGCGCAGCGCTGGACGCCCTGGGCCTGAGCAAGAAGAATGCCGCCGGCACGCGCCTGCTGCCGAACGGCAAACCCCTGGAGTTCGACCTGACCTACGGCACGGACTCTGCCGTGTACCCGCCCATCGCCACCATCCTGCAGAGCGACTTCGCGAAGATCGGCGTGAAGGTTAACCTCCGCGGCATCCTGAGCAGCAAACTGCTCTCGACCGGTCTGGCGGGCGATTACGACATGATCCTGCACGCCTTCGGTGACCAGCCCGATCCGGAACTGCGCCGCCCCATCTGGGAGCCCGGCGGCAGCCTGTACTACTGGCACCGTTCGCTCCAGCCTGCCAAGGACGGCGAGACGCCCAACATTGCCAAGATGGCCCCCTGGGAAAAGGAGATCTACAACATCTTCGAGTCGGCAGCGGTCACGCCCAGCGCCAGCGAACGCAAGGCCCTGTACACCCGCTGGCAGCTGCTGTTCGCACAGAACCTGCCGGTCACGCCGATCGCTAAGCCCGAGAACATCGGCGCGGTCAGCAACAAGTTCGGCAACTACGTGTACAACCTCGGCGTGATCCCCGGCTACAACCCCGTGCCACTGATCTACCAGAAGTGATCCTGTGGGGCCGGGCGTATATGCCCGGCCCCGTGTCCATATGCTGCGGGGTATGCGGTGCTGGTGCGTGCGCCCCACGGCCGCATCCGTGCTGGCATCCGTCCCATCCTGCCATCCCGAACCCGACCCAGACTCTGAAAGGAGCCTCCATGCCTTCACTCCACCTGCCGCCCCCCTCCCGCTTCGCCCGGCGTCCCCTCGCCTCGCTGCTGGCCCTGGGCCTGCTGCTGGCGGCCCCCACGGCGCTGGGCGCCAAGGTCGTCGGAGCGAACCTCACGGGGCTGGGCATCGTGCCCGGCAAGAGTGGCGGTACGTATACGCTGCCGCTGGGCGACAGTCCCCAGACCTTCAACTATTACGGCGCCATCGACAACAACACGTACACCGTGCTGAACAACGTCCTGGAGAGCCTCGTCGAGTACAACCTCGCCACGTACAAGCTCGAACCCGGCCTCGCGGAAAGCTGGACGACCAGCAAGGACGGCAAGGTCTGGACCTTCAAGCTCCGCCAGGGTGTGAAGTGGCATGACGGGGAGACCTTCGACGCCGACGACGTGGTGTTCACGTACAACGACATCATCCTGAATCCCGGCGTGCGCGCCAACCAGATTCCGAACCTCACCTTCGGCGGGCAGCCCGTGAAGGTCGAGAAGGTCGACCAGTACACGGTTCGCATGACGCTGAACCAGGCGGCCGGGGCGTTCACGCAACCGCTGCGGACGTTCATCCTGCCCAAACACGTGTTCGAGAAGCTCGACCCGCTGAAGACGCCGGACAAGTTCATGCAGGCGTGGGGCACCGACCATGCCACCGACGTGATCGGCACCGGGCCCTTCAAGTTGGCTGGGTACACGGCCGGGCAGAAGGTCACGCTGGTGAAGAACCCCACCTACTGGAAGACCGACACCAAGGGCACCCGGCTGCCGTACCTCGACAAGCTCGAGTACCTGATCATCCGCGACCCACAGGCGCAGGTGGCACAGTTCCTGGCGGGCAACATCGACGAGATCAACATCACGGGCGCGCAGTTCCCGGATCTGAAACAGAAGGAGGTGGCGGGCGCGCCGTTCAAGGTGCTGCGCAGCAAGGCGCTGTTCGGCAGCCCACCCCACTTCGCCTTCAACTTCGACGCGAAAGACCCGGCGCTCGCGAAGGTGTTCAGTGACCTGCGCTTCCGGCAGGCGATGCAGTCCGCCGTGAACCGCCCGCGCATCATCGACGACGTGTTCAACACCGTCGCCGTGCTCCCTGGTCACGGGGTCTCTCCCATCAGCGAGTGGTACGTGAACACCACCCGCGCCCTGGGCAGCTTCGACCTGAAGGCCGCCGCCGCGAAACTCGACGCGATGGGGCTCAAGGACACGGACCGTGACGGCGTCCGCAACCTGCCCGGCGGCAAGAACCTCGAGTTCGACCTGACCTACCCGACCGACAGCACCATCTACCCGCCGATCGCCACCATCTTCCAGAATGACCTCAAGAGCATCGGGGTGAAGGTCAACCTCAAGGGCCTGCTGGTCGCGAACATGCTCTCGACCGGGCAGGCCGGGAATTACGAGGCGATGCTGTACGCCTTCGGGGACCAGCCGGATCCGCAGCTCCGGCGCGAGATCTGGCAGCCCGGACAGGCGCTGTATTACTGGCACATGGGCACGCGCGGCGCGGACGGCAAGCCGAACTTCGCGGTCATGCAGCCGTGGGAAAAACGCATCTGGGACATCTTCGACCAGGGGGCCACGGTCGTTGACCCGGTGCGGCGCAAGGCGCTGTACGGCGAGTGGCAGGCACTGTTCTCGAAAAACCTGCCGGTCGTGATGATCGCCAAGGCCGACAACCTGGCGGCCGTCAGCAACAAGGTCGGGAACTTCGTGTACAACCTCGGCCCCATCCCCACATACAACACGAATACCTTCATCTACCTGAAGTGAGCCCCTGGAGAGCGCTGGCATGATCGACCCGATTTTTATCCCCACCACCCGGGCGGCTCCGGCATGCTGACCTACGCCCTGCGCCGCGTGCTGGGCATGGTTCCCACCCTGCTGCTGATCAGCGCGGTGTGCTTCATCGTGATCAACCTGCAACCCGGCAGCTTTCTGGACCAGTACCTCGAAGATCCGCGCGTGACCAAGGAGACGGTCGCAGCCATCACCAAACAGCTGGGCCTGGATCAGCCTGGCTGGGTGCAGTACCTGACCTGGATCAAGGGCATCGTGCTGCACGGTGACTTCGGCTTCTCCTTCGCGAACGGGCGGCCGGTCAGTTCCCTGATCTGGGAACGGCTCGGCTGGACCGTCTTCCTGGCGCTGCTGACCCTGATCGTGAGCTGGGTCATCGCCATTCCGCTGGGCATCTACACCGCGATCAACCGCTACGGCCCGGCGGCGACCGTGGCGAACTTCTTCGGATACGTGAGCCTGGCCACCCCGGACTTCCTGGTGGCGCTGCTGCTGATCGCGCTGGTGCTGCACTTCGGCGGCACGAACGTGGGCGGGCTGTTCAGTCCGAGGTTCATCGACGCCCCGTGGAGCGGCGCCCGGGTGCTCGATCTGCTGAATCACCTGTGGATTCCCATGATTGCCATCGGCCTGGAAGGGGTGGCCGGCCTGATGCGGCAGATGCGCGCCTCGACGCTGGACGTGATCAACCAGGATTACGTCCGCACGGCCCGCTCGAAGGGCCTGGACGAACGCACGGTGCTGTGGCGTCACGCGGTGCGCAACGCCATCAATCCGCTGATCAGCCTCGCCGGACTGAGCCTGCCGAGCCTGATCTCGGGGACGATCATCGCCTCGATCGTCCTGAACCTGCCGACCATCGGGCCGTTTCTGTACGACTCGCTGTTGAACAAGGATCAATACGTGGCCATGACGCTGCTGCTGTTCAGCGCCGCCCTGCTGCTGCTGGGGAACCTGCTCGCGGATCTGGCGCTGGCATGGTCGGATCCGCGCGTGAGGTTCGAGTGACGGCCGCCGTCTCCCCTGCGGCCCAGACCGGCGAGGTGCGCCAGACGCCGCTCTCGATGGCCCTGCGCCGCTTCCGGCGCAACAAGGTGGGGGTGCTGAGCTTCTGGGTGCTGATCGTCATGTACGTCGTGGCGATCTTCTCGGGCTTCCTCTCGCCGTATTCGATCACCGCGCAGCACGAGGACAATCCCTACCAGCGTCCCCAGGCCGTTCACGTGGTGCATCAGGGCAAGCTGATGCGGCCCTTCGTGTACGGTTTCAAGAAGTCCCGCGATCCCGTGACCTTCAAGAGCACCTTCGCGCCCGACATGTCTACGCCCATTCCGATCCTGTTCTTCGTGCGGGGCGAGGATCCGGCCGAGTACGGGTACAGCCTGCTGGGCGTCTTCCACAGCCAGTGGCACCTGTTCGGCGTGAAGGGCGGCTCGTACTTCCCGCTCGGCACCGACAAGTTCGGCCGTGACCTGCTGTCGCGCATGCTGGTGGGCGCACAGGTCAGCCTGACGGTCGGGGTGATCGGCGTGCTGATCTCCTTTGTCATCGGCATCGTGCTGGGCGGCGTCAGCGGCTACTTCGGCGGCTGGGTGGACAACCTGATCCAGCGGCTGGTCGAGATCCTGCTGTCGTTTCCCCGCCTGCCGATCCTGCTGGCGCTGTCCACCATCATTCCGGCCCGCTGGCCCTCCACGTGGGTGTACCTGGGCATCGTGGCGGTGCTCTCCCTGATCGGCTGGGCCGGGCTGGCCCGCGTGGTGCGCGGGCAGGTGATCTCCGCGCGCAACGTGGACTACGTGCAGGCGGCGCGTGGCCTGGGGGCCAGCGACCTGCGCGTGATTCTGCGGCACATCATGCCGAACCTGAGCAGCTTCCTGATCGTCACGGCCACCCTGGCCCTGCCGGGCTACATCCTGGGCGAGAGCGCCCTGAGTTTCCTGGGCCTGGGCATCAAGGAACCCATGACCAGCTGGGGCCTGCTGCTCAAGGACGCCCAGAGTTTCGAGACGCTCAGCCTGTACCCCTGGCTGCTGCTGCCCGGCATCCTGATCGTGATCTCGGTGCTCGCCTTCAACTTCATGGGCGACGCCCTGCGCGACGCGGCCGACACGCAAAGCCGCTGAGCACGATCTGGGAGCGGACTGGTACCATACCGGCACCAGTCCGCGCTCCGTTGTCCCGACCAGGCGTCGGGCCGACGTCCATGGGTATGCAACCCGGTGCATAGTCCTGCAGATCATCTCGGGCCGCTGCTTGAACCTCCGATCCCGCCTGGACACGCTTTGCGCGCGATATGGACTGGACATGAATTGGGCGTTGACTTTCTCTTTATTCACGCCCTAGCATGCGCCCAATCCGCGGTTAATCGTCTCCTGAGAGGGTCTGAACCGCTTCCTGTACCGCCCCGGCAGGCGGCGCTGGGAGGCCCACCCCGCCCTGGAGGTTTCTGATGCCTGATGTGACTGCCCCCCCCCTTGACGCAAACGCCTTCGCCGAGACCTATACGCCGCTGAGTGCGCACGAGGCGACGGTGGAGGCCAACCGCTGCCTGTACTGCTTCGACGCGCCGTGTCTGCAGGCGTGTCCCACGCACATCGACATCCCGACCTTCATCCGCAAGATCGGCACCGGGAACCTGCGCGGCAGCGCCCGCACCATCCTGGAGGCGAATTTTCTCGGCGGCACCTGCGCCCGCGTGTGCCCCGTACAGGAACTCTGCGAGGGCGCGTGCGTGCTGAACAGCGAGGAGAAACCCATCGCCATCGGCCGCCTGCAACGCTACGCAGTCGATCACGTGCAGGAGCGCGGCGTGCAGCTGTTCCAGCCCGGCCCCGCGACGGGTCACCGGGTCGCCGTGGTCGGCAGCGGCCCGGCGGGCCTGAGCGCGGCTGCAGAACTCGCGAAACTCGGGCACGCGGTCACGCTGCTGGAAAAACGCGAGCTGGGCGGGGGGCTCTCCACCTACGGGATCATCGTGCTGCGCGAACCCGTCGAGGTCTCGCTGCGCGAGGTGGAGGCCGTCCGGGCGCTCGGGGTGGACGTGCAGACCGACCGGGATCTGAGGACACGGGCGGATCTGGACGCCCTGCTGGCCGAGCACGACGCCGTGTTCCTGGCGGTCGGCCTGGGCGCCGTGCCCGCCATGGGCATGCCCGGCGAGGAGCAGGTGGTAGACGGCCTGCAGTTCATCGAGGACAGCAAGGTAAACCCGCAGGCGCTGCACGTCGGCCAGCGGGTCGCGGTGATCGGTGCCGGCAACACGGCCATCGACGCGGCCACCATCGCCCGCCGCCACGGTGCGGACGTGACCATGGTCTACCGCCGCACCGAGTCCGAGATGACCGCGTACCGCCACGAGTACGAGTTCGCGCTGCACGAGGGCATCGCCTACCAGTTCCTGACGCAGCCCGTGCGCGTGGTCACCGAGGGGAAGCAGGTCACGGGCCTGGAGTGCGTGAAGATGATCCTCGGCACGCCCGACGCCTCCGGCCGCCCCAGCCCGAGACCATTGCCCGGCAGCGAGTTCGTGATTCCCTGCGATCAGGTGATCAAGGCCATCGGGCAGGAGAAGCCTGCGCTGGCGGTCGAACTCGGCCTGAGTCTCGACAAGGGCTACATCGCAGTCAACGACGCCATGCAGACCAGCGCGCCGCGCGTGTACGCCGGGGGCGACTGCGTGCGCGCACGTGGCACGGCCAGCACCGTCATGGCCGTGCAGGACGGCAAGTACGCCGCCGCCGCCATTCACCAGCACCTCTCGGCATCCAAGGAGGCCGCACATGGCTGACCTGAGCATCAATTTCGCGGGCATCCGTGCCCCCAACCCGTTCTGGCTGGCGTCCGCACCGCCCACCAACAGCGGCGCACAGATCCACCGGGCCTTCGAGCACGGCTGGGGCGGGGCCGTGTGGAAGACCATCGGCGCGCCCGTCCTAAACATCAGCAACCGCTACGGCGGCCTGAGCATCGCCGGCCAGCGCCTGCTCGCCATCAACAACGTCGAACTCATCTCGGACCGACCGCTGGACGTGAACCTACGCGAGATTGCCGAGGTCAAGCGGATGTGGCCAGACCGGGCGGTGATCGTCTCCGCCATGGTGGACGCCGATCCGCAGGCGTGGAAGGACATCGTCGCGATGATCGAGGACACCGGCGCGGACGGCATTGAGCTCAACTACGGCTGCCCGCAGGGCATGAGTGAGCGTGGCATGGGCGCGGCGGTGGGCCAGGTGCCGGAGATGTGCCAGCTGAACACGCACTGGGTGACGAGCATCACGCGGCTGCCGGTGATCGTAAAGCTCACCCCGAACATCACGCACATCGTCGACCCCGCGCACGCCGCGCTCGCGGGCGGGGCGAACGCCCTGAGCCTCATCAACACCATCAACTCGGTCATGAAGATCGACCTGGACACGCTGCGGATCACCCCGAACATCGGTGGGCGCGGCACACACGGCGGGTACGCCGGTCCGGCCGTGAAGCCCATCGCGCTGAACATGCTCGCTGAACTGATGAGCGACGCGCAGGTGCGGGCCAGCGGCGTTCCCATCAGCGGAATGGGCGGGATCGTCACGTGGCGCGACGCGGCGGAATTCCTGCTGCTCGGCGCGACCTCGCTGCAGGTCTGCACGGCCGCCATGCACTACGGCTACCGCATTGTCGAGGACATGATCGACGGCCTGAGCAACTGGATGGACGAGAAAGGCTTCGCCACCATCTATGACGTCGCCGGAAAGGCCCTGCCGCAGACCAGTACCTTCGGGGAGCTCGACCTCGCGTACCAGGCGGTCGCGCGGATCGACCCGGACAAGTGCATCAACTGCAACCTGTGTTATGTCGCGTGCAACGACACCGCCCACCAGTGCATCGATCTGGTAGCCGGGGACGGCGTGCGGGTCGAGCCGGGATACGACATCCGCGCGAATGGTAAACACGTGGCCGACACGCGCCCCCAGCCGGTCGTGCGCGAAAGTGATTGCGTGGGGTGCGCCCTGTGTGCGAACGTCTGTCCGGTGGACGGCTGCATTGAGATGGTCAGCGTGCCCAGTGGTCGTGAGAGCATCACCTGGGATCAGCTGACCGCGCAGCGCCCGGAGATCGCCACGAGCTGGGACGCCATGATGGCCTACCGCAAGGAAGTGGGCATCGACATCCACTGACGTGAATCGCAGGGTCCGCGGCAGCCAGGACGTCCACGAGGGGGAACGCATGAACATCAACCGCAAGAACTCACTGGTGGCCTTCGCCCTGATCGGCTCTTTTGTCGTGGGCAGCGTGATCGGGCCGACCGTCGCCCGCGCGCAGGGCACCCCCAGCGCCACCAAGTTCCCGCCCAGCAAATTCGCGTGCGTGACGACCGTGACGAGCACGAACATCGCCATCGAGTCCTGCCGCAACGCGCAGATGGCCTGCGCCATCGCCTACGACAACACCCCAAACGCCCGCCCCGTCCAGTTGCAATGCAAGTGAGCCCAGCACCCTGACGTGCCCCCATTCCCACAGACTCCGGAGAGGACATGACCCTGCTCATCAAGAACGGCGAGATCGTTACCGCAGACAGACGGTACATGGCAGACATCCTGGTGGAGGGCGAGACCATCGCGCAGATCGGCGAGAACCTCAGTGCGCCGGACGGCACGGAGGTCATCGACGCGGGTGGGAAACTGGTGTTCCCGGGGTTCATCGATCCGCATGTACACGTGCATCTGCCGTTCATGGGCACCTTCGCCAAGGACACCCACGCGACAGCGAGTCAGGCGGCACTGATCGGCGGGACGACGACCTTCATCGAGATGCTCGCGCCCGGCGGCACTGAAGACCTGATGGACGCGTGGCACCTGTGGTCGGGCATGGCCGAGGGAAATAGCGCCTGTGATTACACCTTCCACATCGGCGTGACCGCGTGGAACGCCGCAACCGAGGGGTACCTGCGGGAACTCGTGGCGGGCGGCATGACGTCGTTCAAGGTGTTCCTGGCGTACAAGGGCGCGTTCGGGATCGAGGACGCGGCGCTGTTCCGCACGCTGAACCTGGCCAAGGAACTCGGCGTGGTGGTCACGGCGCACTGCGAGAATGCCGAACTGGTGGCGCAGCTCCAGGCAAAACTGCTGGCCGAGGGCAAGACCGGCCCGGAGTGGCATGAACCCAGCCGCCCGGAGCAGGTGGAGGCCGATGGCACCGCGCACTTCGCGACGTTCCTGGAGATGACGGGCGCGGAGGGGTATGTGGTGCACCTGTCGAACGCGAAGGCGCTGAAGGCCGCGCTGGAGGCCAAGGCGCGCGGCGTGAACCTGCACATCGAGTCGGTGATTCCGCACTTTATGCTCGACAAGTCCTATGCCGAGCGGCCCGGCGTGGAGGGCGCCAAGCACGTCATGAGCCCGCCACTGCGCGACAAGTCGAACCAGAAGGTGCTGTGGTCGGCCCTGGAGAAGGGCGAGATCGACACCGTGGCGACCGACCACTGCCCGTTTGACGTGGCGCAGAAGCACATGGGCGACGCGGACTTCACGAAGATCCCAAACGGCATTCCTGCCATCGAGGACCGCGTGAACCTGCTGTACACCTACGGCGTGAGCCGCGGCAACCTGTCGATCCACCGCTTCGTGGACGCGGCCAGCACGCGCGCCGCGAAGATCTTCGGCCTGTATCCGAAAAAAGGTGAGATCGCCGTGGGCTCGGACGCCGATCTGGTCATCTACGATCCGGCGTACCGGGGCCAGATCAGCGCGGCGACCAGTCATGTGAACAACGACTACAGCGGGTTCGAAGGCATGGACATCGACGGGCGGCCCAGCGTGGTGACGGTGCGCGGCCAGGTGGCCGTGCGGGACGGCGGGTTCGTGGGCGAGCCGGGTCGCGGGCGACTGCTGCGGCGCACGCCTCAGGGGAGCGGCGCTTGAGCGCACCGTCCACCCCCGCCACCTCGACCGAAGCCGCCGCCGTCTCCCTGCGGAACCTGAACATGGTGTTCCGGGGCACGGGGGGCGACACGGTGGCGCTCAAGGACGCCACGCTGGACATCCGGCCCGGCGAATTCGTGTCCCTGATCGGCCCGAGCGGCTGCGGAAAGACCACGCTGCTGCGCCTGATGGCGGATCTGGGGACACCCACCAGTGGCGACCTGCTGATCGGCGGGAAGACCCCCGCGCAGGCGCGGCTGGCCCGCGAGTACGGCTACGTGTTCCAGGCGCCGGCCCTGATGGAGTGGCGCACGGTCTTGCAGAACGTGATGCTGCCTCTGGACGTGATGAACCGGCCAAAGGCGTCGCGCGAGACGCGGGCGCGCGAGATGCTCGACCTGGTCGGCCTGACTGGCTTCGAGGGCCGCTACCCGTGGCAACTGTCGGGCGGGATGCAGCAGCGCGTGTCGATTGCCCGCGCGCTGGCGTTCGACCCGAACCTGCTGCTGATGGACGAACCCTTCGGCGCGCTGGACGAGATCACCCGTGAGAAGCTGAACGGCGAACTGCTGCGCCTGTGGCAGGAGACGCGCAAGACGGTGGTCTTCGTCACGCACGGCATCACCGAGGCGGTGTTCCTGAGCACGCGGGTGGTCGTGATGACCGCCCGGCCCGGCAAGATCGAGGGCGTGGTAGACATCGACCTGCCGCACCCGCGCACGCAGGAAACGCGTGAATCGCCGCGCTTCTTCGAGCTGGCCACGCGGGTGCGCGAGCTGCTGCGCAAGGGACACGGATTCGATGTCGAGGAGTGAGCCGTGACGGCCGCACGCGCGCCCCGATCCACCGGGAACCTGGTTCCGATGCTGGTCGTCGCGGTGGTCGTGCTGGCGCTGTACTGGCCGCTGATGTTGTGGACGAACGTGGGCCAGGCGCAGCGCACGCTGGACAGCGGCGCGGAACTGGACTGCAAGACCGCGATCGCGTGTGCCACGCAGCTCCGCAATCCCGTGCTGCCGGCTCCCGCGCAGCTCGGTGCGAGCTTCCGCACCATGAGCACCCCGCCGATGGCCCCGACGAGCGTGCCGTACAACACCCTGGTCACCGCGGGGGAGACCCTGGTCGGCCTGGGGATCGCCACCGTCCTGGGCGTAATCCTGGCCGTCGGACTGGTCGCCAGCCGGGCCTTCGAGCGGGTCACGCTGCCGTGGCTGATCGCGTCCCAGACGGTACCGGTGGTGGCCCTGGCCCCCATGCTGGCGGTGGTCCTCGGGCAGTACGGCGTGCAGGGCTGGCTGCCCAAGGCGCTGATCGCCGCATACATCGCCTTTTTCCCGGTGGCGGTGGGCGTCTCGGCCGGCCTGCGCTCGCCTGATCCCATGCAGGAAGACCTGATGCGCACCTACCGCGCGTCGGGCGCCCAGGTGTTCTGGAAGCTCCGCTTGCCGGCCAGTCTGCCGTTCCTGTTCACGTCACTGAAGGTCGCGGCCACGGCCGCCCTGATCGGCTCGATCGTCGCGGAGATCAGCACCATCAGTTATTCGGGCCTGGGCAAGATGCTCGCCGAGAACTCCCGCGCGTCGGACACGCTGGCGCTGTGGGTGATCATGCTGTACGGCGCGGCCCTGGGGATCGCGCTGGTGGGCCTGCTGGGCCTGATCGAGAGGTGGGTGACGCCGTGGCGAGCCGGGCAGTCGCGGTGACGGCCCGGCGGGGCGCGGGCCGGGTCACGCTCGCGTGGGCGCTGCTGGCCCTGGGCTTCGTGCTGCTGCTGGCAGCGGCGTGGGTGGTCTGGCCGTACCCGCTGGATGGCGTCCCACCGGGTCACAAGACGCTCAGCATCCTGCTGACGGTGCTGGGCGCCCTGAGCGGCGGGGTTGGCCTGGGCGGCGTCGCCTCGCGTACCGCCGGACTCATCCCAGCGCTGATCGCCGCCCTGCTGGCCCTGATCGGCGTGGAGGCGCTGCTGCGGGCCTTCGGCGTGCCGCCAGGCCTGATTCCCACGCCCACGCGGGTCGTGCAGGCGCTGTGGTCGGCCAGCAGCGTGCTGCTGCAGGACGCCCGCGTGACCTTCGTGCAAGAAACCCTGGTCGGCTACGCGGCGGGCGCCGTGCTGGGCATCCTGGTCGCGCTGGCCGCCGTGCGCTTTCCCTTCCTGGAACGTGGGGCGCTGCCGTACGCGGGCCTGTTCTCCAGCATCCCCATCGTGGCGCTGGCGCCCGTGATCGTGAAGGCCTTCGGGCTGGAGTGGACGAGCAAGGCGATCATCGTGGCGATCACAGTGTTCTTCCCGGTGGTGGTGAACGTCGTCCGCGGCCTCCAGAGCGCCAACCCTCTGCTCCTGGACCTGATGCGCACCTACGCCGTAACGCCTGCCCAGACCTTCGCGCTGGTGCGCGTGCCCAGTGCGCTTCCCTTTCTCTTCAACGCCCTGAAGGTCGCCTCGACCCTCGCCATGATCGGCGCCATCGTGGGCGAATTCTTCGGCACGACCGGGCGCGGCCTGGGCTTCCGCATCCAGATCGAGGCCGGGAGATTCAACCTCGACATCGTCTGGGCGGCCATCGTGGTCGCCTCCGTGCTGGGCATCGCGTTCTACGCCGTCATCCAGTGGATCGAACACCGCTTCACGGGCTGGCACGCCAGCCGCCGCTCCACCCGCTAACCTGACCCTGTCCGTTCCCCGGAGGTTCCAATGAAGAAAGCCATTCTGTTCGCTCTCGCCGCCGCCACCCTCGGTTCCGCGCACGCCGCGAACGTCCCCGTCAAGGTGCAGCTCAAGTGGTTCCCGCAGGCGCAGTTCGCGGGCTTCTTCGTCGCGCAGGCCAAGGGCTTCTACAAGGCCGAGGGCCTCGACGTGACCCTGCTGCCCATCGGTGACCAGTCGCCCATCCAGACGGTGGCGACAGGCACCGCCGACTTCGGCACCACCTGGATCACGGATCTGCTCACCGCGCGCCAGCAGGGTCTGCCGGTCGTGCATATCGCGCAGCTGTTCCAGAAGAGCGGCTACACGCTGGTCAGCCTCAAGACCAAGGACATCACCAAGCCCGCAGACCTGATGGGCAAGAAGATCGGAGTGTGGCCCAGCGGCAACGAGTACCCGGCCGTGGCGCTGCTGAAGAAGAACAACATGACCAGCAGCCTGGACTCGACAGTGGCGAATCCCAGCGTGCAGGCCGTGACGTATCCCTTCGATCCCAGCCTGGTCTTCCCGGACAAGGTCGACGCCGTGTCGGCCATGACGTACAACGAGGTCGACCAGATCGTGGGCCTGGGCTATCCCCTCGACAAGCTGAACATCATGAGCGCCGCCGACAACGGCGTGAACCTGCTCGAAGACCTGATGTTCACCACGCAGAAGGTGCTGGATACCAAGAACTTCAAGGGCAGCGGCATGACCGGGCAGGACGTCGCCGCGAAACTCGTGCGCGCCACCATCAAGGGCTGGAACTACGCCGTCGCCAACCAGAAGGAAGCCGTGCAGATCGTCCTGGTCAACTGTGGCAACACCTGTAAGGGCTCGGGCACCCGCGCCAGCGCCGCCGGACACCAGACCTGGCAGATGGCCGAGATCGCCAAGCTGTACCGGGCCGGCCCGACCATGAAAGGCATGGCCGGGTACCTCGACCCCGCCACGTACCAGGCGAACGTGAAGCTGCTGATGGATCTGGGCATCCTCAAGAGTGCGCCCAGCGCCGGGGCCGTGAACTACAGCGTGTGGGAGATGGCGACGGGCAAGAAAGCGAAATGACCTGAACGCGCCCACCTCAGGGCGTATCACAGCGGGCAGGAGCCACCGGATCACCGGGCTCCTGCCCGCGTCCACGTTGCGGGCGGCGTAGGGTAGAACGATGCACGCCACATCCGAGCGCGATCCGGTTCTTTTCCCGCCCTGTCTGACGGGCGCCCACGCATGACCGGCTGGCCCGTCCAGGAGGGCGTGTTCGAGCTGGGCGACCTGAGTGTGGAAGGCGGCGGCGTCATCCGGAACGCCCGTCTGGGCTGGCAGACGCACGGCACCCTGAACGCCGCGCGGGACAACGTGATCGTGTACCCGACCAGCTACACCGCCACGCACGAGGGCCAGAACTGGGCGATCGGCCCGGACGGCATTCTCGATCCGACACGCTGGTTTATCGTCATTCCCGACATGTTCTCGAATGGCGTGTCCTCAGGCGCGGCAGACACGCCGGACTACCCGGCGCCGGTCACGGTGGCCGACAACGTGCGGGCCCAGGAGCGGTTGCTGCGCGAGGTCTGGGGCATCAAGCGCGTGGCCGCCGCGTACGGGTTCTCGATGGGCGCCATGCAGGCGTACCACTGGGCCGCGCTGTTCCCGGAGCGGGTGGAGCGCGCGATCGTGGTCTGCGGCAGCGCCCGCACCGCGCCGCACAACAAGGTGTTTCTATCGGGGCTGCTGCGGACGCTGGAGGCCGCGCCGGAGCACCTGGGGAACGGACGGTTCAGCGGCGTGCCGCACGCGGCCCTGAAGGCCTTCGGTCACATCTACGCCGGGTGGGGCCTCAGCCAGGACTTCTACCGCGCAGACCTGTACCGCACGGCCCTCGGGGCACCGGATCTGGAAACGTACCTCCGAACCGACTGGGAAGCAGGCTTCGCCCGCTGCGACGCCGCGAACCTGTACGCCCAGGCGCTGACGTGGTACCACGGCGACCTCAGCGGGGGCGGTGATCTCGCCGCGGCGCTGTCGGCCATCCAGGCCCGCGTGCTGCTGCTGCCCGGAGACACCGACCTGTACTTCCGTGTCGCAGATAACGCGGCGGAGCTGGAGTGCCTGCGTCACGGTGAACTGCGGCCCATTCCCTCGATCTGGGGCCACCGGGCGGGCGCCCCCGCCGGGATTCCGGACGACCTGGCCTTCCAGACGGCCGCCGTACGCGCGTGGCTGGAGAGCTGAAGGAGCCAGCACATCACAGCTGGACCTCCGGAGCATGCGGGCACCCCGACGCCGCCCAGCCCTGGAGGAATCGTGCGTCACGGCATCGCCCCGAGCTGTCAGGCTCATTCTGTGCTGGATGAGGCGAGTCGTTAAACGTGAACGGCGCCCTTCGAGCACACG
The DNA here is from genome assembly GCF_004801415.1 of Deinococcus sp. KSM4-11. Lineage (NCBI taxonomy): Bacteria > Thermotogati > Deinococcota > Deinococci > Deinococcales > Deinococcaceae > Deinococcus > Deinococcus sp. KSM4-11. The sequence goes on along the minus strand of NZ_SSNX01000002.1, from coordinate 478,104 downwards.
GTGGCTGCAGGGTGGTGGGAACAGAGGGCCACTTGACCAAGCCCACAGAGGCCTTTACTCAGCTGCGGATGGTTCTCAGCGACCACTGCACCGCGTCCACCCCGTTGATTTCTCAGGACAGCTCACGCTGGGAACCGTCTCAGCGTTCGCCGCGCAGATCCGTAACGCGCCGGAGTTTGCCGCCTTCGCTGCGCGGCAGGCTGCCGGGGTCGCACAGTTCGCAGCGGACGGTGACGCCCACGATCACCTTGATCTGCCGTTCGATCTCGTGGCGCAGGACGGCCGACGCCTCGGCGGCCTCGACGCGCAGGGTGAGCTCGTCCAGCAGGCCGCTGCGGCTGAGGACGACGTGGTAGTGCGGACTGACCTGACCGAGGCCGACCAGCACCGCTTCGAGCTGCGTGGGGTAGACGTTCACGCCGCGCAGGATGATCAGGTCGTCGCTGCGGCCCTGGATGGCGTCCATGCGGCGCATGGTGCGACCGGTGGTGTTGTCCTCCGGCAGCAGGCGGGTGATGTCGCCGGTCCAGTACCGCAGGATCGGCATGGCGCGGCGGCTCATGGAGGTCAGGATCAGCACGCCGAGTTCGCCGTCCGGGAGCACCTCGCCGGTCTCGGGGTGCACGATTTCCGGGTAGAAGTGATCCTCCCACAGGTAACTGCCGCGCTGCTCGGTGACGTCCTCGTTGCTCACGCCGGGACCAATCAGTTCCGAGAGGCCGTAGATGTTCGTGGCCCTCACGCCGAGCGCGGCCTGCACCTCCGCGCGGGTTTTCTCCGCCCACGGTTCGGCCCCCAGCACCGCGGACTTCAGGCTGATGTCGTCCGGCCCCAGGCCGCGCCGCGCGAGCGCCTCGCCGAGCACCAGCGCGTAGCTGGGCGTGCAGGCGATCACCTCGGGTTGCAGGTCCTCGATGAGCTGCACCTGCCGCTCGGTGCCGCCGCCGGACACTGGCACCGTGCACAGGCCCAGACGGGCCGCGCCGCCGTGCGTCCCCAGCCCGCCGGTGAACAGGCCATACCCGTAGGCGTTATGAAAGACCATGCCGGGCCGCGCGCCCGCCGCGTACAGCGAGCGGGCGACGACCTCCTCGAAGATCCCCAGGTCGTGCTCGTCGTAGGCGACCACGGTGGGTTTGCCGCTCGTGCCGGAACTCGCGTGGATGCGGCGGAGTTCCGTGCGCGGCACGCACGACAGTCCCAGCGGGTAGTGGTCGCGCAGGTCCGCCTTGCGCGTGAAGGGAAAGCGTGACAGGTCAGCCAGCGACGTCAGGTCGCCGGGCGTGACGCCAGCGGCGCGGAACTTCTCGCGGTAGGCCGGTACATGCTCGTGCTGGCGTTCGAGCATGGCCTGGAGTTGCCGCAGTTGCAGGGTGCGCAGCGCGGGAATCGGCATGGCTTCACGGTCGGGCTGGAACACGGGCATCCTCCGGCGCACTGGGATGGTGGGGCGTGCCGACAGTGTACCGAACGGGCGTTAGGTGCGCGGACGCAGGCCTATACTCCGGGTATGTCCCCTGCCCACCGGGAAGGCCGCCGGGCCCGCGCCAGTGCGAACTGCATCGCGCGCGCCCTGCACGGCTGGTGGTGCGCGTGCCTGGGTCGGCCGCTGCCCGCCTGACGGTCGGCCCCACTGCCAAGTGCCCCGGCCCGCCGCGCTGTGGCGGGCCCTCTCCCCTGTTCCGGAGCGACCATGACCCTGAAAGACCTGCCCGCGACCGCCATTCCCACCGACCTGCTGGAGCTCGATACGCGCGACCCGCTGGCCCACAAGAAGGCCGAATTCCTGCTGCCGCCCGGCGTCATCTATCTGGACGGGAACTCGCTGGGGCCGCTGTACCGCCGCGTTCCAGAGCGCCTCGCGCACGTCATGGAGCAGGAATGGGGCCAGCACCTGATCCGCTCGTGGACGGCCGGCGAGGATCACGGCGAGGACTGGATGCACCTGCCGGACCGTGTGGCCGCCAAACTCGCGCGGCTCGTCGGGGCCCGGCCGCAGGAGATCGCGGTGGGCGACTCCACGACCGTGAACCTCTTCAAGGCGCTGGCCGCCGCGCTCAAGCTGGCACCGGCCGGGCGGCGGGTGATCCTCACGGACGCCGACAACTTCCCGACCGACCTGTATGTGGCCCAGGGCCTGAGCGCGCTGCTGGGTGGCGGGTATGAGCTCCGGCGCGTTCCGAACACCGAGCTCGCCGCGCACCTGACGGACGAGGTGGCCGTCACGCTGCTGACCGAGGTGGACTACCGCACGGGCCGCAGACTCGACCTCGCCGGCCTGACGGCCCAGGCGCACGCCGCCGGGGCCCTGACCATCTGGGATCTGGCGCACTCGGCTGGCGCGTTCCCGGTCGATCTGAACGGTGCGGACGTGGATTTCGCAGTGGGCTGCGGGTACAAGTTCCTGAACGGTGGCCCTGGCGCCCCCGCCTTCCTGTTCGTCGCGGCGCAGCATCTGGAGTCGGCCCCCGTGGCGATCAGCGGCTGGATGGGCCACGCGGACGTGTTCGAGATGGCCCGCGGGTACGTGCCCGCGCCCGGCGCGCGGCGCTTCGTGGCCGGAACCCCGCAGGTGCTGGGCTTGAGCGCCCTGGACAGCGCCCTGGACGTCTTCACGGACGTGGATATGCAGGACGTGCGGGCCAAATCCCTGTCGTTGACCAGCACGTTCATGGCCCTGATGGAACCGCTGGCCACCCGGCACCCGCTGGAACTCGTGACTCCCACTGAGCCCGCAGACCGGGGCAGTCAGGTGAGCTACCGGCACCCCCGCGCGCGGGAGGTGATGGCCCAGCTCGTCGCGCGCGGCCTGATCGGGGATTACCGCACGCCGGACATCCTGCGCTTCGGGATCACGCCGCTGTACCACTCGCACGCCGACATGTGGCGGGCCGTGCAGGGCATCGGGGCCGTGCTGGATGAAGGCAGCGCATGACCTCCCCGGATGCCGACAGCGCCGCGCGGGCGCACATGGACTTCACGCGGTCGCTGAGCTACGGCGATTACCTGCAGCTCGACACCCTGAGGGCCGCGCACCGGCCGGTGACGGCCGCGCACGACGAGCACCTGTTCATCACCGTGCATCACGTGTCCGAACTGTGGCTGGATCTGATCGTCCGCGAGCTGACGCTGGCCATGACCCAGCTCGCGGCGGGCATCACGGACGCCCCCCTCAAGGGCCTGACCCGCGTGGTGCGTGCCCAGGAGCAGCTCACGCAGGCGTGGGAAGTCCTGAAGACCATGACGCCCGCCGATTACCTGCAGTTCCGGGACGCCTTCGGTCAGGCGTCCGGCTTCCAGTCGGCGGCATACCGGCGGGTCGAGATCCTGCTCGGCAACCGCAGCACGACCCTGCTCGGCCCCTTCGAGCATCAGCCGGACGTGCACGCCGCCCTGCTGGCCGCGCTACACGCACCCAGCGTGTACGACCTGACGCTGCGGCTGCTGGCCGCGCGGGGCCTGGCCCTTCCCCCGGCCGTGCTGAACCGCGACCCGACGCTTCCACCCACCTCGCACGCGGATGTGCTGGCGGCGTGGCTGACCGTGTACCGCGACCCCGTGACCTACTGGGATCTGTACGAACTGGCCGAGAAGCTGCTGGATGTGGAGGACAACTTCCGCCGCTGGCGCTTCAACCACCTCACCACCGTGCAGCGCACCATCGGCATGAAGGGCGGTTCGGGCGGCACCAGCGGCAGCGGGTACCTCCAGCGCGCCCTGGGTGTCGTGCTCTTCCCGGAACTGTGGGACGTGCGAACCGCGCTGTAAGGCTCAGCCCGTCACAGGAACAGTGCCTGGAGCGTTCCGTCCGGTTCCAGACCGAGTTCGTCCCGCAGGCGACGCCGGTAGATCTGATAGCGCCGCTGGGCGCTGCCGCGCCGTCCATTCGTGACCATGCGCGTCAACAGGTCGGTCATGGCACCCTCGTGCAGGGCGTCCACGGTCAGGATCCAGTCGAGCCAGTCCTCGGCGTCCATGCCGCTCAGGGTCCGGGCGTGCAGCAGGGCGCCGTCGGTCACCTGCCGGTGCAGCTCCTCGCGGGCGCGGATCACCGGCTCCAGGGTCACCTCGGGCAGCAGGGGGCGGTAGTGCGCCCGCACCTGCGCCCAGTGACCACCCGTGAGGGCCGCCTGCAGGTCCCACAGGTCACACTCGGTTCGGCTCAGCCCGGCTTCCGTCAGGAACACGGGCACGCCCCAGGGCTCAACCACCCGGCGCAGGGCATTGAGATTGACGTGCAGGTTGTTGCGGCTCCTGGCCGGATCGGCCTCGGGCCAGATGAGTTCGGCCGCGGCCGCGCGCGAGTGGTTCAGGGCCAGCAGGATCAGCAGGATCAGCAGGTCGCGGGGCCGCGCCTGCAGGCCCACCGACTCCCCCAGCACCTGGACGCCGAATCCACCCAGTACCGTGAGGTGCAGAGGCGGAATGTCCGGGAGCCGCAGGCGGGTGGCCTCGCGCCAGCCACCCGCCAGGACGGCGGCCAGCGGGTAGGGGCGGGTCAGCTCCGGCCGGTTCCGGGGCAGATCGGCCAGTGGAACCAGGGCGGGCAACACCCGTTCCGCCGCCGTGGTCAGGCCAAGGAGTGCGTCCAGGTCGTCCGGATCGTGGGTCAGGCGATAGCGGGCGGCGTGGGCCGTGATCCTGAGTTCACGTCGCGGGTGGTGCAGCGCCGGCTTCAGGCCGTCCAGGGCCGCGTGGGCTTCGCCAAGGGCGGCACGCGTCAGTGCCATCTCCACGGCGATCAGGGGATCGCGATCCGGCCTTTCCAGGCGGGTCAGGGACTCGTCCAGCCGGCCCAGTGACCGCAGGGTTCGTCCCCACAGGGCCACCACCCGGCCGAGCGTTTCCTCGGCCTGGACGGCGCCCTGCATGGCCCAGGCACGCGCCTCCGCGTCCAGGGCCGGGAAGGCGGCGACGTCACCCCGCAGGGCCGCGGCTTCGGCCCGCCCCCGCAGCGCCTCCAGGGGATGATGCGCCGCAAGGCCACCCAGTTCGTCCAGGGCGGCCCCGGCTGCCGCCGGGTCGAGCAGCTGGCCGAGCGTGCCCAGCGTGCCGAGGTTCACGGCGCGGTTGAAGCCGAGCAGGTCCGGCGAGGCCAGGGAGCGCCGCAGCTGATCCAGGTAGCCGGTGAGGTCACCATGGACCTCCCAGCGCACCTGGGCGAGGTTCATGCGGTTGGGACTGACCGGCGTCCCGGCGGAGATGTCCGTGGCGAGGGTCAGCAGGCGCTCCGCCTCGGCCCAGCGGCCGGCGTTCATGTGACGGACGGCCGCGTTGCCCCAGAAGCACGCCTGGGTGGGCGGCGGCGCGTCCGACAGCCAGGGTTCGGCCTCGGCGATCAGCTGGTCGGCCCGGTCTGCGCTGGGCTCCGGAAGTTCCGAGATGGCCCAGCCAAGGGCGCGGACACGCTGGGCCGGACTGGCGTCCGGGTGCCGTGCCACCTCCAGGCAGGCGCGGGTGGCACGGTCGGTCTGCCCCATCACCGACCACGCCCAGGCCAGGTTCAGCCAGCGGCCCGGCCCACCGGCTCCCTGTCCATGGACGGCGCAGGCCTCGTGCCAGCGGAGTACGCCGGGCGCGTCCAGATCCGCGAACCACTCGTCGTCCAGTAGGCGCGCAAGTTCCGACCACAGGCTCGCGTTCGCGCAGGCCAGGGCGCGGGTGACGGCGGGCAGTTCGGGCAGGCGCCGGCGCACGGCCTCGTCCCGCAGCGCCGGGAAGGCCCGGCCCAGGTCCTCGCCGGCCAGGGGGTGCAGGCGGTACCCGCCCTCCAGCTGCTGAACGAAGCCCAGCCGGGCCAGGCGTTCGGCGCGGGAATCGGCCGCGGCCGCAGGCAGAACCGACAGCGCACTGAGCACCAGCAGCTCATGCCAGTCGGACGGACGGAGGCTATCCCGCAGGCCCGCCCACAGTCCCGGCCCGAAGGGGGCGCCGCCGGTCAGCGATGACAGGTGGAGCGGCAGGGGCCAGCCCCCGGAGCGCGCCCATGCCACCTGGGCGTCCCCGGCCGTGTGAAAGAACGCTTCCGCCTCGGCCAGGGTGAACGCCAGATCCTGCGGCCCGAGGTGAACGAGCCGGCCCACGGCCCTCAGGCGCACCAGTTCGGGTTCGGGCAGGGCGCGCCGGCTGGCCAGCGCGATCACGCCCGGCAGGTGCCGCAGCAGCGGGCCCAGGGTCTCGTTGCCCTCCAGGTCTTCAAGCACGATGGCCGTACGGGAAGTCCGCAGGGCGCTGAGAATCACGGGCCAGGGCGCGTCGTCCGGCAGGTTCAGCGCGAGGGCCAGGCCGCTGCGGGCGTCGGTGCCCGAGAGGGAGACCCACAGGGTGGAACGCCCCAGGGTGTCCAGGTGTGCCGCCCACTGACTGAGCAGCACGCTCTTGCCATAGCCGTACGGCGCTTCGAGCCACGCCACGTACCCGGCTTCGTCCGGCAGGTACCGCAGCAGACGCTCCATGTCGAGCAGGAACTCAGCGAGTTGGGGACGGGTCTCGAGCACAGGGGGCAGACCTCAGGACGCGCGGATCACGACCGGCCAGGACAGCAGTGCAGACCACCGGACGCGGAGGAACGAAGGAAAGAGGTGACGCCGCCAGCAGGTCTGCGCCAAGAGTAGCGGCCAACCGCCCCCGACGGAACCCCCGGCAGCCCCACAAAGCAGCCGTCGCGGCCCGCGGGCACAGCAATTAAGTCCGGGCTAAGTGCCGAAACCGACACTGGGGCCATGGACCTGGCGCCCGGCCACCGGGCCCGGTGAAGGTTCACGGAGGACGCTATGAAGAAACTGCTTCTGATCGCCACGGTTCTGCTCTCCGCCTGCAGCTCGTCGCCGTCGGTCATCGTTCCCGTGACGCAGCTCACCGGCGTCTGGAGCGGCCCGCTCACCTTCAAAAACGGCGGCACCTTCACCGTGTACGTCGATTTCGACCAGAACGCGTCCGACGTGATGGTCTTCCAGGAACCCGACGGCTTTATCAGCCAGATTGACGCCACGGCCAGCTACAGTGCCGCGACCCGCGCGGTCACCGTGAACTGGAACGACACGGTCTACTCCTGCGCTTCGGACAGCGCGACCGGCATCGTCCACGCCACGCTGAACGCCGGCGCGACGGTCATCTCGGGCACCTTCGATTACGGCGAGGTTCGGAACGACGGCACCATCACGCTCAAACCGGCTGCCGGGATGCCCACGCCGATCAAGCACTGCGTCATGTGAGTGTCCAGACGGGCACGCGGACGCCATCGTCTGGGAGCGGTCAACCGTTCTGTCGAAGGGGATTCTCTTCCTGATCACGGCACGGTGACCGCTGTGAACGGTCAATCGAATGCGCCTGCAACACGCAATGTGGCCGCCGGAACAACCCGGCAGCCACACGTCATATCCTCGAGCGGCTCCGTGACCTTACGGAACCGTGGTGATGATCTTCTCGACTGCCTTGTCCGCCTGGATCAGCCCCGCGCCACTGTCAGCGTCGTAGCCAGCGGTCTTCATATCCACGCTGCTGGCAGCAAGCGCCTTGTAGATGTCCGCAGGTCGCGACGCGCCGCCGTACTGCGTGACGCCGTCAAGCATGAGGGCCGCGACGCCCGCCGCGTGCGGGGCAGCGGCACTGGTGCCGAAGAAGTTGGGGAATGCGTCACCGTCAATCGGCGTCCCATCACCGAAGGTGACCTGTCCGAAAAAGCTGGTGTTCCCGCCATCTGGCGCCGTGAACCGTGGCTGTTGACGAAGATCCGGTGTGCTGAGCGCCCGTCCATTCAGATCGAAGAGAATCGGAATGCCCCCGGCCGAGGAGAAGCTCTCCAGCAGCGGCGGGGTCTGCCCGAACGCGGGCGTGCGGTAGAAGCGCGCTGCGCCCACGCCTGCGCCACCAGCCGCATTGTGGTGACCGAAACTGGTCGGGGACGCGGTGTCGTACTCGACGTTCGTGCCGTAGTCGAAGTCAATCCATTTCAGGATCTTCGGGGCCGGGCCGCTGCACAGCGTCATCGCCAGATTCACCTGAATGGGCGCCTTGGTGGTATTGAAGTACTGCACGGCCTCCACCGGGTCACCGCCCACGTTGTCGTCGGTGGACACGGGGAACTGCCCGGCCTTGGCATCTGTGGGGAGTAGCTTGCCCTTGCTGTCGAACAGCAGGAGATCCACGTCGCTGGCCGAGCCCCGGCCGGCGCGGGACACCGAGGCGAAGGGCTGATCCCACTGCAGGAAGATCAGCACGTCGTCGCCCGGAGCGATGGTGATGCTCTGCAGGGGATCGACCTTACTGCCGGGGTCGAAGTCATTGAGTTCACAGCCGTTGAAGGTCTGACCGCTGGGCCGGAAGGCCCCCTCGTACGACTGCCGGGCCTGGTTGCCGGCTGAGGAGAAGTAGGACACGCCCTGACGGGCCACCTTGTCGACAGCCTGGGACACCACACCGTCCTGGAAGTACGGCTCGGCGAAGTAGGAGACGTCGTCCACGATCACGTCCGCACCGGCGGCCGCGAGCTTAAGGATGTTGTTCGCGAAGCCGGCCTCTCCGCTGTAGGCGGTGGCGAACGACAGTTTGGCGGCGGGCGCCACGTCATGCACGATCTGGAGCATGCCACGTCCCTCATCGGACGCCCCGGCGCTACAGGAGCGTGAATCGAGCTCCTCGACCACCTGCACGCCACCTGCGGGCAGGTCACCGTTCTTGACGTCATCGGTGGCGGTGGTCAGCGGCTTCTTGGCACAGTTGAAACTGTCCGAGAGTGCGCCCACCGTTACGCCAGCCCCGCTCACTCGGTACTTCTGGCGGGCGATGTCGCTGCGTTCAGCCTGATCACCCTGTGAGACGGTGAGACCCTGGCTGGGCGTCTGGAAGGCCTGCGTGTGCACCTGGTTGGTGGTGGCCACCGCGAGCCGCATGCTGCGCAATTCCGGCAGAGCGGCGGCGGCTGGCAGGGCCGAGACGGGCAGCACACCGGACACCAGGCCCGCGTAGGTGGAGCCCGACGTCATGCCGAGGCCCTGGAGGGTGGCGAGCAGATCCTCGGGCGTCCCGGAGGGCAGGGCATCGACCGTGACGGTGCCATCGCCACTCACAAGGCGGTGACCGCCAGGGCGAACGTCACTTCCACTGGCAGTGGCGGCCGTGCTCTGGGCACCCAGGCCGGCGCTGGCCAGGGCCGTCAGGGCGCTGCTCAGCTTGCTGGTCTTGGCCAGCAGTGGAGCATTGCTGTCGCCGGCAGGCGCCGTGAGCACGGGCGGCGCCTCGACCGGCACCTGCGCTGCTGGCGGCGTTTGTGCGGGAGTCTGGGTACCCTGCACCTGAGGGGTCGTGGAACAGGCGGCCAACAGGGACATGGTGATCAATCCGGTAAACAGACGTCTTCTCACGTGACTCTCCTTGGAGTTCGCTGCCATAGCCATGACCACACGCGCGACACGTCAGTGCAGCGGATTATGCCCAGACGTCCGTGTGGCAAACCGATCAGACGAACTGTTGTGGTGCGCAGCCGAGCATATGAAATTTCACAGCGCACGTCCAATTGTCCCCCTGCACGTCTGAGCTGTCGGGACATACCTGTTTCTCCGTTCCTACGCTGATATCGTTCTGCGCCTGAGGCAGACCAAGCACCCACGGTGTCAGCCGAACACGACGTGCGTCGGCCTCGACCGAGCTGGCACGGCGTTCACGCCCAATGCCCGATCACGCCACGGTGTCTTGAATCTTCCCACGACCTTCGGGTCGGGCGATTCGGAGAGGTGGAGACGGGGCGCATCAGCACCGAGCTGAGCAGACCGATCACACCCTGAATCTGTCGCACATCGGCTCATCCCAGGCACCGCAGGTCATGTTTCCATATCCACATCACAACGCTCCAGTGGTTAACAGCGTTCAGAGTGCCCACCACACAGGGCAGGCGGCCGAACAGTTCATAGTCGTGCGATGCGTCATTCAAGTTGATGGAACATGGCATCGGCTGGGGCACGCCGCTCCTTCTGGCATCTGCCGCGCCCTGCCGCAGGACAGGCACGTGTACGGGCACCGACGCCCACTTCAGAGCTCGTAGGTACATTGTCAGCGTCTCGACTCAAGGTGCTTCGGTCCGCCTTTTGGACGGTAACGAGCAGACTCAGGTGGCCCCGGCAGCGGCCCGTCCTGCCACCCGGCCGCTGTACAGGCAGCCGCCCAGGAAGGTGCCTTCCAGGGCGCGGTAGCCGTGCACGCCGCCCCCCCCGAACCCCGCGACCTCGCCGGCAGCGTACAGGCCGGGGATGGGCTGTCCGCCTTCACCGAGGACACGCGACTGGAGGTCCGTTTCCAGGCCACCCAGGGTTTTGCGGGTCAGGATATTGAGCTTCACGGCAATCAGGGGGCCGTCGCCGGGGTGAAGCAGCGGCGCGGGCCGGGCAATCCGAACCAGCCGCTCACTGAGATAGGCCCGGGCACCCCGGATGGCCGCCACCTGCGGATCCTTGCTGAACGGGTGCGTGATCTGCAGGTCACGGTCGCGCACCTCACGCCGCACGATCTCCGGGTCGAGGGCGTGGTCACCGGCTCCGGCGTCCATGCGGCGCAGCAGGTCGTCCAGGGTGGACGCCACGAAGAAGTCGGCCCCCCGATCCATGAAGGCCTGCACGGGCGGCGCCACGCGCTTCCCGACCCGTCCGGCCACGGCACGCAGGTTGCGCAGGGTCAGGTCCGGGTTCTGCTCGCTGCCCGACAGCGTGAATTCTTTCTTGATGATTGCGCGGTTGAGCAGGAACCAGGTGTGCGGGTACCGGTGCGTGCCGATGTGCGTCAGGGTGCTCAATGTGTCGAAGCCGGGATAGTTCGGTGCGGGCAGCCGGCGTCCGGTCGGATCCAGCCACAGGCTGCTGGGGCCGGGCAGGATGCGGATGCCGTGCCCCGGCCAGATGGGATGCCAGTTGCGCACGCCTTCGGTGTAGTGCCACATGCGGTCGGCATTGATCAGCCGTGCGCCCTGGGTATGCACAGCCTGCTGGAGTTCGCCGTCCACGTGCTTCGGCACGCCCGCCACCATGAACTCCGGGGCGGGTCCGAGCCGCGCGGTGGGCCAGTTCTGCCGCACCAGCTTGTGGTTGCCCCCGATCCCGCCAGACGTGACGATCACGGCCCCGGCCTCGACGCTGAACTCTCCGATGGCGGCGCGAGAGCTGGATTCCCCCCGGTCGAGTTTCGACGGTTCGAGCACCTCGCCGTGCACGCCCGTGACCGTGCCACCCGTGAAGGTCAGTCCCAGGACGCGGTGCCGGTAGTGCAGGGTGATGCGCCCCGCCCCGGCGTGGGCGAGGACGCGCGCCTCGAAGGGCTCGATCAGGCCAGGGCCGGTGCCCCAGGTGATGTGGAACCGCGGCACCGAGTTGCCGGGGCCGGCGGCGCCCTGTCCGCCCCGTTCGGCCCAGCCGACCATGGGGAACCAGCGGACGCCCAGGCCGTGCAGCCAGGCGCGTTTCTCACCCGCCGCGAAATCCAGGTACGCCTGCGCCCACTGCCGGGGCCAGTGATCCTCGACCCGGTCGAAGCCGGCCGTGGCCTCCCAGTCCCGGCCCGCCAGCTCGCGGCTGTCGCGGATGCCGAGGCGGCGCTGCTCGGGCGAATCCACGAAGAACAGCCCGCCGAACGACCAGAACGCCTGCCCGCCCAGGTTCTGCTCACCCTCCTGATCCAGCAGCAGCACGCGCTTGCCGGCGTCGGCCGCCTCCGCGGCAGCGACCAGCCCGGCCAGTCCAGCTCCCACCACGATGATGTCGGCGTCCACGTGCGTTCCCTCCAGATCCGTCCAACGTCAGACCACATTGTGCCGCATGCAACGGCCGGCCCGTCTGTGCGCGATCGATCCCGGCGGTCGGTCAGGAAGTGGAGCCCTCTCCGGATCGGCGCCGTGGTTCCAGCCTCACGCTTCCCGGCACCGGACGGCGCAGGTTCGCCCGGTGCCTGCCCAGATGTTGCCCTGTCGTTTGTGCCCGCCTGGGTTTATCCTGTGTTCGACCCAATCAGGCCGCTGTTCTGCATGGATAACCAGTGGCCCGCCCCCGACACCGCGTCCGGCGTGAACCATGCGTCCGTCCCTGAAGGGTTCAGGCTGACGGACGTGCCGGATGTTTCGTCCCCAGTGGACACGGAGGGAAGCCAAGGTGGAGAACCTGTCGATCACAGTCAACGGCACGCCCAGACGGGCAGGGGCGGCCGTGAACGAGACCTTGCTCGCCTGGCTGCGCTCCGAGGGCCTGACCGGGTGCAAGGAAGGCTGCGCCGAGGGGGAGTGCGGCGCCTGCGCCGTTCTCGTCGCGCGGGACGACGGGCAGGGGGGAACGCGCTGGGACAGCGTGAACGCCTGCCTGATGACGTTGGCAGCGGTGGACGGCGCCGAGGTCGTGACCGCCGAGGCCCTCGGCTCTCCTGCCGCGCTGCATCCCGCGCAGCGCGAGATGGCCGTGCGCGGTGGTTCACAATGCGGGTACTGCACGCCAGGGTTCGTGGTCAGCATGGCCGCCGAGTATTACCGCGCCGGTCGCCAGGACGGCCAGCATGGCGCCCCGAACGGCTTCGACCTTCACGCCCTGAGCGGGAACCTGTGTCGCTGCACGGGCTACCGCCCCATCGGTGACGCCGCACGCGCGCTGGGCACACCGGCGGTGGACGATCCCCTGGCGGCCCGCCGCCTGCAGACGGCCCCGGCGAGCCGGGCCACGCGGGTGACGGCCGCCGACGGCGAGTTCCACCGGCCCGCCACCCTGCAGGACGCGCTCGACCTCCTGGCCGCCCACCCGGAGGCGAAAGTGCTCGCGGGGGGCACCGACTGGAACGTGGACGTGAACCTGCGGCACGCGCGGGCGAGCGTGGTCGTTGCCGTGGACCACCTGCCGGAACTCCGGGGGTTCGAGGTGAATGACGACGCGATCATGCTCGGCGCCGGACTGAGCCTGAGCGAGCTGGAGCGCCGACTGGACGGGCGCGTGCCCCTGCTGAGCGGCTGGTTCCCACAATTCGCCAGCCGCCTGATCCGCAACTCCGCGACCCTCGGCGGGAACCTGGGCACGGCGTCCCCCATCGGGGACAGTCCGCCCGCGCTGCTCGCGCTGGACGCGTCGGTCGTTCTGACGGGTCTGGACGGCTCACGCGAGGTCGCGCTCGCCGAGTTCTTCACCGGGTACCGGCAGACGCTGCGGCAGCCCGCCGAGCTGATCGCGGCGGTGCGGATTCCACGCCCGCTGTCGCCCCTCACCGCCTTCCACAAGATCGCCAAGCGGCGCTTCGACGACATTTCCAGCGTGGCCGTCGGCTACGCGCTGGACGTGCAGGAGGGCGTGGTCACGCGCGCGAGAATCGGCCTGGGTGGGGTGGCGGCCACGCCCCTGCGCGCGCACGAGGCAGAGGCCGCGCTGGAAGGCCAGCCGTGGAATGAGGCGACGGTGCGCCGGGCGGCCCGCGTGCTGCGTCGGGCGGGGACGCCCCTGGACGACCACCGGGCCAGTGCCGCCTACCGCGCCGCGATGCTGGAACAGAGCCTGCTGAAATTCTGGTTCGAGACGCGGGGCGAGGAGGTGCCCATATGAGCCTGCACGAACGACCCGCGAACGCGCCGGTGGGCGTGGCCATCGAGCACGAGAGCGCCGCGCTGCACGTCACCGGGCACGCGCTGTACACCGATGACCTGGGGGTGAGACTCAGCGGGGTGCTGCACGCGTGGCCGGTGCAGTCCCCGCACGCCCACGCCACGGTGCTGGCCGTCGATGCCTCGGCCGCGCTGACCGTGCCGGGTGTGATCCGCGCCCTGACCGCTGCCGACGTGCCCGGCGTGAACGACGCGGGCGTGAAGGGCGACGAACCGCTGTTCCCGTGCGAGGCCATGTACCACGGCCATCCGGTCTGCTGGGTGCTGGGCGAGACTCTGGAGGCGGCGCGGCTGGGGGCGGCGGCCGTGAAGGTCGAGTACGAACCGCTGCCCTCCATCATCACCGTGCCGGAGGCCATCGAGGCGGGTGCCTTTCAGGGAGCACAGTCCACCCTGCGGCGCGGGGAGGTGCAGGTCGGTTTCGCGCAGGCCGCGCACGTCTTCGAGGGCGAGTTCGACATCGGCGGGCAGGAGCATTTCTACCTCGAGACGCACGCGGCCCTGGCGCACGTGGACGAGGCCGGGCAGATCTTCATCCAGTCGAGCACGCAGCACCCGACCGAGACGCAGGAGATTACGGCGCATGTGCTGGGTCTGCCCTCGAGCCACGTGACCGTGCAGTGCCTGCGGATGGGCGGCGGCTTCGGCGGCAAGGAGATGCAGCCGCACGGCTACGCCGCGATTGCCGCGCTGGGCGCGACGCTGACCGGGCGGCCCGTACGGCTGCGCTTGAACCGCACGCTCGACTTGACACTGACCGGCAAGCGCCACCCCTTCCACGCGGTGTGGAAGGCCGGGTTCGATGCGGACGGACGCTTCACGGCGCTCCAGGTCACGCTGACCAGCGACGGCGGGTGGAGTCTCGACCTGTCCGAACCGGTGATGGCCCGGGCACTGTGCCATGTGGACAACGCGTACTTCATTCCGCACGTCGAGGCGCACGGCCGGATCGCGCGAACGAACAAGACCTCCCAGACGGCCTTCCGGGGCTTCGGCGGCCCCCAGGGCATGCTGGTCACCGAGGACATCCTCGGCCGGGTCGCGCCGCTGCTGGGCGTGGACGCGCATGAGCTGCGTCGGCGCAACTTCTACCGGCCGGGCGAGGCCACCCCGTACGGGCAGCCGGTGCGGCACGCCGAGCGCCTGACAGACCTGTGGGAGCAGCTGCTGACCCGCAGCGACTTCCAGGCGCGCCGGCAGGAGATCGCCACCTTCAATGCCACGCACCCGCATGTGAAGCGCGGGGTGAGCGTCACACCCGTGAAGTTCGGGATCGCCTTCAACTTCACGGCGTACAACCAGGCGGGCGCGCTGGTGCACGTGTACAAGGACGGCTCGGTGCTGATCAACCACGGTGGCACCGAGATGGGACAGGGCCTGCACACCAAGATGCTCCAGGTGGCGGGAACGGCGCTGGGGGTGCCCCTGTCGTCGGTGCGCCTCGCGCCGACCCGCACCGACAAGGTGCCGAACACCAGCGCCACGGCGGCCAGCAGCGGCGCCGACCTGAACGGCGGCGCGGTCAAGGACGCCTGCGACCAGATCCGGGCGCGTCTCTCGGAAGTGGCGGCCGGCACGCTGGGCGTCCACCCGGACGATGTGCGCTTCGAGGCCGGGCGCGTCTTTCCGATCGGGCACCCCGAGCGCGGCCTGGACTTCAAGGCCCTCGTGCATGACGCGTACCACCGCCGCACACCGCTGTGGGCGGCCGGGTTCTACCGCACGCCGGGCTTGCACTGGGATCGGGTCGCCATGCAGGGTGAGCCGTTCAAATACTTCAGTTACGGCGCCTCGGTGTCGGAGGTCGAGGTGGACGGCTTCACCGGCGCGTACCGCGTGCGCCGCGCCGACCTGCTGCACGACGTGGGCGACAGTCTCTCGCCGCTGATCGACCTGGGGCAGGTGGAGGGCGGCTTTCTTCAGGGCGTCGGCTGGCTCACGCTGGAGGAACTGCGCTGGGACGAGTCCAGCGGCCCGAACCGGGGACGCCTCCAGACGCAGTCTGCCAGCACGTACAAGCTCCCCAGCTTCAGTGAACTGCCGGACGCATTCAACGTGGCCCTGCTGGAACGCGCCACGGAGACCGGCGTGGTGTACGGCAGCAAGGCGGTGGGCGAGCCGCCGCTGATGCTGGCGATCTCGGTTCGCGAGGCGCTGCGCGAGGCCTGCGCGGCCTTCGGGCCGCCCGGACGCGTCACGCTGCTGGGCAGTCCCGCCACGCCGGAGGCCGTGTACTGGGCGCTCGACGCCGCTCGGAGCGCGCAGCGGGAGGTGGCGGCCGATGACTGACGCGGTGCTGTGCCGGCTCCGCAGTCTCCCGGCCGACGCGCTGAGCGCCGCCGAACTAACGCTGCTGCACGGCGGCCTGCCGCTGGACGGCCCGGCGCTCGTGGAGTTCGAGGAACTGGACGCCGAGGCGATTGCCCTGATCGAGTGGGGGCCGGAGCAGCCGATGTTCCCGGCAGAGATCCAGCCGGTGCGCACATGACCTGGCGTGAGGCCCTGAACGCCGCGTACGGGCGCGGCGAGGCGGCCGTGCTCGTGACGGTGGCGGCGGCGCGCGGGCATACGCCCCGCGAGGCGGGCGCGAAGATGCTCGTGACCCGGGATCAGACCTTCGATTCTGTCGGTGGCGGCAACCTGGAGGCGACCGCGGTGGAACGCGCGCGCGCCCTGCTGGCCTGCGCGGTCAGCACGCCGGAACTGCTCACGCTGCGCCTCACGGACCACGCCGCGAACGATCACGGGCGGCAGTGCTGCGGCGGTGAGGTCACGCTGCTGATCGAGCCGCTCGCCACAGCCCGTCCCCACATCGCGATCTTCGGCGTGGGGCATGTCGGCCTGGAACTCGCGCGGGTGCTAGCCCGCTGGCCGGTGACGGTGCATCTCGTGGATTCCCGCGCGGCGCAGCTCACGCCGGAGCGCCTGGCCCCGCTGGCCGACGCCGAGGCGGGCGTCCGCGTCCACCACGCGCCCATTCCCGAGATGGTCCTGGCAGACCTGCCCCCAGGCACGCACCTGCTGGTCATGACGCACGACCACGCCGAGGACGCCGCCCTTCTCGACGCGGCGCTGCGGCGATCCGACCTGGGCTTCACCGGACTGATCGGATCTGCGGCCAAGTGGGCGCGGTTCCAGGGGCAGCTGCGTGACCTGGGGCATCCACCGGAAGCCCTGGCCAGGGTGACGTCCCCGATCGGCTTCCCCGCACTCACGGGCGGCCCGCAGCGCAAGCAGCCGGCCATGATCGCGCTGGCGGTGGCCGCACAACTGCTGCCGCTGCTGGACGCCGCGCCCGTTTCCTCCTCGTCTCCCCAAAGGATTCCGTGACCTCCCACACCCTGTACCGCGCCAGCGTTCTGCACACCCCCACCAGTCCATTTCTCGATCCCGCCGCTCTGCATGCCGAGGCGGACGGTGGCCTGCTCGTCGAGAACGGCGTCATCCGTGCCTCCGGCGACTACGCGGCCCTGAGTGGAGCGCACCCTGACGTGCCGGTCGCCGACCTGCGCGGCGGCCTGCTGCTGCCGGGCTTCATCGACACGCACGTGCACTACCCGCAGGTGCGCGTGATCGGTGGTCTGGGCCTGCCGCTGCTCGACTGGCTGGATCAGTGCGCGCTGCCCGAGGAGGTCCGCATGGCCGACCTCACCTACGCGCGTGGCGTGGCGCGGGACTTCCTGGGCGGCCTGATCGGAGCGGGCACCACGACCGCGCTGGTGTTCGGCTCGCACTTCGCGGGCGCCGTGGACGTGTTCTTCGAGGAGGCCGCCCGGGTAGGCCTGCGCGCCGTGACCGGCCTGGTCGTCAGCGACCGCCTGCTCCGCGATGATCTGCACACCACGCCCGAACGCGCCTACACCGAGGGCAGAGCGCTGATCGAACGCTGGCATGGCGTGGGCCGCGCCCAGTACGCCGTGACGCCGCGCTTCAGCCTGTCGGCGTCCGAGGGCATGCTCGACGCGTGCGGCGCGCTCATGCGCGAGTTCCCGGACGTGCGCTTCACCAGCCACATCAACGAGAACAGCCGTGAGATCGAGGTTGTGCGTGGGCTGTTCCCCGCCGCGCGCGATTACCTCGACACCTACGAACGGGCCGGTCTGGTCGGCGGCCGCTCGGTGCTGGCGCACAACGTGTGGCCCAGCGACCGCGAGCTGGACGTGATGGCCGCGCACCGCTGCACGGCCGCACACTGCCCGTGCAGCAACGCCGCGCTGGGCAGCGGCTTCTTTCCGCTCAGGCGGCATCTGGAGGCGGGCGTGCACGTGTCGCTGGGCAGCGACGTGGGCGGCGGCACGGGCTTCTCCCTGCTCAAAGAGGGCCTGCAGGCCCTGTTCATGCAGAACCTGATGCCGGACGGGGTGGCCCTAACGCCCACGCACCTGCTGTACCTTGCCACGCGGGCCGGAGCTGAGGCCCTCGGACTGGATGGCGTCACCGGTGATTTCAGTGTCGGTCAGCAGTTCGACGCCGTGCACCTCTCTCCCCGGCCGGGGACGACCCTGGACGCCGTCTTCCGTCACACCGATACCCCTGAACGCGCGCTGGCCGCCGCCTTCGCCACCGGGACGCCCGCCGATGTCGCCCGCGTGTGGATCGGCGGCGACGAGGTGTACGGGCGTCAACCGTAGCAGGCGGCCGCCCTGTCCGGAGCGGCCGCCTGCGTCAGGGCGCTTATTCGATGACCAGATCGGCCTTCATGCCCTGTGCCTCGTGCTTGCCGACCGGGCAGTAGATGTTGTACGTGCCGGCCGGGAGCTTCACCATCAGGGTGGTCTTCTCGCCGGGTTTGAGCACCGGCGTGGAGATCTCGAAGTCCTGACCGCCGATCTTGCCCTCGATGGCCAGGGCGTGGGGGAACTTGCCCGCGTTCTCCACGTTGAACATCACGGCGCCCTTGACCTTCATGGGGGCCATGTCCATGCCCATCGTCCACTCGCTGAGCTTGAGCGCGATGGCCGTGGGCTGAGCGGGCGTGCTGTCCTGCGCATGAGACGGCATGGCCACGGCGAGCAGGGCCAGCCCGGAAAGCGTACCGACGATCATTCGCTTGTTCATGGCGCTCCTGGTGAACTCTGAAGAGGGGTTCGCACAGACGAACCTGCTGGATTGGAGTGGGGCCGACCCCCCCATTACACGCCCCGCCACGGCACGCCGCTACGGACTAAGGTCTGAGCTCCCGTCCGGTGCAGGCACCCGCACGTCCCTCGCTCAGTCGGCCGGGAGGGCCTCGTGCCCGCTGGTGGGCACGGCCGCCCGCACGGTGATGGGCAGGCCGCTCAGCGCCGCGTTGCCGGTCAGGACGTCCACGCGCGCCGGATCGGTCAGGTCGTTCAGACTGGCCCCGGCGTGCGCCCGCGCCACCTTGAGCTTCACCCCGGCGCGGCCATGCCCGAAGCCGTGCGGCAGGCAGGCGACGCCGGGCATGACGTCGTCCGTGAGTTCCAGGGGCACGGTGATCGAGCCCACCCTGGACTGGATCACGACGTCCTGTCCGGGTTCGAGCCCTGGCGCGTCGGCGGGATTGAGCTGCACCGTGCAGCGGGACGGGCCGCGCATCAGGCGGGGCGTGTTGTGCATCCAGGAGTTGTTGCTGCGCAGGTCGCGGCGGCCGATCAGCACCAGGGGTGGCACGGGGAAGCTGAGGGTGGCGTGCAGCCGGGGCAGATCGGCGAGCATCGCGGCGGGTGCGAGGTTCAGGCGGCTGTCGGCCGTCAGCAGCCGCTCCGGCAGGCAGGGCGTCAGGGGGCCAAAGTCGACGCCGTGCGGGTGCTGGCGCAGGTCGTCCAGCGACGTCCGGTACGGGCCGTGCTGGAGGCCCAGGTCGAGGCGGGTCGCGGGTGGACTGCCTGCCTTGCCCGTCAGGCGCTGCGTCAGGCCGCCGAGGATCTGGTGGTCGAAGCGCTGGTCGTCGCCGATGGGAAGGAGCGGTTCGGAGTAGCGGGCCGTGTTGCGCACCGCGAAGTGATGGAAGATCACGTCGTAATGCGCAACCTCCAGACCGGTGGCAGGAGGCAGGATCACGTGCGCGTGGCGGGTCGTCTCGTTCAGGTAGGGGTCGATGCTGACCATGAACTCCAGTCCCTGCAGCGCCCGGTCGAGGCCCGCACCGTCCGGGGTGGACAGCACCGGATTTCCGGCGATGGTGACCAGGGCGCGCACCTGCCCCGATCCCGGGGTGAGCATTTCCTCGGCCATGGTGACGTTCGGGAGTTCATGGTCGAATTCCGGCAGGCCGCGCACGCGGGACGTGAAGCGGCCGTGGTGGACGTCGCCCTTCTTCGCACGCTGGAGCAGGTCGAAGGCGGGCCGGGGGAACATCGCGCCGCCCGGCGTGTCGAAGTGCCCGGTGACGACGTTCAGGGCGTTCACCAGCCACTGCGACAGGCCGCCGAACTCCTGCACGCTCAGGCCGATGCGTCCGTAGGCGACCGCGCGCTCCGACTGCGCGAAGTCCCGGGCGAGGCGGCGGATCGCGTCGGCGGGTACGCCCGTGACCGGCGCGACCGCCTCGGGGGTATAAGGAGCCGCCGCCTGACGCAGCGCCTCCAGGCCGTCGGTGAAGGCTTCCAGGTGGCCCAGGCGTTCCCGGAACTCGACGAAGATCACGTTCAACATCCCCAGCAGCAGCAGCGCGTCCGTGCCGGGACGGATGGCGTGGTACTCGGTGGCGAGCGCGGCGCTCTCGGTGCGGCGCGGGTCGAGCAGCACCACGCGTCCGCCGCGCTCCCGGATGGCCTTCAGGCGACCACGCATGCCGGGCGCGGTCATGATGCTGCCGTTGCTGGCGGCGGGGTTCGCGCCGAGCATCAGGAGAAAATCCGTGCGGTCGATGTCCGGGATCGGCAGCAGCAGCGGGTGGCCGAACATCTCGGCGCCCGCGAAGTGGTGTGGCAATTGATCCGTGCTGGTGGCCGTGAAGCGGTTGCGGCTGCCGAGGGCCTTCAGGAAACTGCCGGCCGAGAGCAGCGTGCCGCTGTTGTGCACGCTGGGGTTGCCCTGGAAGCTGGCCACGGCGTCCGGGCCGTGTTCGTCACGGATGGCCCTCAGGCGCGTCGCCACCAGATCGAGCGCCTCGTCCCAGCCTAAGTCCTCCCAGGTGTCACCCACGCGGCGCAGGGGACGCTTGAGGCGGTCCGGATCCGCGTGCAGGTCGGGCAGCGCCGCGCCCTTGGGGCAGAGGTGGCCGTGGCTGAGGGGATCGTCCGGATCGCCGCGCACATCGGTCACGCGGCCCCCCTCGACCGTGAGTTGCAGGCCGCAGATGGCCTCGCAGAGGTTGCAGGCGCGGAAGTACACGCCGTCGGCGGGCAGGGCGGGCTGGGTCATGGGTACCTCCGGAGTATGGTGACTCCAGTGTGTCACGCGCGGAGCGGCCTATTGGACGGGGTGGGCCGCCGGACTGACGTGTCGCAATCGCCCGACGTCCTGCACGGTTCAGCTGCTTGCCGCGTGCGTTCGGCTATACATCCAGCAGTTTGTAACGGTAGATTTAGACATAGTTCATCATCCGTCCAGTCGCGCTGCTTCCTGTACTCCACTCCTCAACGAGGTCTTCCATGAAACGATCCCTGATGGCTGCGCTCACGCTGCTCCTCGGCACCACCACGACCCTCTCCCCCACCGCCCAGGCGCAGGGCACCGCGAAGCTCAAGGCCTGCTTCGTGTACACCGGTCCCGTCGGTGACGGCGGCTGGACCTACGCACACGAACAGGGCCGCCTGATCGCGCAGAAGGCCCTGCCCTGGCTGGAGACCAAGACCGTGGAGAGCGTGGCGGAGGGCCAGGCCATGCCAGTGCTCGACAAGCTCGTGGCCGACAAGTGCCAGGTCATCTTCACGACCAGCTACGGCTACATGGACGACACGCTGGCCGCCGCCAAGAAGTACCCGAACGTGATCTTCGCGCACAACGCCGGCTACAAGCGCAATGCCAACATGGCGACCTACATGGCGGACTTCTATCAGGTGTTCTACGTCAACGGCCTGATCGCCGGAGCGCTCACCAAGTCCGGCAAGGTGGGCTTCCTGGGCACCTTCCCGATCCCCGAACTCAAACGCCACCTCAACGGGTTCGCCATGGGCGTGCGCGCCGCGAACCCCAAGGCGAACGTGAACGTCACCTGGATCAACTCCTGGTTCGACCCCACCAAGGCCCGCGAGGCCGCCGAGGCCCTCGTGTCGGCCGGTGCGGACGTCCTGACCAGCAGCGAGGACAGCGCCACAGGTCTCCAGACGATCGCCAGCAAGAAACTGCCGGGCTTCAGCCACTACAACTCCATGATCAAGTACGCGCCGGACTACACGGTGTCCGGGCAGCTGGTGCACTGGGACAAGATCTACATCGACTTCCTGACCAAAGTGCACGACGGCACGTACACCACCAAGAACCTGGCGAACGTCGATTACTGGTGGCTGCTGAACAAGGGCGCTGTCGAGGTCGGCGCGGATTACGGCATGGTCGTGAACCCCAAGTGGGTGCCGCAGCTCAAGGCCGCCAAGATGATGGTTGGCGGCAAGTCCGTGACCGTGTACGACCGCGTGATGCAGGTGCTGGCCGACATGAACAAGCCCACGCCCACCTTCGATCCGTACACCGGCCCGATCAAGGACCGCAATGGCATCCTGCGCATTCCGGCCGGGAAGGTCATCAGCGTCGCCGACCTGAACACCATGTCCTGGGTGGTACCCGGCGTGGTCGGACAGGTCGCGGACGAACCCAAGAAGTGACATGACCGGGGAGTCCTCCCCGGCCCCCTCGGGCGATGACCTGCTGTTTTTGCGGCAGGCAATCGCCCTGAGTCTGGAGGCCCGCGACCGGGGCCGTCATCCCTTCGCCGCGCTGGTGGTGGACGAGGGCGGCCGGGTAATCGCCACGGCCATGAACGAGTCCAGGCCGCCGGACGGCGATCCGACCCGTCATGCCGAACTGGTGGCCGTGGCGCAGGCGGCCCGCGCCCTGGCCCCCGCCGACCTGCGGCGCTGCACGCTGTACACCAGCGCGGAGCCCTGCGCGATGTGCGCCGGAGCCGCGTACTGGTGCGGCGTGGGGCGGGTCGTGTACGCCCTGTCCGAGCAGCGCTTGCTGACCCTGACGGGAAGCCACCCGGAAAACCCCACGCTGGCCCTGCCCTGCCGTGAGGTCTTCGCACACGGTCAGAGAACCGTGCAGATCATCGGCCCCACGCTGGAGGACGAGGCGGCCCAGGCACACGAGGGCTTCTGGAGCTGAGCGGGTCGCCCGGGCAGCGCAGCCAATCTCACACTCTGCACACACCGGTGCGTGCCGAATAGGTTCATGACCTCCACCTCGACCACCTCCCGTGAATTCCAGCTTGCAGCCCGGCCAGACGGCGCTCCGAGGGACAGCGATTTTGCGCTCGTGCAGCGGGAACTCGCGGCGCCGGCTCCCGGACAGGTGCTGGTTCGCAACCTGTACCTCAGCGTCGATCCGTACATGCGCGGCCGCATGAACGACGTGAAATCCTACTCGCCGCCCTACGCGCTGAACGAAGCGATGACGGGCGGCGCGCTGGGCGAGGTGCTCCGTTCCGGCACCGACGCGCTGCAGCCCGGCGACCTGGTACTGCACGACCAGGGCTGGCGCACGCACGCCCTGTTGAGCGAGAACCAGGCCCGCAAGGTAGACGCCATCGCCGGCATGTCACCAAGCGCCTACCTGGGCGTGCTCGGCATGCCCGGCCTGACGGCCTACGCCGGCCTGCTGGACGTGGCCGCCTTCAAACCGGGCGACGTGGTGTTCGTGTCGGGCGCTGCAGGCGCGGTCGGCAGCGTGGTCGGACAGATCGCCCGTCTGAAGGGGGCCTCACGCGTGATCGGCAGCGCCGGCACCGACGAGAAGACCGCGTGGCTGACCGGGGAACTGCGCTTCGACGCCGCCTTCAACTACAAAAACGGCCCCGTGGCCGCGCAGCTCAAGGCGGCCGCTCCGGAGGGCATTGACGTGTACTTCGATAACGTGGGCGGCGAGCACCTGGAAGCGGCCATCGGGGCGCTGCGGCTATTCGGGCGCGCGGCCCTGTGCGGAGCGATCAGCGCCTACAACGCCACCCAGCCGGCTCCCGGCCCCCGCAACCTCGCCCTGGCCATCGGCAAGCAGTTGACCCTCAAGGGATTCATCGTGGGCACCTATGCCCGGCACTACCAGGAATTCATCCGTGAGGTCGGCGGCTGGATCGCCAGCGGTGACCTGCACTACCAGGAAACCGTCGTCGACGGGTTCGATCACATGCCACGCGCCTTCATGGATCTGCTGGGCGGTGGGAATACCGGCAAGATGATCGTCAGGCTCTGAACGCCCGTCGATAGAACGGCCACCGGATTCCGCTCGGCCGACCCCCGGAGGGCGCTCAACACCGGTGCCTGCCGGACTACCCTGCGGAGTTCGACCATCCCGCGCCATCTGGCCTGCGCCGCCATGGCGCGGAATCGCTCCGATGGTGTCCTGGATCCGCAGGCATGAACGGGACTCCCTTTCAGGCGGCCCGAATGCCGCGCGTCTGGCCGGGCAGACCAAGCGCGAAGGGCAGCGCGACCAGAACGGCCACGCCCAGCGCCAGCAGCGGCCTGGACGGCCCGGCAATCAGGCCCTGCACCACCAGTACCAGCACCAGGCCCCCGGCGTTCCCGAGCAGCATCAGGAAGCCCACCGCCGCGCCCTGGCGGGCCGGACCGGCGTGCCGTTCTGCCCATTCCAGCACCACCGGCAGGGTCGCCAGCAGGAAAAATCCGGTCACGAACAGCCACCCGCCCAGCCACGGCAGGCCGTGCCGCCACGCGATGGCCGCCAGGGCCACGCCGCACAGCAGCAGGGCCACGACCATCAGGGGCCGCCGCTGGTCACGGGCGGCCACCAGCGGCGGCAGCAGCGCCGAGCCGAGGATACCCGCGAAGACCATGACGCCCAGCAGGGTGCCGCTCATCACCGACGTCACCCCGTAGAACCCCAGGATGGCCTCCATCCAGGTGCTCAGGGCGATGAAGATCCCGAAGCCCAGGAACAGCAGCCCGCCCAGCCGCCACATGAACGGATCCCGGCGCAGCCAGGCCAGGCTGCCGTCCTCTCCGGCGGGAGCCGGATACGGTGCGGGAGTCCGCAGGGACGCGAGCAGCCACGCTGCGCCCAGCAGCGCCGGAATGGCCTGCACCAGCAGCACGCGCCCAAGGCCTCCTGCGGCGTACAGCGCGGGGCCACTCAGGGTGGCGAGCAGAATGCCGACGAAGATGCTGGCACTGCCGATGGCCACGGCCGTGGGCCGCTCCGCTGCCGGGAAGTACCGCGTGCCGAGACCCGTCAGGGCGCCCAGCACCAGGGGCTGGGCCACGGCGACCGCGACCTGCCCGGCCAGTTGCAGCGCGAAGCTCTGCGGCGCGATCACGCGCAGGAGCGCGCCCAGGGCGAGCAGCACGGCCCCGGTTCCGAGCGCCGCCGGAAAGCGTCGGTCGAGCCAGCGTCCGGCGGGCAGGGCCAGCAGGATGTAGATCAGCTGGAAGATCGCCGAGAGCCAGCCCACGTTCTCCACTGTGGTGTGCAGTGCGGCCGCGCTCTCCTTGGTGATCGGCGCGTAGGTGATCCACAGCAGCTGGGTGCTGGCCGTGACGAGGGCGTAGGCGGCCAGCACGCTCCAGCGCTTCACCGGTCGTGCCAGCGACGTGATGGGGGCTGAATCGGAGTGATCACAGGAAACCTCCACAGGACGGACGTGCGGTCCGGCCACAGACCGGCGAAATCACAGGCAGAGGGAGAATGGAACGCGGTCTGTGCGGCTATGGCGTGTGTCGGACACAGGACAGGGGCGGCTCGCGCCACGCGTTTGGCCCCGCAGCGGCGTCAGGACACCGCCGTCACGCCTGCCGTGCCGTTCTCGACGTCGCGGCGCGTGATAGCCAGCGCCGCGACGAACACGATGATCACGGCCCCCCAGCCCAGCGTGACCGGGCCGGTGCCGAGGTTCAGGCCGCCCTGAGCGTGCCCCACCGCCATCCAGTCGGCCACGGACGCCCCGAGCGGCCGCGTGAGGATGTACGCGATCCAGAACGTCGCGACTTCGCCCAGCGGGCGGCGCAGCAGCACCGGAACCATCATCAGGGCCGCGAAGAGAACTGCCGAATTCAGCCAGCCGAGGTTCAGGGTACGGGCGGTCATGTCGCCGGCGGCCGTTCCCAGCGCGAAGGTGGTCAGCACCGTCAGCCAGTAGAACAGTTCGCGGGGCCGGGTGTGGATCGAGTGGATCGAGAGGGTGCCCTCCCGGCTGCGCCACCGCCAGAACACCGCAGCGAGAACCAGCGCGAAGGCGACGGTCGAGATCAGATACGGCACCCCCAGGCCGATGTGCACCACGTCCGCCGCCACGGTGCCGAACACACTCACCATGACCACGGCCGTCCAGTAGACGGGCGCGCGGTAGCAGGGGGATGACAGCTGCCAGACCAGCGCGGCCAGCAGCAGCAGGCCGGTCACGCCGACGGCCGGAACCGGCCCCAGCCGGTGCGCCAGGAAGTCGGAGGCGGTCTCCCCCATGCCGGTGGTGAGCACCTTGATGATCCAGAAGGCCGCCGTGATGCGCGGCACCTTACTGAACGGAAATCCAGCCGGGGAAGAAGCGGCGGTCGGGGCAGCGCGGGCAGTCACCCACCCAGGGTGCCGGGCCAAAGTCACGTCCAGCTGAAACCACCCGTCAGGGAGGACTCGCCCGGCGGATCAGGCCTGCGGCGTGCCGATGGCGTTGAGCTGGGACAGGGCGTCCTCGGGGAGCGTCAGGGTGGCGGCGGCTACGTTCTCGCGCAGGTGCGCTACCGAGGACGTCCCGGGAATCAGGAGCAGGTTGGGAGCGCGCTGGAGCAGCCAGGCCAGGGCGACCTGCATGGGCGTGGCGCCCAGCGTGGCCGCCACCCCGTCGAGGGCCGTGGACTGCAGGGGGGTGAAGCCGCCCAGCGGGAAGTACGGCACGTACGCGACGCCCTGCCGGGCGAGGTCGTCAATGAGGGCGTCGTCCTGTCGGGTCGCCACGTTGTAGTGGTTTTGGACGCACACGATCTCGGTCATGGTCTGCGCCTCGGCCACCTGGGCGGGCGTGACGGTGCTCAGGCCGATGTGGCGGATCAGGCCCTGGGTCTTCAGGTCGATCAGCGTCGAGAGCGGTTCGGCCAGGGAGCCCTCGGCGGGGCCATGTCCGTCGCCCATGGAGCGCAGATTCACGACGTCCAGGGCGTCCACGCCGAGGTTACGGAGGTTGTCATGGACCGCGCTGGTCAATTCAGCCGCGCTCATGGCGGGCACCCAGGAGCCGTCGGCGGGGCGGCGGGCCCCGACTTTGGTGACGAGCACCAGCCCATCCGGGTACGGATGGAGCGCCTCGCGGATCAACTGATTCGTGACGTGGGGGCCGTAGAAATCGCTGGTGTCGATGTGGTTGATACCGAGATCCAGCGCTTCTCGCAGCACCGCGCGGGCAGCGTCGGGGTCGCGCGGCGGTCCGAAGACGCCGGGGCCGGCCAGCTGCATGGCGCCGTAGCCGAGCCGCCGCACGGAGCGGTCGCCGAGGCGATAGGTGTCGGGGAGGGTGGGGGTGGTCATGGTGGGGTCTCCTTGAGCAGGGGTCGGGATCTGTTTGCGCCGCTAACATATTCCCGGTAATACCGATATGTCAAGGTGATAGCGTTTTTTTGTTATCATCTGTATATGCCGCTGTCCGCCGCGTCTCCCCGGGAGCGCATCCTGCACGCCGCCCTGACCCTGCTCGAAGAGGGCGGCGTGGACGCCGTCTCCACCCGCAGCGTGAGCGCCGCCGCGCGCGTGCAGGCCCCCACCATCTACCGCCTGTACGGCAGCATGCAGGGCTTGCTGGACGCCGTGGCGGGCGTCGGCTACGCCTCCTACATGCAGATCAAGGAAGCCCGGGAACCCGGGATCGATCCGGTTGCCGACCTGCAGGCCGGCTGGGACGCCCACGTGGCTTTCGGCCTGGCCCACCCGCACCTGTACACCCTGATGTACAGCGCTCCCGTCCGGCCCGGTGGCCAGGACGCCGCGCAGCAGGGCGCCGAACTCCTGCGCAGGAGTCTGCGCCGGGTGGCCACCGAGGGCCGCCTGGGCGTCAGCGTGGAGCGCGCCGCCGCCCTCCTGCACGCCTCCGCCGTCGGCGTGACCCTGACCCTGCTCGGTGCCCCCGAGCGTGACCGCCACCTCGCCGCGACGATGCGCGACACCATCCTGACGGCCATCCTTGCCCCCCCGGGTGCGGAACTCTCGGACGCCTCGCCGGCGGCGCAGGTGGCCGCGCACGCCGTGGCCCTCGCGGCCCTGCTCCCGGAGCTGAACACCACCCTCAGCGCCGCCGAACGGACGCTGCTCCTCGAGTGGCTAGGACGCCTCGCCGACTCCCGCTGAGCACGGGCCGTCAGCGGTAGTTGCCGGTGTGGCCGAGCGAGTAGCGGCCGGGCTGCGGAAAGTACGTCAGGCCATGCGGGCCGTTGCCGACGCGGATGGTGTGGATGACCGCGCCGCTGCGGGTGTCGAACACGTACACCACGTCGCTTCGCCGCCCAGAGAGCCACAGCTGCGTTCCGTCGGCCGAGACGCTGCCCATGTCGGGGCTCCCGCCGCCAGGAATCCGCCACTTGGCGATCAGGTGCCGGGTTCTGAAGTCCATCACGCTGACCGAACCCTCGTCGCGGTTGGAGATGTACAGGCGCGTGGCGTCCCGGCTGGGATACAGACCGTGCGCGCCCTTCCCGGTGCGGATGAAACCCACCTCACGCGGCTGCCGGCCGGAGGCATTGATCACGTGCACGCCGTTCTTCATCATGTCGGCCACGAAATAGTACGTGCCGTCCGGTGAGATCCGCACGTCCTGCGGCATGCCGCCGATGTGCAGCTTCCCTGTGATCTGCCGCGCGGCGAGGTCGATTTTCAGGACGTCCCCACTGAATTCACAGGCGGCTAGGACATGCTGCCCGTCCGGGCTGAAATCCATGTGGTTGATGCCCTTGCACGGCACCGGCAGGCTGAAGGCCGGCGCCATGGTTTTCACGTCCAGAAAGTTCAGTTCCTTTGCATTCTCGGCCACGACCATGGCGTAGCGGCCATCCGACGTGAAGTACAGGTTGTAGGGATCGGGTGTGGGAATAGGCCGCCCCGGCAGGCCCGTGACCGGGTTGATGGGCGTCAAGGACTGGCGACCCTGGTCGCTCGCGACGTACAGGGCCCCCATGCCGTGCGAGGGCACCACATGCTGCGGTTCCTCATCGACCTTGAAGGTGCGGATCACGCTGAAGGTCGCCGGGTCGATCACGCTGACGGTGGCGTCCTTGCCGTTGGGCACGTACACGCGCGGAGTCAGGTTCCGGACGTTCGGCGCGAGCATGCCCGCGTGCGTGTACTGATAGATGTCCACCGCGCGCGCAGCGCCGGCCAGCAGGGCGAGCAGGGCCAGGAGGCGGTTCATCGAACCGTCCAGCTCAGGTGCGCTTTGGCCTCGAGCAGCTTGTGCCGCTTGATCAGGGCATGAAGGCGTTGCAGGGGCGTGCCGGCCGGCACATTCAGGCTGGGCACGTCGATGGCGTAAAAATCGACGTAGATGTCATGCTTCCCCTTGGAGCAGATGGCCGTGTAGCCGGGCTTCCCGGCCTCGTTCGTGGCGGCCTTTCCGCCGGAGGGCGTCAGGGAGGTCGCGGGCGTGGCCCTGAGGGTGCGTGCTCCCAGTGGCAGGTCGTACACCAGCCAGCGGCCACTGAGCGCGCGGGGCTGCTGATCCCAGAAGATCAGCGCCACACTCTGCGTGCCCGTGGGCGGCGTGCCCGAGAGGGTCAGCGCGGGCGTGAGCGCCGCTCCGCAGGGCAGCGCCTGGTCAGTGGCCGCCAGGGCCACGCTCAGGGGAGCGGCGCCCGCCACCGTGGACAGGGAACCGAGGAGCAGGAGAAGCAGGGATCGGTGCATCGCCCCGGTTATCGCCTCGCCGGGTCAATGCGGCATGAAAGGGCGGCCCGAAGGTGGAGCGCTTCACCCGCGCGTCCGGGGGTGCGAGCGCAGGCCTGGACGCGGGCTTGACGCGGGTGACCCACACACCGTTACTCCTGGGTCGTCAGCGAGGCGGGACTGGGGTGCTGCAGCTTCACCTGGTGGGTGTTCTCCTCCCAGTCCGTCCCAAACAGGCGGGTGAACTCCAGCGTGGCGTGGACGCGCAACCCGGCCGCACCGAAGCGCACGAGCCACAGCCCGAAGGCCCCCTTCACGGCCTGGAGGTCATGGGCGTCCTGCCAGCCATCCCAGCCACAGTGCAGGGTGAAGGGCACCGGCGCCTCGATGACCAGATCACGGGCCGCGGGCAGCTCCTGCACCGGGGTCTCGTTGCGCCAGCGCCACTCCGTGGCCGGACGCGGCAGGGCGTAGCGCGCCTCGACGCCGCGCAGGCGCTCGACGGGAAAACCAGCCTCGCGGGCCACGAGCAGCTTGAGGAATTCGGCGTGAGTCCAGACCAGGGGCATGGCGCTCCCGGACGGCCGCCCCGGGAACAGGCCGCGCTCGGGGATGGCGGCCGCGTCCCAGACCTGTTCGGGCAGCAGGCCGCCGGCGCTGGCACAGCGCGCGATGGCCTGGATGAAGCTCAGGGCGTCCTCGCCGGCGTCCAGCGCGAGGTGACCACGTTCGCCCGTCAGCAGCGGCCACGCCCGCCCGATCCCGCTGCCGTCGAAAGGGCGGCCGTCGTCATGTTCGCCGTACCCGTCACTGTTGTAGCGGTGGTACAGGTCGCCGCTGGGCGTGCTGACCCTCAGCAGGGCGTCCACGACCGTCACGGTGTCGCGGACGCGCGGATCGGTACCGGACCGCAGGCCCAGCCGCGTCAGGTAGGAGAAGTCCAGGCTGACCAGGGCCGACGCCATGACCGTCTCGCCCATGCGATTCCGCAGCATCACCTGTCCGCCCAGGCCGCCGTCCGCCTGGGGTGGGGCCAGCCGGACGTAATAGCCGGTCACCTGGAGATCATGGGCCAGGGCCGTGGGCTCCACGTAACACCACGTCTCCAGGCGCTCGTTCCACTCGTCCGCGATGCGCAGCGCGTCCGTGCGCTCCCCGTCCTCCAGCCACTCAGCCCCGGCGACCAACGCAGCAATCGCCACCGCCAGGGTAAAGGGATTCACGCCCGGGTTCTCCTCCCAGCGGTCCTGGTCGCTGGTGGGTCCGGTGCGCGCCACGAACCCCACCGCGCGGCGCACCATCTCGGGCGTGCCCGGAAACTCCGGGGTGCCCAGCTCGCGCAGTTTCGCGGCCAGCAGCACCGGGAAGGCGGTCTCGTCGAGTTGCAGGCCCGTCCAGAAGGGGTCGCCGCTGGGGTAGTTGTTCTGCGGCCAGTGCCCGTCCTGCTGCTGCGTGGCAATGAACCGCGCCAGGATGCGCCGGGCGTCTTCGAGCTGGTCGGCGGCAATCAGGGCGAAGGCCGCCAGGGTCGCGTCACGGGGCCACACCAGGTGGTAGCCGCCCAGGGTATCGGTGCTGTCGCCCCACGGCGTGCTGAGGCTGGCGACGATGGCGCCGGGGAAGGTCCGATCCTCGTGCATTTTCAGGACGGTGGCGCTGAACTGCGCCAGACTCGCCAGTTCGGGCGTGGGCGCGGGGAACTGGAGGTTCTTGCCCCAGGCCGACCACGCGCGGAGGAACTCACGTTTTGCCGCATCGAAGCCCTCCGCGAGGCCGGAGCGGGCCAGGGTCCACGCGCCGCGCGCCGTGTTCGAGAAGGCCAGCGCGATCACGCCGGCCGGGCCGTCCAGCGCGGCGCTGAGCGCCACGTTGCCTGGCCCGGCCTTGCTGTACGTCCAGGTCAGCGTGCCGTGGGCGTTTAGATCCTGCCAGCCGTCCGAGGTGCCCACGATGCCCGCTGACGCCATGGCGAGCGGGACGTCCGCCGTCAGGCACAGCACGTGCCGGTGCTGGTGGGCGAACAGCGCGCCATCCACCCACGCCACGTTCTCGCGTCCGTTCGTGTCGAGGTGCGGAGAGACGATCATGCCCAGCCGGTACGGCCCGGTCAGGTCGAAGCGGATCAGCAGGGCGTCGCGCAGCGGATCCGGGAGCACTTCAAGGGTCAGGGTGTAGTCCTCGCCCGTGTGGACGACGGTGGGCAGCGGCAAATACGGGGCAGGCGTGGAGAGCGCGTAGCGCCGTTCCCGCTTCAGGTCGATCCAGCGGCCGTCCTCACCGAGCAGGTAGAAGGTCAGATCGCGCAACTGGGGTTCGCCAGTCGAGGGCCAGTACACCTCGTTGAGCACCCCGTGCCCGAGCGTGGCCCACACCCGCCCGGGGCCGAGGCTGGTCGTCACGAAATCCTTGTCGCTGCTCGCCCAGGTGGGATTCATCCCGGGCGCGCCCGGCGCGAGGGCACCGTCACCGACCATGGCAAACGTAGGGAGGGTGTTCATGGGGTGGCTCCAGTGACGGGTCTGGCGTTCACGTCGTCATCCCACAGCCGGAATCCGCCGGGGAAGGCGTTCGCGTTGTCGCCCAGGCGCACGCCCTCCGGGAGATCGTGGAGGAGCTCGGCGTTGCCGCCACCCAGCACGACATCGTCGGGTTCCAGCGCGGCCCGCAGGAGGTGGACGACCTCCCCGACCTCCCGGCGCCACTTCTTCCGGCCGCGCTTCTCCAGGCCGCGCAGGCCCACATACTCCTCGTAGGTGTGCTTGCGGTACGGCAGGTGCGCGAGTTCCATGGGTTCGACGATGCCGTCAGCGACCATCGCGCTTCCCAGCCCGGTGCCCAGCCCCAGGAACAGCATCCGGCCGCCCTGGTACGACCCGAGCGCCTGCATGGCCGCGTCGTTGATCAGCTTGACCGGATGGCCAAGCGCACCCGCGAAATCGAATCCCACCCAGCCGGGCGCGAGGTTGTGCGGCTCCAGCACCG
The DNA here is from genome assembly GCF_004801415.1 of Deinococcus sp. KSM4-11. Classification (NCBI taxonomy): domain Bacteria; kingdom Thermotogati; phylum Deinococcota; class Deinococci; order Deinococcales; family Deinococcaceae; genus Deinococcus; species Deinococcus sp. KSM4-11. Next base: position 445,577 of record NZ_SSNX01000002.1, on the reverse strand, counting down.
GCCGGCCATGTAACACGGGGCCGGGGTAGCCCACGCTGATCACGTCGTAGGCCCAGTCGGCGCACATCGACCGGAGCTGCATGCACATCTGCGCGGGCGTCAGGGCCGGACCGGATTCGAATCTACGCACCTCGTCCCCGGTATTGACCCGGAATTTGACGTGCGTCCCGCCGATATCGACCGCCAGCACCCGACGCGGCGCGGGCGACGGCTGCGGGCGACGGCCTCCCGGCGTGCGCTGGGCCGTCGTGGACGCCACGGGCACGGCAGGCCGCTCCACTGTCCTGGCAGGAGTCATTCGCCCACCCTGCCCGCCAGCGTGGCGGGCACTGCCGGCAGCGGATTCGCGTCGCTGCCGTGAGGCGCAGGTCGCGGCGGGATGGGCGGCGTGGCCCCGGTGCCGCCCAGGTCGGGCTGCACCGCAAGCCAGGGGCCATCGGGGCCGATCAGCGTGTCCGACTCGGGCGGCCCCCACGTACCGGGCGGATACGGGGAGACCGGCACGACCGGGCCCAGGATGGGATCCACGATGCGCCAGGCTTCCTCGACCTCGTCCTCGCGGGCGAACAGGGTGGCGTCGCCGGCCAGGGCGTCGCCCAGCAGCCGCTCGTAGGGGGCCAGGCCGTCCCAGTCCTGCCGGTGCAGCACGAGCTGCGCCGCCTCGCCGGTCATGCCTGCGCCGGGCTTCTTGGTATTCAGGCCCAGCGTGACCTGCACGCCCGGCGTGAGCTGCAACCGCAGCAAATTCAGGGCCGGGGCCGCGCCGAACACGTCCTGCGGCGGCCCCCTGAACTGGATGGTCACGGCGGTACACGTGACGGGCAGCTCCTTGCCGACGCGCACGTTGACCGGCACGTCGGCCCAGCGCCACGAATCGACATGAAAGCGCAGCGCCGCGAAGGTCTCGACGGTGGAGTCCGGGGCCACGCCACGTTCCTGGTGGTAGTCGCTCATCTGGCCGCGCACCACGTCGGCGGGTGCCAGCGTCCGGATCGACTTGAACAGCCGGGCCACGCCGTCGCGGATGGCTTCCTGACCGCCCTGCGCGGGAGCCTCCATCAGCAGCAGGCCCACGACCTGAAGCATGTGGTTTTGCACCACGTCCCGGATCGCTCCCGCCTCTTCATAGAACGTTCCTCGTCCGGCCACGCCGAAGCTCTCGGCCATGGTGATCTGGATGGACTGCACGTGGTCGCGGTTCAGCAGCGGCTCCAGCACGCCGTTCGCAAACCGCAAATACAGCAGGTTCTGCACGGCCTCCTTGCCCAGGTAGTGGTCGATGCGGAACACCCGGTCTTCCGCAAACACCTGATGGATGGTCTCGTTCAGCGCCCGCGCGCTGGCCAGGTCACGCCCGAATGGCTTCTCCACCACGATGCGCGCTCCGTCTGCACAGCCGCTCTGTGCAAGGTGCTGCGTGACCGTGCCGAACAGGCTGGGAGGAATCGCGAGGTAGTGCAGGGGGCGCTGCGCTGTTCCCAGCGCGGCTTTCAGGGCCGTGAAGGTCGCGGGGTCGTTGTAATCCCCGTCGACATAGGACAGCTGCGCGCTCAGGGCCGCGAAGGCAGCCTCGTCCACGCCGCCGTGCCCGGTGAGGCTGGCCCGCGCCCGCGCCCGCAGCTGGTCGACCGTCCAGCCGGACTTGGCCACACCAATCACCGGCATCGTCAGCGTCCCGCGCGCGACCATGGCCTGCAGGGCCGGGAAGATCTGCTTGTACGCCAGATCACCAGTCGCTCCGAAAAACACCAGGGCGTCCGAGGGAAGCGTCCCAGTCATGGGTGTCATACGTCAGGGTAGGGAGTGGGCCTCCTGGGCAGATGAAACGCACGCTGGCCACCACCCAACCCTGACTGACCGACACGTCCAGAGCCGTCCGGCGTCATAGCCTGAGGCCATGGAAGACGCCATCCACTCCGCTCCTTCACCCAACCCTGTCCAGCACGCCACGGTGGACGAGCTCGTCGTCAGAGCGCGCGCGCTGATCGTTCCTGGTGAGCGGCGTGTCCTCGGCATCACCGGGACGCCGGGGGCCGGCAAATCCACGCTATGTGAGGCGCTGGCCTCGGCGTTGGGCGAGGTGGCCTGCGTGGTGCCCATGGACGGGTTTCACCTGGCCAATGAAGAATTGCGGCGGCTGGGGCGGCAGGATCGCAAGGGCGCCCAGGACACCTTCGATGCGGGTGGTTACGCCGCGCTCCTGACCCGGCTCAGGCAAAATACGGGCCAGGTTGTGTACGCGCCGTTCTTCAACCGGGCGCTGGAAGAATCCATCGGCAGCGCCATTCCGGTTCCGCCGCAGACGGCGCTGATCCTCACGGAGGGAAACTACCTGCTGCTGGATGAGGGCGAGTGGCGGGACGTGCGCGCCGCGATCGATGAGGTCTGGTACCTGGAGATCCCGGATGACCTGAGACTCGGGCGCCTGGTGCGGCGACATGAGACCTTCGGTCGCTCGCATGACGATGCCGTGGCCTGGGTCGCGTCGGTCGACCAGAAAAACGCCGCCCTCATCGAGGACACGCGGTCGCGGGCCGATTGGGTGATCCAGCTGACGTAGCCCACCGTCGGCAGTCAGGTGGCGAGCGGGCGACCAGCGGGTTCCAGACGGTGTGACAGCACATTGTCGCCGAGTACAAGGTCAAGTGAGCTGGGAATGAACCCATCCCCAATCCCGCCTCGAAATGAGTGGTTCTTACCATTGCAGACGAGAAAAACAGGGACAAAGGTACTCAGACTGGGCTTGAGAGTACATCTACCCGCTCATAGCATGACCCATACAAGTGAAAGGAGGTTCAGGAGCATGCAGGGTGACCCCGGCTCCCCGCTTCACCCCCAGACGAAGCGGCATCTGCACAACTCGCAGCGGCTCCGCGCCGCCGCCATCCGGGAGTTCGCGCGGCATGGTCTGCACGGCACCAAGGTCAGCAACATCGTGGCCGCCGCACAGTTGACCCAGCCCTCGTTCTACCGCACGTGGCCCAGCAAGGAAGCGGCCTTCGAACAGATCGTGTCCGAAACGCTGAGAAGCTGGCGGGAAGCTGCCACCAGGATCATGGCTGGCCCCAGAACCCTGCCGCTCAGGCCGCGCATGGAACAGGGCCTTTCGAGACTGTACACGCTGCTGGTCGAGGATCTGGAACTCACCCACATGGTGCTGCGAGAAGACCTGAAAAACGCTGACCGCTATCTGCCCTTCATCGACATTTACACGCAGGTTTTCCTGGAGGCCCAGGCCCACCGCCTGATCATCCAGACGCCAGCGGAGACCCTTGCCCAGGCGTACACCGCCATCACCGACCGCCTGTTCTATGCCCGCCTGTACACGCAGGAATGCAGCGTCGGGGACACCGTCCAGGAAGCGATGAGCCTGCTCCTTCCCCTCTTTCACCCCCTCCCCCCGAAGGAGACCCCCTGATGCACCTCACCCGACTGCTGCCCCTGCTCCTCCTCGCCGGCCCGGCGCTGGCCGCCACGCCCCAGTACACCAAGGCGCAGGCGACCGCGGGCGCCAAGACCTACACGGCCCAATGCTCCATGTGCCACGGCACAAAGTTGAGCAACGGTGGGGCCCCGAAACTCGCGGGCCCCATGTTCTTCCAGAAATGGGCGACCAACAGCCTCGACGACTTCCACTTCATCATGTCCAGCACCATGCCGCAGACCAACCCCGGCGGCCTCAAGCCCGTCGAGTACATCAACGTGCTGGCGTACGTCCTGCAGGTAAACGGCTTCAAGCCCGGCACCAAGGCGCTCGCGGTCAAAGATCTGAAGTCGTACACCTTCAAGAAATAACCCTGCACGTCCCGTGACTGTTTGGGACTCAGTCTGGCCATGCGCTGTGGCCAGGGGGTCACTACGTCCTCCAAAGACTACACGCCATCGAAATTTACCTGCCCAGGAGGCAATTATGCGGAAATCAGGAATGAAGGTTGGCATCGCGCTGTGCACTGCCCTGCTGTTCGGTCAAGGACTCGCCATGACGGGCCCCAGCCAGGAAGAGCTGAACAACGCCGACCAGGCGACCGACTCGTGGCTGATGTACAACAAGGGCTACAGCGGCCAGCGCTACTCGCCGCTCGACCAGATCAACACCAGCAACGTCTCGCAGATGCAGCGCGTCTGCACCTTCGAGACCGGTGACGACGGCGGCTTCCAGGTGACGCCGCAGGTCTACAAGGGCGTGATGTTCTTCACGCAGGCCAACCGCACCTTCGCCGTGGACGCCCGCACCTGCAAGGCGCTGTGGGTCAACAAGTACATGATGGACACGTCCTCGGTGCTGACCACCAACCGCGGTCTGGCCATCGCCGACGGCGTCCTGTACCGCGGCACGCCCAATGCCCACGTGATCGCCATCGATGCCGGCACCGGCAAGCAGCTGTGGGATACCAAGGTGGCGGACTCGGCGGTCGGCTACTTCCTCTCCTCCGCACCCATCTACTACAACGGCAAGGTCTTCATCGGCGAGGCCGGCGCGGACTGGGGCATCAAGGCGCACATGTACGCCTTCGACGCCAAGACCGGCAAGAAGGCCTGGACCTTCGACATGATCCCCACTGGCACCCAGACCGGTGCGGACACCTGGAAGCGGGCCGAATCGACCGTCACCGGCGGCGGCAGCATGTGGACGAGCTACACGCTGGATACGGCCACCGGGAAGCTGTACATCTCGGTCGGCAACCCCGCGCCCGACTTCGCCGCGCAGTACCGCCCCGGCGACAACCTCTTCACGAACACCGTGACCGTGCTCGATGCCGAGACTGGCAAGTACGACCACCACTACTCGCAGCAACCGCACGACGACAAGGACTACGACACCGCCGCCGCGCCAGTGCTGTATGACCTCGACGGGCAGAAGCGCCTCGCGGTCGCCACGAAGGCCGGCTGGCTGTTCGGCTACAACGAAGACGACAAGTCCCAGGTCTTCAAGCAGGCCATGATCAAGACCACCAACCAGGAGAAGCCCACCACCCGCGAGGGGCTGCCGATCTGCCCCAACTACTCGGCCGGCTCGCAGTGGTCCGGCCCGTCCTTCGATCCCCAGAACAAGATGCTGTTCGTGAACTCCGTCGACTGGTGCGGCGTCGTGAAGCTCGGTGAGGTGCGCCTGATCAAGGGCCAGCTGTTCTTCGGCGGCTCCATGCAGCTCGACCCGGCGAACAAGGCGGTCGGCAACACCACGGCCTATGACGCCGCCACCGGCAAGCCGATGTGGAAGTACGAGCTGCCCGGTATCCGCATCGTGGGCGGCGTGACCTCCACCGGCGGGAACCTGGTGCTGGCCGGCGCCATGAACGGCACGTTCTACGCCCTGGATTCCAAGAGCGGCAAGGTGCTGTTCAAGGACAACATCGACACCGCCCCGATCGGCGGCGGCGTGTCCACCTACGAGGTCGCTGGCAAGCAGTACATGGCCATCGCGGCCGGCAACACCTCCAAGGGCACTGCAGGCGTGAAGAACGTCGGATCGCGCATCGCGATCTACAGTCTCAAATGAGCGGCCGGACGTTGCTGGGGCTGCTCGGGCTGGCCGCGCTGACCCTGGGCAGTACCGTGCAGGCCGTGACGCTGACGCTCTCGCCCGCCGTGGTGACTGAGGCCCTGAAGGCCGGCGAGGACATGAGCATCAAGGAGGGCGGATACATCCTCGGCTCGTATCTGCTCAAGGCCTACAACCAGGACGTGATCCTGCGCCCCAATTCGCCGGAGATCGACGGGATCGTGCTCGGCACTCCCTTCGAGCGTCTGCGCTACGAGTCGTACCTGGCCCGCCTGGAGGGCAAGCCCCTCACGACAGCCCAGGCCAGCGCATTCGCGCAGAACCTCAACGGCAAGATCACCGTGCGCGTGTACTCCCACAGCCCCTACTCCGTCGCGGACGAGGAAGAGCAGTGGCAGCTGGCGTACAAGACGAACAAGATCACCGCAAATCCCGACAAGGAGAAGAGCTACCTGGACTTCTTCAAGTCGGCGACCATGACCGTCGCGGGGCGCACGTACACGGCCGCTCCCTTGGTGGACGGCCCGTACCGGGACAACTTCACGCTGCCCAGCGGTCAATCGGACTTCCGGAACCTTGGCGTCGTGTCGTACACCTTCGATGTCCCGAGCCTGCCGGCCAGCGGCGCGTTTAAGCTGTCGTTCAAGGACAGCCGCGGGATGCCTTACACGATCAGCGGGAACCTCCAGACGTACCGCTGAGGCATGAAGAGCAGGGGCGGCGGCGTGAGCCTGCCGCCCCTGCTTCAATTCTCGGTGGACGGTGAGGGTCTGCGCCCGAGTTGTCCTAGCGCCAGGAACGCAGGGCGAGCGGCAGGTGGTGGATCTCGTTGAAGGAATCGAGACTGATCCTGCCACCACCGAAGGTCAACCGGGTCATGCTGCCGTTTTTGACGCGCCAGTTCAGGGCGAGGGCGGCCGTGTCCGGTGCACCGAGCACCAGGGCGACCACCGTGCCGATCACACCGCCGCTGGTAAAGACGAGCGCGGTGGAGCCAGAGGGCAAGCACATCAGGTCATCCAGGGCCGCCTGTACGCGCGCCTGGAAGGCCGTCCATGGCTCCACGTCGGGGTGGGTGAGGCTTCCCGCCTGCCAGCCCTTCGCCACCGCTTCGAGATACGTCTGGATGGCCCGGTTGCGTTCGACGCCGGTCGCCGGATCACGGAAGGTTTGCCTGAGGGACGCCAGTGCAGTCTCACGTGATTCCAGCTGAGGCGCCAGGAGACGCACAAGGCCATCACCGTCGTACTCGGCGAGTCGGGGATCACTGGTAGCTTCTGGCCAGTCGGGGCATGCGGCGAGCTCCGCGGTTCTCCGCTGCCGGACGAGCGTGCCGTGGATCACCGCGCTTGGCGTCACGCCCTGGGTCAGCAGCGCCTCGCCGACGGCGCGGGCCTGGGCTTCACCCAAAGGGGACAGCCGGTCGGTGTCGGTGTCGAAGGGCGTGGCCTGACCGTGGCGGACGAGAATCAGTTCACTCATCGGTGGGCACGAGGTCTGCCCCGCCGACCGCATCGCTGTGGGCCGCGATCCGCCGCCACGCTTCCTGGATCAGCCACGTCGCCTGACCGGCCAGCGGCGCAAAACGGGGATCCGTGGTCTGCCCGGCGCGGTAGCGGGCGTAGATCTGTAGGACGATCACGGCGAGCTTGAAATGGCCCAGCACCTCGTACCACGAAAGGCTGCTCGTCACGTGACGACCACTGGACTGTTCGTAGCGGGCGATCAGCTCCTCGCGGCTCAGAAATCCCGGAATGGTCGCGCCCACGGCACTCGGCTCCCTCCCCGGCTGCTCAGGCATCGTCCAGTACGTCAGGGTGAGGCCCAGATCCACCAGCGGATCACCCACGGTCGTCATCTCCCAGTCGAGCAGCGCGGTCACCCGGCCAGGGTCGGTGGGATCAAGCATCAGGTTGTCCAGTTTGAAGTCGTTGTGTACCAGGGTATGGGCGCTTTCGACCGGCGTGTGGGCCTCCAGCCAGGCAATGACCAGTTCGTCGCGCAGGACAGCCGGGGCCGGCAGGTCTCCAGTTCCGTGCAACGCCTCGCGTGCCCGCCGCCAGCGGCCGGCCCACCCGGCCACCTGACGGGCATTGAAGCCCTCCGGTTTGCCGATGCCCGTCAGCCCGGCGGCGGCGATGTCCACGGCGTGGAGGTCAGCCAAGGTGTCGGCCAGGGCCTCGGACATGCGGCGGGGCGCGTCGGGCATCAGCGCGTAGGCGGCGGGGAGCGCCGTTCTGACGACCACCCCGTGACGCCGCTCCATCAGGTAGAAGGGCGATCCGATCACCTCAGGATCCTCGACAACCAAGACAGGCTGGGGTGCCACCGGGAGCACCGGATGGATGCGTTCCAGCAGGTGGGCCTCGCGCGCCATGTCGTGCGCCCCCTTCGGCACCGGCCCCAGCGGGGCGCGCCGCAGGACATACTCGTGCGCTCCGGCCCGGACGAGGTAGGTGAGGTTCGAGAAGCCGCCCGGGAACTGCGCCACACTCAAGTCATCCACGTTCCCTGCCACCCGTCCCCGCAGCGCTTCACGCAGCGCTTCCAGGGGGAGTTCCTCCCCGGGCCGGACGGGCGCCGTGTCGGTTCCGGTCACGACTCTCTGCCCGCTGGGAAGACTGTCTGTCCGCCCAGCAGGGCCATGGCCTTCTTGCGGAGGTGACGCATCTTGCTGAGCCACACCTCGTAATCGTTGGCCTTAGTCTGGAAGGATTTCAGGGTGGTCGGATGGGTCACGATCAGGAACCCGTCGGCCCGCAGCACCTCCAGCGTCTTCTCGACAAGTTCGTCGGTGCTGATGGCCGTCTGCTGGAGCAGGGGAGCGTTCTGGATCATGGGCGTCCATACGCCCTCCGGGCACAGGGCCGCCACTTTGATGCCCCGGTCGCCGTAGGTGATGGCCAGCCACTCGGCGAAGGCCAGGGCGGCATGTTTGGTGACCGCGTACGGGGCCGAGTGCAGTTCCGTCAGCAGACCCGCCGCCGAGGCGGTATTCAGCAGGTACCCCTCACCCCGCTCCAGCATGTGTGGCAGCAGGTGCCGCGCGGCCCAGACGTGACTCATCACATTGACCCGGTGGATCAGATCCCACTGCTTGTCCGGCGTTTCCGGCCCCTCGCCGATGCCGATGCCGGCATTCGAGCAGAACAGGTCGATTCGGCCCTCCCGTGCCAGCACGTCGTCGATCAGGGCCTTGACGTCCGCCTCCTGACCGACATCCGCTGGAACGAAACGCGCCCCGATCTCGGCCGCCTTCGCGGCGCCGCCTTCCGCATTGCGGTCGGAAGCGATCACCGTCGCGCCTTCCTGAACGAAGCGGGCGGCGAGCGCCAGTCCAATCCCCGAGGCGGCGCCGGTCACGACAATCACTTTGCTCTTGAATTCCATGCTGGTCTCCTTGTGCGCCGACTCCAGAACCTGGCAGGCCCCTGGGATGTCAGACGGTCGTTCGCTTCCCTGAGAGTTCTATGGTCATCCTGAATGATGCGAATTCTGATGAGGTCGGTCGGTGTCCTTCCCGCCGTCACGTCTGCTGCGCAGGCGGCCACCAGAGGGAAGGCGATCTATACCGCCAACTGCGCGGGATGCCACGCGCCGACGGGCGCCGGCATGGTCGGCCCGAATCTGAAAGAAGCGGCGGGCTGGTCGTATGTACTGTTCAAACGCGCCATGCTCCAGGGAAAAGACGATAAGGGCGTGGTCTTCAAGGCCCCCATGCCGGTGTGGGGGAAGGTGGGCTTTGCGGGAGATCACGGGAAGGCGCCCACCGCCGCCGAACTGAAGGCGCTCCAGGCATACCTGAACACCCTGAAGTTCAAGTGAAGTTCAGTCCGGCCTGACGTTTGATCTCCACCTTCGCGACGGTCTCGGTGTGCACGATGTCCGGGCCGTCCGCGAGGCGCAGGGTGCGGGCCTGGGCGTACATCATGGCCAGGGGCGTGTCCTGACTGACGCCCGCGCCGCCATACACTTGGATGGCGCGGTCGATGACGCGCAGGGCGACATTCGGCGCGACGACCTTGATCGCGGCGATCTGTCCGCGCGCCGCCTTGTTGCCCACCGTGTCCATCATGTGCGCCGCATTCAGGGTCAGGAGCCGTGCCTGGTCGATCTCCATGCGACTCTCGGCAATTGCCTCGCGCACGTGCTGGTGCCCCAGCAGGGTCGTCCCGAAGGCCGTGCGCTGGCTGGCACGCTGCACCATCAGTTCCAGGGCGCGCTCGGCCTGCCCGATCAGGCGCATGCAGTGATGGATGCGTCCCGGTCCCAGGCGGCCCTGGGCGATCTCGAAGCCGCGTCCCTCCCCGAGCAGCATGTTGCTCGCCGGCACGCGCACGTTTCGGAAGCCCATCTGCGCGTGACCATGCGGGGCGTCGTCGTAGCCAAACACGGTCAACATGCGCTCTTTGGTCACGCCAGGCGCGTCCATGGGCACCAGGATCATGCTCTGCTGCAGGTGCTTCTCGGCGGACGGGTCGGTCTTGCCCATGAAGATGCTGATGGTGCAGCGGGGATCGCCCGCGCCGCTCGTCCACCACTTGTCGCCGTTGATGACGTAGTCGTCCCCGTCCCGCACGATGCTGGACTGGATGTTCGTCGCGTCGCTCGACGCCACGTCGGGTTCGGTCATCGAGAAGGCGCTGCGGATCTCGCCGTTCAGCAGCGGCACCAGCCACCGCTCCTGCTGCTCCGGCGTACCGTAGCGCGCCAGCACCTCCATGTTCCCGGTGTCCGGTGCGGAGCAGTTGAAGACCTCCGGCGCCCACCACACCCGGCCCATGAGTTCGCACAGCGGGGCATAGTCGAGGTTGTTCAGGCCCGCCCCATACTGCCCGTTCCGGCTGCTGGCGGGCGGCAGGAACAGATTCCACAGGCCCGCTTCCTGCGCCCTGGGCTTGAGCTCGTCGATCAGCGGCAGGTGCTGCCAGCGGTCGCCCTCGGCGATCTGCCGGTGAACATCCGCGTCGTTCGGGTAGATGTGCTCGGCCATGAACGCGGTGAGCCGCTCACGCAGATCCCGCGAGCGGGCGGAGACGTCAAATACGGTCATAGGAATTCCTCCTCGGGACTCAGGGCGCGGAAGTGGGCCGTGTGGCCCTCGATGCCAATCAGAACGTCACGGTGCACACCGCCGCCTTCACGCCGGATGACCAGACCCAGCGCGAGGATGCGTTCCAGCGTCGCCTCGGCCGTCGACAGCAGCTCCGACGAGTCGTCGTGTGCCAGACGTTCAGCGATGGCCGCGTCCTCATCGAACAGGGCCCAGTAGGCATCGAAGGCCGGGGTCGGGTGAAAGTCGCAGTACATGGCGAAACTCTCGACGCGCCGCAGAGGCATGCGGCCCAGCGCAACGCCGCCCTGCTCGAGCAGGTAGACCGTCCCGCCGGGCGCCGACGCCTCCTGGGTCACACGTAAACCCGGAACACGCTTTCGGCGGTGCAGGCAGGGCGCGGCTCACCGTCGATCTCGATGGTGTTGAGCACCGTGATCTGGACGTACCCGTCGCCGGGTTCGACGGCCAGGAGCACGGCGCGGTTACGAAGGGTCGAGCCGACCTTCACGGGCGTGATGAAGCGCACGCGGTTCAGGCCATAGTTGACGGTCAGGCGGCTCCCGTCGATGTGAGGGGCGCCACCCCGCGTCATGAACTCGCCAGCGAGCAGCGAGAGCGTCAGGAAGCCGTGGGCGATGGTGGCGCCGAAGGGGCCGTGCGCGGCGCGCTCCGGATCCACGTGAATGAACTGGTGGTCGCCGGTGGCGGCGGCGAAGGCGTCGATGCGCGCCTGATCGATCTCGATCCAGGCCGAGAGGGCCACTTCCTGACCGACATGGGCCGCGAGTTCCTCGGCACGCATTTTTCAGGCCTCCCTGACGCCGACCGGGGCGATGGTGGAGTCTTGAGAACCGGGCGTAACGGGCCTGTCGGCGCGCGCGACACCATGGCATTTCCTGGCGCGCCGCCCCTCGCCACGTGCCCACCGCACCTCTTCCCACCCGTCCTGCGGGGTCAGATCCGGGCGCAGGGCGGGGCGGATTTCCACGCGGCTGGATTCGACATGCCCCAAGCGCGTCCTCCAGGCCGTGGGGCGGGCACTGGCTCGAGTGCCGCGCCGCATGGGTTCCAGCGCAGCGGCACTGTCCGATCCAGAGACGGTCATACGCTGCTGGAGCCGCCGTCCACAGCGATGTTCTGCCCGGTCATGTAGGCGCTGGCGTCGCTGGACAGCAGCAGCGCGAGGCCCTTGAGATCCTGATCCGTGCCCAGCCGGTGCATGGGCGTGTGCGAGAGGATCTGCTGCTCGCCGTAGGCGAGGGTGCCCCTGGTCATCTTGGTGGGGAAGTAACCGGGACAGATGGCGTTCACGGTGATACCGTGTCCGGCCATCTCGGCGGCCAGGGCGCGGGTGAAATTCACCACGGCACCCTTGCTGGTGTTGTAGGCCAGCGTGGGTGACATGCGCGGGTCGTTGCCCTGCAGCCCCGCGACGGAGGCGACGTTCACGATGCGTCCCTTGCCCCGCGGCAGCATGCAGCGTTTCAGGACCGACTGCGTGATCAGGAACATGCCGGTCACGTTCACGTTCATGACCTTCTGCCACGCGTCCAGGGGGTGATCCACGGTGGGCGCCCCCCAGGTCGCCCCGGCATTGTTCACCAGGATGTCGATGGCACCGACGTCCGCGTGGATGCGCTCGATCAGCGGATCCAGGGTGTCGAAGGCCCCGAGGTCTCCCACATACACGTGTGTAGGTACGCCCTGGGCGACCAGGTGGGCCTGGGCTTCGTCGAGTTCGTGCTGCTTGCGGGCGGTCAGGACGATGGTCGCGCCGTATTCGCCGAGCGCCTCGGCAATTTGCAGCCCCAGGCCGCGCGACCCGCCAGTGATCAGGGCGACGCGGCCACTCAGGTCGAAGAGACTCTTCAGGGACATAGGGGTGCCTTCATGGGGTGCCTCCGGGTGGCTTGACGGTGGCACCAGCATAGCCAGAAATGTACGTGCGCGTCAATTTTGAACGGGAACGGACATGGCCTCGACCGCCTGAATGAGCTGGTGTGAAAAAATCGGTATTTGCCCTCTACAGCGGCAGATGTAAGAAAGATGTGTGCCCCGCCCGCCTAGGGTCGGAGCACATGGAACATCCACTCATCCAGACATGGAACCTCGGTTACATAGGCCTCTCCTACGTGATCGCCACCCTGACCTCCTTCGTGTCACTCGAACTGGCAGGCCGGGCCGGGCGTGACCGCAACATCGGCTCCAACCACTTCTGGCAGATCGCGCAGGCGCTCTTACTGGGCTACGGCATCTGGGCCATGCACTTTGTCGGCATGCTCGCGCTGCACAGCAATATGCCCTCCTCCTTCCAGCTGCTGCCCACGGTGCTCTCCGGTCTGGCCGCCGTGGCCCTGGTCTATCCGGCGCTGCGCATCCTGCATGCGGGCGCCCTGAGCCTGGGCCGCTTGGCCGTGGCTGGCACAGTCGCCGGCAGCGGCATCGTGGTCATGCACTACCTGGGCATGGCGGCCTACCGCATGCCTGGCACCACCGTCCAGGTCATCTGGGCTCCGCTGGTCGCCTCGGTCGTGATCGCCATCGGCGCCAGCATGGTCGCGCTCTTTCTGTTCGGGCTGCTCGCCAGCGACTGGGCAGCGCAGCGCCGGCGCGTCCTGCTTTACAGCGTGAAGACCGTGGCCGCCCTGGTCATGGGCGTCGCGATCACCGGCATGCACTACACGGGCATGGCCGCCCTGCGGTACGCCATCGATCCCGCCGCCGAAGCGAACCTGATGGCCGTTCAGACGTCCGACGCCGGGATGCTCGCCCTCGTGATCGGGGTGGTGTCCTTCCTGCTGATCGGCCTGGCCGTGACCACCATCGCCATGGACTCCACGGGCACCCTCGAGGCCTCCCAGACCACCGCCGCCACCGACTGAACCCGGCTTCCCCCCACCCCAACATTCCGCACACCATTCATTCCAAAGGAGATCCACCATGGCACGCATCCTGATCGTCGACGACTCGCAGGCCGACCTGAACTTCCTCGAAGCCGCCCTTCGCCCCGCCAACCACGCCGTCACGGCCATCACTGATCCAGAGGCCGCCCTGGACGCCGCGCTGCGCGAGAAGCCGGATCTGGTCATGATCGACGTGGTCATGCCCGGCCGCAGCGGCTACGACGTCGCCCGCGCCATGAAGCGCACCGCAGAACTCTCGGATCTCAAGGTGATCTTCGTGTCCAGCAAGGGCAATGACACCGACGTGAAGTGGGGCCTGCGTCAGGGCGCCGTGGACTACGTGGTCAAGCCCTACACCCCTGAACAGGTTCTGGGCATCGTCGCCCGGCACCTGAACTGAAGCGTCCATGACCCGCGCGCTGCTCGTCGAACTGGCCGGGGTGGCCATCGCCATCCCCGCGGAGGGCGTCCACTGTGAAGTGCTGGAGTCCGGCCGCACCACCGGCCTGCCCGTAGCGGCGCCCCTGCTGCTGGGACTCACCGTCATCCACGGGCGCGCCGTTCCCGTCGTGAACCTCGCCCACCTGCTCGGCACCCCTGGACACGGTACGGCCGACCTGAACGTCCTGACCGAGGTGGACGGTGAAGGACTGGCCCTGCCGGCCGACCGCACCCTGGGCCTGATCCGCCTCCCGGACGCGCCCACCCAGGCCACGCCGCTCAGCGAACCCACCCCGCTGCCCTCCCCGGACGGCACCGGGCAAGTGATGGTGCGCACCCTGAACGCCCCGGCGCTGCTGGCCTCGCTGCGGGTGCACCTGGAGCGGGTCTAACCGTGCATTCCGACTACCCCTGGCTGCCTGTGCCGCCCGATCCCGGCCTCCGCACCGACGCTGATCCCCTGAAGGAGCCCTCAGCATGACCACGATCCAGAACCTGAACAACCTCGCGCCCAATGCGGCCCCACACCAGGGCGAGGCGCCGCTTCGCCGCGAACACTGGCTCGACCGCCTCAGCGTCAGTCAGAAACTGGGCCTGATGGCCCTGGTGATGGGCGCCCCGGTCATCGCCCTGAGCGCCTCGCAGCTGTACCAGGGCTTCCAGACGGGCAGCCGCTCGGTCGCTGAACTGGGCGGCCTGCAGGACCTCTCCACCCTGACGGCCCTGCAGTCGAGCCTGTACACCTTCACGTCCGGTCACGTCGCCCGCAACGCGAAGGTGACCCAGCAGGGCAAGACGCAGACGGAAGCCAACCTCAATGCCCTGACGGCCCGCCTGCGTGGCCAGGCGGCCACTGAGCTGCCGACGCTGCGCACGTCCTGGAACAGCCTGCTGGAGTACTCGCGGACACGCGACACCTTCACGGTCATCAATAACTACCAGACACTGCTGCAGACCAACCAGCAGCCGCTGACCGAGGCGATCCTCTCGGACGCGGGTCTCGACCTGGAACGTTCCCCGGAGATCGAGGCGCTGCTGGCCTCCAGCAAGCAGGCGGCGCTGCTGACCCGTCAGCTGCAGCTGCTCTCGATGGACGCCGTGCTGCTGCGTGAGCCCTCGGCCGCCGGGCTGGAAGCCCAGCTGACCCAGCGCAACATGTACATGGCCTCCGACGCGCTCGCCTCCTACCAGATCGCCCTGAACCATGCCTACAGCCTCGATCCTAGCCTGAAGCAGCGGCTGGGCGACCTGAACACCACCGCGGTCACCGCCGCGCAACAGGCGCTCGATCTGACGCAGCAGGTGCTCAACAGCGGCATGGTCACGCCCGCCCTGGTTCAGGCGTACACCGCCAGCCTCGACGGCCTGGGCAAGGGCTATCAGGCCACGGTCGCCGACCTGGATCGGCAGATCCGGGCGCGGATGCGGCAGGATTTCCTGCACCTCGGGCTGCTCACCGCGCTGGTGCTCGCCGCCCTGCTGGCCGCCGGCGCGCTGCTGTTCACCATCATCCGGCGCATCACGCAGCCGATCCGGCACCTGACGGACGCCTCGCACCGCATGGAACAGGGGCAGTTCGGCGTCCAGGTGCCGGTCACCTCAGCCGACGAGCTCGGCACCCTGTCGCGCACCTTCAACACCGCCACGCAGCAGATGCGCCGCAACCAGGAGCTGAGCGAGTTCCAGCTGTTTGAGGCCGGGCAGCTCCAGCAGCACATCTCCGAGTTCCTCGACGTCACCATGAAGATCGCGGACGGCGACCTGACGCGGCGTGGCGCCGTGACTGAGGACGTCCTGGGGAACGTCGTCGATTCCATCAACCTGATGATCGAGGAACTGGCGCAGACCCTGGGCGCCGTGCGGCAGGCGTCCATGACCGTGACCGACGGCTCGCACGCCATGCTGGGCAGCGCCGAGCAGATCGAGGACGGCACCCGCACGACCAGCGCCGAGGCGCAGCGCATGAGCGCGCAGGGACAGGAGCTCAGCCAGGGCATCCGCACCATGGCCGCCATTGCGCGCGCCTCCGCCGAGGCCTCCCGCCGCGCCCTCGCCGCCTCGCAGCAGGGCGAGCAGGCTGTGGGCGCCACCCTGGAGGGCATGGACACCATCCGCGCGTCCGCCCAGGATACCGGCGAGCGGGTGCAGGCCCTGGCGCGGCGCTCTGACGAGATCGGGGAGATCGTGGAGACCATCTCGCACATCGCCTCGCAGGTGAACCTCCTTGCGCTGCACGCGTCCATCGAGGCGGCCGGCGCCGGAGCGGCCGGGACGCGCTTCGCGGTCGTGGCCGAGGAAGTGCGCCAGCTGGCCGACGAATCCACGGCCGCCACCGCCCGCATCGGCACCCTGATCGCGGAACTGCAGGGCGACATCGCCCAGGTCGCGCGCGGCGCCCAGGAAAACGCCGCCCAGGTCGCGCGCGGAGTGGAGGTGGCCGGCAGCGCCGGTGACCGCCTGCGTGAGATCGGCGAACTGGCAGGCATCACCGCGCAGCTCGCACAGAACATCTCGGCCGCCACCGACCGTCAGGTGGAGGGCGTCGCGCAGATGACCGAGGGCACGCGGCAGATCGCCTCCGTGGCCACCGCGTCGCAGCACTCCGCCGCCCAGGCCCGCGAGGCCGCCGGACAGCTCACGGAACTCGCCCGGAATCTCGACTCCACCCTTGCCCGCTTCCGCCTGAGCTGACCCCCGTCTGCC
This sequence comes from Deinococcus sp. KSM4-11, assembly GCF_004801415.1. Classification (NCBI taxonomy): domain Bacteria; kingdom Thermotogati; phylum Deinococcota; class Deinococci; order Deinococcales; family Deinococcaceae; genus Deinococcus; species Deinococcus sp. KSM4-11. The sequence continues at coordinate 428,971 of NZ_SSNX01000002.1, read as the reverse complement.
CTGCCCACCACCGAGGAGTTTCCCATGCTGCACAAGATCACCACGCCCCTTCCCGCCCCCACGGTCAAGCGCCCGGACACGCTGTTCGGAGCGACCACCCAGGTCTCTGCCGGGCTGCTCGCACGCCTGAGCGTGAGCCAGAAGCTCGCGCTGAGCGCCGCGGCCTTCGCCCTGCCCATCGCGGCCGTGATGGTGCTGGCCGTGCGTATCCACCAGGACAACATCGGCTTCGCGCAGCGCGAGGTGGCGGGCACCGCGCAGGTCAGCGCCTTCCAGCAGATGCAGGCCGGCATGATGGCCTACGTCAATGCCACCACCGAGAAGAAGACGGCCGAAGCCGCGGCCGCCGCCACCCAGGTCAAGAAAGCGTTGAACGTGTTGACCACCGAGGCTGGCAACCAGGGGCTGTTCGATACCCGCACCGCGTTCGAGTCGGTGGCCTCCGGGTGGTCGTCCCTGCAGAAGTCCGATGTCGGCTCCGGCGGCATGATCGCGGTGTCCAGCTTCACCCAGCTCTCCAAGGAGCAGCTGCTGCCCGGTCTGGAAACCCTGTTGCAGGACGCGAACCTGAGCCTCGATCCCAAAGTCTCCTCTTACAACGCCATCCAGAGCGCCCTGGTGAAACTGCCTGAAGTGCAGCTGCGTCTGGCCAGCATGTACCTGCTGGCCGACGCCCTGGCCCGCGTCCAGGGGCAGACGGCGGTCGTGTCGATCCTCGAACCCCAGTTCCGTGAGGAAGCCATCCGTGCCGGTGTGGCGCTCGACGCCGCCATGAGCGCCGCAAAACGCGCCCAGCGGGCCGACGAGTCCCTGACCGATTCCCTCGGGGCCGTGGTGAACAACCTGGCCGAGGTGCGCCAGTCGCTCAGCATCGGGGCCACGTCCGGCATGACGGAATACAGCGCCCTGCAGGCGGACGCCCTGCAGGCGGCCAGCATCCAGGTCGGTCAGGCTGTCCGGGCGGGGAACGCCGAGATCTCGCGCCTGCTCGCCGCGCGCCTCGCCGATACCCGGCGCCTGATGCTCCAGCAGCTCGCCGCCCTGGGGCTGCTGACCCTGGCCGCCACCGTGCTGCTGCTGATGATCGGCCGCGCCATCACCCGCCCGCTGGCAGGGCTGGCCCGCGCCGCCGGTCAGCTGGCCCGCGGTGACCTGGATGCCGAGGTGCCCGTCACCACCCGCGACGAGGTGGGGGTCGTGGCCGGCGCCTTCAACGACGCCATCTTGAAGCTGCGCGCCAACGACGAGCGCAACCAGGTCAGCCTGCGGGAATCCGAGGACCTGCAGCGCAACATCGGCGCCTTCCTGGACGTCACCATGGACATCGCCGAGGGTGACCTGACCAAGCGCGGCACGGTGTCCGAGGACGTGCTGGGCAACGTCGTCGATTCCATCAACCTGATGACCGAGGAGCTCGGCAGCGTGCTGAAGTCGGTGCAGTCGGCGTCGCAGTCGGTCGCGCTGGGCTCCAAGGAGATGCTGGGCAGCACCGCCGAGATCCAGCAGGGCGCGCAGCTCACCGCCGAGGAAGCGCAGCGCGTGTCCGAACGGGTGCGCGCCGTCACGCACGCCATCCGCAGCATGGCGCAGGCGGCGCAGGCTTCTGCCGAAACGGCCCAGCAGGCGCTGCTGGCGTCCCAGCAGGGGGAGCAGGCCGTGACCGGCACGCTGGACGGCATGCAGAACATCCGCCGCGAGGTGCAGGGTATCGCCAAGCGCATCAAGACGCTGGGTGACCGCTCGCTGGAAATTCAGGAAATCGTGGACACCATCTCGCAGATCGCGCGGCAGACGAACCTGCTGGCGCTGAACGCCTCGATCGAGGCGGCGGGTGCCGGCGAGGCCGGCGGCCGATTCAGCATCGTCGCCGACGAAGTGCGCAAGCTGGCCGACACGTCCTCGCAGGCCACCGCGCGCATCGCCGGACTGATCAAGACGGTGCAGGCCGAGATTCAGGACGTGGTCGTCAGCGTGGAGGACGGCACCCGCGAGGTGGAGCAGGGCTACCACGTGGCCGGCACCGCCGGGGAACGCCTGCGGCAGATCGGCATGCTCTCGCAGCAGTCGGCGCAACTCGCCGATGAGATCGCGCAGGCCACGCAGGCGCAGGTGCAGGGCGTGGAGCAGATGGGCGTGGCCGTGCAGTCGATCGCCACGGTCGCGCGGCAGTCGCAGTCGTCGGTGGAACAGGGACGTCAGACGGCCCAGCAGCTCGAGCAGCTGGCCGAGGAACTCAACCGCAGCCTGGAACGCTTCCAGCTGCCGGCCTGAGCGTGAATGCGATGGAGCGAGCCGAACTTCTTCCGGCCTTCCTGAACGAGGCCAGGGCCGACGTGACCACCCTCCGGTCGGGCGTGGACGACCTGCGCGCCCCCGCAGGCGGCGAGGACGACGCCGTGAAGCTGGGAGCCCTCTCCATCGTGGCGCACCGCATGCGCGGCAGCGCGGGCCTGTACGGGTTCCCGCAGCTCTCGAAGATGGCGGCCCTGCTGGAGCGGGTGCTGGAAGCCCGGCCCCAGCTGGATCACGACGGCCGAGAGACCTTTACCACGCTGCTGGGCACCGCCGTGCAGATGCTGGACGAGGGTCTGGACGACGTGGAACAGGGCCGCCGCGAATCCGACCTGGGTCTGCGCTTTACCCGGGCCGGCGGCGCGACGCAACTGCAGGCGATGCTGCGGGCCCAGCCGCAGGCCTTCGTGCCCCGCCCGGTCATGAACAGCGCGGCCGACCTCGACGACCTCGGCTTCGGGGGAGCCACAGCGGCCGCGACGCCTCAGGACGGGCTGGAAGGCACCCTGCGGACGTTCGCGACCGAACAGGCCGAGGTGTGGGAGTACTTCGCGCCCGAAGTGCGGGAGCACCTGGGGAACCTGCGTGCCCAGCTGGACGCCGCCGAACCCGACCTGGACGTCACATTCCGCGCCGCCCACACCATCAAGGGCAGTTCGTTCATGGTGGGCCTCCAGCCGCTGGGCGACTTCGCGCACCGTCTGGAAGACGTCCTGGGCGCCGTTCGCGACGGACTGCTCCGGATGGACCTTCCCCTGCGCGACGACCTGCGCCGCTCCGCCGACCTGCTGGAGACCATGCTGCGCGTCGCCGAGGGCTCGGGCGAGGAGGTGCAGGCGGCCCTGGACATCCAGGCCGCGCGTCTCGCGCAGATCGCGAGCGGCGAGACCAGCGTACCGGTGCACGTCGCGGACGCCGGCCCGCGGCCGGAAGCCCCCGCGGTTTCGACGGAATTGGCCACCCTGCGCGTCCCGGCCCGGCAGCTCGAGGGGCTGATCGACCAGATGGGCAGCCTGGTCACGTCCCGCTCCCGGTTGGGACAGTCGCTTGGACGCCTGGACGAGTTGCAGCGCGCCATGCAGGACAGCCAGGACCGGTTCGGTCGGGCTGTCCGCGATTTCGAGGAACGCTATCTCAACCCGGACATGCTGCGCGCCGCCGGCGATACCCGCCCAGACCGCGCCGGCCCCGCACTGGCCGAGGACTTCGATGAGCTGGAACTCGACACCTACTCCGACCTCAACATCCTGGCCCGCTCGATCACCGAACTGAGCGCCGACTTCGCGGAGGTCCGCCGCCGCCTCGACGGCGCGATCAGCGACCTGCAGACCGAGCACGAGGACATGGGCAAGCTGCTGCGCCGCCTGCGCGTGGACGTCACGCAGACGGCCCGCGTACCCTTCTCGCAGGTCACGGCGCGGCTGCGCCGCTGGGCGCGCGAGCACAAGGATCGCCTGGAGTTCGTGACGCGCGGCGACGACCTCAAGGTCGACAGCGCCACCCTGCAGCGCCTGGGGGAACCGCTGCTGCACCTGCTCACCAACGCCCTGCACCATGGTCTGGGCAGCCAGGAGTTGCGCGCCGCCACCGGGAAACCGGCCGTGGGCCGCGTGGAGTTGAGTGCCACGCTGCAGGGCTCCTTCCTGGAGATCACCGTGCAGGACGACGGCCGCGGCCTGGATTACGTGGCCATCCGAGAGCGCGCGCTGGCCCGCGGCCTGCGATCCGCGCACGAACTCAACGCCATGGAAGACGAGGAGGTGGCCCGCCTGATCCTGCTGCCGGGCCTGTCGACTGAGGCGCAGGTCAGCACCCTCGCCGGGCGCGGCGTCGGGATGGACGTCGTGGCGAACACCACCCGCCAGCTCGGCGGGGAACTGCTGATCCGCAGCCGGGCGGGTGAGGGCACCGCCTTCACCCTGCGCCTGCCCACCACGCGGCGCATCATGGACGTCCTGCAGGTGCAGGTCGGTGCGGTGCCGCTGGCCTTCGCCGTGGCAGGCATCCGGGCGCTGCGTGAATTGCCGGAACACGAGCTGCGCATCGGGGAGAGCGGCTTCGAGGCTCCTTTCGAGGGCCGCTGGGTCCCGGTCATCGACCTGCGCGACCTGTGGGGCGTGCCCTCCCAGAACGACACCTTCTCGCTGGTGATCCTCTCGACCCTGGCCGGAGAGGTCGCCGCGCGGGTGGATACCTTCGGCAGCATCGAGGAAAGTTCCGTCGCGCCTCCGGGCAGCCTGCTCGGCACGCTGGAATACCTGAGCGGCACGGCGCTGTCGGCCACGGGCGAGGTGTTGCCACTGCTCGAACCACAGGGCCTGCTGCGCCTGGCCCGCCGTCCGGACGCGTGGCTGCGCACCGAACACGACACCCGGCAGAGTGCCGTGCGCGGCCGGCTGCTGCTGGTCGACGATTCCCTGAGCGTGCGCCGCGTCGTGGGCCGCATGCTGGAACGCGCGGGCTTCACGGTGGAGACGGCGAACGACGGCCAGGACGCCTATGAGCGTCTCCAGCTCGACGACGGCTATGACGTGGTCGTGAGCGACCTGGAGATGCCGCGCATGAACGGCTTCGAGCTGCTCTCGGCGTTGCGGGGCCGCCCGGCCACCGCCGCCCTGCCGGTCGTGATCATGACGACCCGCGCCGGCGAGAAACACCAGCGCCTGGCCTTCAGCCTGGGGGCGACCGACTACTTCACCAAACCCGTCAACGAGGCCCTGCTACTGCGCCGCGTGGGCAGTCTGGCCGGAGCGGGCACCTGACCATGCCGATCATGCTGACCGTGCTGAACAATGCCGCCCGCGCGGCGATGTACGAACACCTGTCCACCCAGGTCGGTGTGCAGGTCGTGCATGCCGAGGGCGCGCTGCACGCCCTGACACAGCTTGAACGCACCCTGGTCGACGCGATCGTCTGCGACGCCGTGATGCCTGAGATGACAGGAGCGGAGTTCTGTTCGGTGGTGGCGGGCGACCAGTCGACCAGCCGGCTGCCGGTCTACCTGATTCCCGGCGCGCCCGAGGCCGGCGACCACCGCTTCGTGACCCTGCCCGCCGGCCCCGAAGTCCTGGCCCGCGCCTTCCGGCACCTGGGGGTCGACATGGCCCGCTATCCGGTGCCCATGAATACCCGCCTGCGGCCGGAGCTCGATGGTCAGCTGGGCTCGCCTGGCCTGCCGGAGTTTCTGAACTGGGTGGGGGAACTCGAGTTCAGCGGTCACTGGATGATCACGGTCCGGCCGACCGGGGGCAGCCAGCGAACCGGTCACCTCGCCATGAGCCACGGCAAGGTGGTGTACGCCGAGTTCGGTGGCCGATCCGGCAAGGCCGCCATCCTCGGGCTGTTGCGCTTCATCGAGCAGCATCCGGCCGCCGAGTTCAGCTTCTTCCGCACCCCGGCGGTGCCCGTGCACGACGCCGCCGCATTCACTCAATCCACCGCCCGACTTCTCATCGAGCTGGCCGTCGACCTGGATGAATCCAGTGCGCGGCTCGCCTAGGACATCCTCATGCCACAGATCTTCATCGTCGATGACAGCATTTCCGTCCGCAAAGCACTTGAGATCACATTCAAGCGCCACTCCCTGACCAGCCACAGTGCCGTGAGCGGTGAAGAGGCCCTCGAGGCGCTCCTGAACGAACGCTCCTCCTTCGACCTGCTGATGGTGGACGTGATCATGCCCGGCATGAGCGGCCTGGAGCTGTGTACCATGCTGCGCCAGCAGGAACGCTTCCAGTCGCTGCCTGTCATCCTGATGAGCGGCAATGTCGACGATGAGATCCGCGCCCAGGCCAGAGACGCCGGCGCGAACGCCGTGCTGCGCAAACCGTTCAGCCAGGACGAGCTGATCCCCATGGTCGAGGGCCTCCTGCCCGGACGGGCTCCCGCGGCCGACGACATCGCTCCTGCACCGGCACCGGACGCACCCGTGGTGGACTCCGTCCCGGCTGCGGCCTCTCCAGCAGTACCGTCGGAACCGGTGCCGGTCGCCGCGGAGGACGTGACAGCGCCCCCCCAGCCGACCGCGCCAGACCGCCCTGAGGGCGAGGCGCAGCGCCTGATCCGCCACTACCAGTCGAGTGAGCGGGCCGAGGCGCTCGCGCTGCTGGACGCTGGCCACAGGCTTCTCGGCCACCAGGGCCGGCCGCTCGACCCCAAGCTGCTGAGTTTCGCCGCCTACTTCGTGAACACGGCCCGCGTGATCGGGCACCAGTTCATGGCCGAGTCCCTCCAGACCGTGACCCTGCGGTACCAGCAACGCGACGTGATCCTGCACGTGCACGCAGACTTCACGCTGGTGGTCGTCACCCGCGCTGAGCCGGAACCGAACAAGCTCCTGAACTGAGCCTCGGCGCGGTTCAGAACCAGGCGTCCTGCATGTCGAGGGTGGTTCGGTCGGCGCGGGCCAGCAGCTCCGCGTGGATTCGTACCGTGGGAAGCTCGTACAGCGCATAGAAGCGGGCCGCCTGGAGCTTGCCGCGGTAAAAGGCGATGTCGTCCCCACGGGCGGTGGGGAGCGCGCGGGCAGCAGCCAGTGCCTGCCGCATCCACATCCAGCCGACCACGGTGAGCCCCAGCATCTCCAGCGCGGCGTTGGCATTGGCCAGCACCCGCTCCGGCCCGATGTCGCCGGCCTGTTCCAGGAGCGTCTTGAGCGCCCCGGTGGCCTGGGTCACGGCGAGGTCAAGGGCGGAGCGGATGTGGTGTATCTCCTCTAAGGGTGCAGCGCCCTGCAGGTCGGCCTGCATGCGCTCCAGCAGCACTGTGAGGCCCCGGCCGCCTGCCTGCGTCAGTTTGCGGCCCAGCAGGTCGTTGCCCTGGATTCCCTCCGTGCCCTCGTGGATGGGGTTCAGCCGGTTGTCACGGTAGTACATCTCGACCGGGTAATCGCGGGTATATCCGGCGCCGCCCATGACCTGGATGGCGTCGCTCAGGGCGTCCTGCGAGTGACGGCTGGGCCAGGACTTCACGAGCGGTGTCAGCAGGTCGAGCAGCAGGGATGCGTCTTCCCTGGTCTCGAGCGGGCCGGTGGCCAGATCGTCCACCAGGGAGGACGCGTACAGGCACAGCGCGAGGCCACCCTCGACGATGGCCTTCTGGCGCAGCAACAGGCGCTTCACGTCCGCATGTTCGATGATCGGCACCGGGGGACTCAGGGGATCGCGCTGGCCCGGCGGGCGGCCCTGGCGGCGCTCGCGGGCGTACTCCAGGCTCACCTGGTAGCCGGCGCCCGCGAGCATCACGGCGCCCAGGCCCACGCCGATGCGGGCCTCGTTCATCATGTGGAACATCTGCGACAGGCCCTGGCCCGGTTCGCCCACGAGTTCCCCGGTGGTCTCCCCTCCCTCACCGAAGTTCAGGAGCGTGTTGGTGGTGCCCCGGTACCCCATCTTGTGGTTCAGGCCCGCCAGCACCACGTGGTTGTCCTCTCCCGGCTGGCCGTCCGGGGTGGGCCGGTAGCGCGGCACGAGGAACAGACTGATGCCCTTCACTCCTGCCGGGCTGCCCTCAATCCGGGCCAGCACCAGGTGCACGATGTTCTCCGTCAGCTCGTGGGCTCCCCCGGAGATCCACATCTTGCTGCCCCGAATGGAGTAGGTGCCGTCTGGGCGCGGCGTGGCAGTGGTCGTGATGTCGGCGAGACCAGATCCGGCCTGCGGCTCCGAGAGGGCCATCGTGCCCGTCCAGCGGCCCTCGATGAGCGGCTGCATGTACGTCTGCTGCTGGGCAGGTGACGCGAAGACGCGCTGCAGGTTGGCATTGCCGATGGTCAGGAAGGCGTAGCCGGCCGTGCCGATGTTCGCCGCCTGGAAGTGGGCCATGACCGCCTGCATGACCACCCACGGCAGCTGGAGGCCACCCAGCGCCTCATCGTGGTGGGCGGCATAGAACCCGGCGTCCCGGAAGGCGCGCAGGGCCGCCGCGGCCTCCGGCAGGAGCACCACCTTGCCGTGTTCGAGGTGCGGCTCGTTCAGATCGGCCGCGCGCACGTGGTTGGCGAAGTGGCGTTCCGCGACGGCATACGCGAGATTCAGCACGTCCTGGTAGGTCTCATGGGAGTGCTCGGCAAAGCGGGAGCGCTGCGGCAGGTGCGCGGTGTCCAGTACCTCGAATAGCTGGAAGCGGAGGTCTCGGCGGTCGAGGAAGGGAGCCATAGGTCGTCTCCTTGGGCCACGTGGGCAGCGGCCAGTGGAATGCAGCGGGGAAGCTGGGGCGAGCCTATCCAGGGTGTCCCTGCACGTCAACTGTGGACGCCCGCGTTAACATGTCGCATGATTCCCAGCCCTTTGACCTCGCGAGGCCCCGTGTGCGCGCGCTGACCTGTGAGGCCTTCGACGTGCCCGAAGCGCTGCGCGTCCAGGACACGCCGGATCCCGTGCCTGGCCCTGCGGAGGTGCTGATCGCGGTTCGGGCCGCCGGCGTGAATTACCCGGACGCCCTGATGGTGATGGGCCAGTATCAGGTGCGCCCACCCCTGCCCTTCACGCCAGGAGCCGAGGCGGCCGGCACCATCGCAGCGCTGGGGAGTGCCGTCACCACGCTGCACGTTGGACAGCGGGTGATGGCCTTCACCGGCACCGGGGCGTTTGCGACCCACGTGCTGGCTCCTGCGGCGGCCGTGATGCCCTTGCCGGACGCAATTGACTTTGAAGCTGCGGCCACCCTGCCCCTGGCTTTCGGCACGTCGATGCACGCGCTGGTCGACCGCGCACGGGTGCAGGCAGGCGAGACGCTGTTCGTGCTGGGCGCGGCGGGCGGCGTGGGCCTCGCGGCGGTCATGATCGGCCGGGCGCTCGGCGCGCGCGTTATTGCCGGGGTCAGCAGTGCCGACAAGGCAGAGGTCGCCCGTGCCCACGGCGCCGACGCCGTGATCGACTACGCCAGCGAGAACCTGCGGGATCACCTGAGGGAGCTCACGGGCGGTGCAGGGCCGGATGTGGTTTTCGATCCGGTCGGGGACGCCCTGGCCGAACCGGCCTTCCGCTCGATCGCCTGGGGTGGGCGGTACCTGGTGGTGGGCTTTGCCGGTGGGGAGATTCCCCGCTTGCCCTGGAACCTGCCGCTCCTCAAGGGGGCGTCCATCGTCGGGGTGTTCTGGGGGGAGTTCGCCCGGCGTGATCCAGCCGGGAATGCCCGCAACATGGGCCAGCTGGCCGCCTGGGTGGCAGAGGGCACCATGACGCCCCTAGTCAGCGTCCGGTATCCGCTGGAACGCGGCACCGAGGCGCTGCGGGCGCTGCTGGAACGCCGCGTCATGGGAAAGGTCGTGCTGGTGCCGTCGTGACGGAAGCGCCCGTCGCGTTCTACACCACGGCTGAACTGGCCCGCGAGGCTGGCGTCACGCGCCGAACGGTCATGCACTATGCGGAACTGAACCTGTTGACGCCAGATCAGGTGACGGCGTCGGGGCGGGCGCTGTACGGCCCGTATTCCCTGCGCCTCCTGCGTGACCTGATCGATCTGCGTTCGCTCGGGATGCCTCTTGAGGAAGCCCGGGATATGGTCACGCTGCGCCGCGCCACCCACGATGTTTCCGGACACTACCGAAGAGACTGGACGCGGTCTGACGTGCCGATCAGTGACGAACGGTTACAGGCCCTGCACGCCCGGCTGCGCCTCATCAACGAGGCCTATGCCCGTCAGGCCGAGAATCTCGCGCGATTCGACCGCTGGCTGACCAAACGCCTGACGGGTAGCCCACCTGGCGCCTTGCCTGCGCCTGATTCGGACGCTTGAGCTGACCGTCAGGTGAGCTGATGACAGGAGGCGGTAGGATTCCCCCACCGCCTCTCCCCTGCCCCGCCTGCGGCTCTTCAGCCCTACCGGGCGACTTCGAGCAGGGGTTTGAGGCTCAGTCGGATCCGCAGATCCCGCACAATTGCGATTTTCTGGCCGCTGGCGATGCCTTTAATGGCCCAGGCCTTGATCTCCAGCGGATCCTCCAGCCCCTCGTCGAGGGCCATCCGCAGGGTGTCGAGCTCCATCAACTTGAGGTCGTTGCGCAGCAGGAAGGTCAGGGTACGCATGACTTCCTCAACCTGCTTTTCGCGGGGCTGAGTCCGCAGCAGGGCGTCCTCATCCGGCACTTGCTCCTGAGATGGCGAGGAAGGGGCCTCGAACAGGCTCGGCTGAGCTGATCCCCGTGCCTTGGCCTCCTGAGCCTTGGAGGCGGCTTTCGGGGGCTTGGCTGACCCTTCGGGCATCTGGTACTTGCTCGGATTCTTCAGTACGTCCACGTAGAAGGCGGGCCGGCTGCGCGGTTTATACCCTCCAGCGAGTATGGCCTTACAGCGGGCCACGGCATCCTCGACGCCATTTTCCCCATGTTCCCGCACCAGCTGGAGGGCCCGTGTCTGGGTGACCCCCAGATCCGCGAGTTCGTGCAGCAGGGCAGGATCTGGAGGAATGAAGGCCTCGCCAAAGGTATACTGGAGCATTTTCTTCTTGCCACGCCCCAGGTACTCCACGCTCTTAAGGAACCCCTTCTCGATGAGTTCATCGTGCGCCGCGTCCAGCGTGCGCTGCGCCATGCTCGGTCTGTCCGTCACGATCTTGCATGCCTCCGCCCACTCCATCAGGCCCACCTGATAAGCCATGGCCACCGCGTCGGGGTTTTCCGGATCGCGTCGCTGCGCATCGAGCAGGCGATACAGCGCACGGGTGGGAGGACGCTTCAGGGTCTGCATGAACGACAGATCCAGCGACTTGATGTAGCCGGCGCGCACGCTGCGCGCGATTTCCTGTGGCAGGGTAATGCGCAATACACTGGACGCGTCCAGTTTTTCCGCTTGACCTGATGTGAATTCGATACGATCGATGTAGCGGAAGTTGACATTCGTCCACCGACCACGTGGGTGATCCCGCCACCCTTCTGCGATGAAGTAGGTCGTGGTGGTCAATCGTTTGAGACTTTCGTCAAGTGAGGCGTAGTAGCGGCCACTGGTGTCCAGACCAGCCATCAGCAGCAGTTGATAGGGCGTGCAGGTCACGGTGCCGTCGTTAGGTGAGCCCTGGTCGATGTAGAGGTTCACCAGGGCCGCGCTGATGTCCGTATCGATGCCGTGTGGAACGCCATACTCAGGCAGGGCCTGACAGGTTACCCGGTAGCGTCGGTCGCCGTCCTCGAGTTCAACCACCCAATCCCGGTAATCGGCAGGAATACGCTCCTGGACGCTGATCAGGCTGAGCCTGGCGATGTTCAGTTCGTCGAAGCGTTTGATTCCCCGGTCGGTCACGGATCCCCCTGTTTGTTGTTTTTCTTTTAGTAGATCTTTTATCTCTGTTAAAAGAATATATGTTGTCAACAACAGGCGACCGAGCCAGACGCGCGCTGGACGGGCTTAGTGACCCCAAACGGCGCAAGTTGTCCGATAGTTTGGCGCAAGTTGTCCGATAGTTTTGACCCCCAGACGGCGCAAGTTGTCCGTGCCATGAACGCCCATGGCGCATGTTGTCCGATAGCAATGGCGCATGTTGTCCGATAGCCAAGTGTCTGCAACGGCGCAAGTTGTCCGGTACTGCAGCCAAGATTCGGCGCAAGTTGTCCGATAGCGGAAGGCGAAACGGCGCAAGTTGTCCGATAGTGCCTTGTCAGCTCTTCGGCCGAGCCTCTTTCGGCCACCGCAACGATGATTTCGGATCAAACGGCGCAAGTTGTCCGATACGGTCGATCCATGAAACGGCGCAAGTTGTCCGATAGTGCTCTGGCAATGTGGTGTAGGCGGTGAGAATCGCCAGGAATGACATGTTCAGATGGCTCAGGTTTCGTGCGAACGGCGCAAGTTGTCCGATAGTCTTCGTCCATCCAAACCTCGAAACGGCGCAAGTTGTCCGATACAGGGCATGCGCCCCCGTTTAGATATTTATCGTGTGGCACAACGAATAGTATTGGGCTTGATGACCGCGCTGCCGTTTTGCTCGTCATGTGACGAGTATTCCTCCAGCGCGGCACTGTGATCGCTGTGGCGCGCTACGCTACAAGCAATGCGGACGATGACGCTGTTCAACCATGCGGGAGGGGTCATGAAGTCGAGCCTGACCCGTGACGTAGGGTTCACCCTCGCCCAGGCCGGCCACCGTGTCCTGCTCGTTGATCTCGACCCACAGGCCAATTTGACAGACTGGCTTGGGGTCACAGATGTAACGCAGGTATCGACGGTCTACGACACAGCAACCAAAGGTGCCCCACTCCCCTTACCCGTTGCCGTGCACGGTCTGCACCTGATCCCCAGCGATGTCTCGCTGGCCCTGGCAGAGGGGCAGATGATGGGGGTCGTCGGGGCCCACCTGCACCTTCGACAGGCCCTGGCACAACTGGCAGACCAGTACGACAGCGTTCTGATCGACAGTCCTCCCAGCCTCGGCCAACTGTCGATCCTCGGGGCTCTGGCTGCAGATCACCTCATCGTTCCTGTCCCGACCAGGCAAAAGGGAATGAACGCCTTGGCAGGTCTGAGTGAGGCCATGGCGACCTACCGGAAGCTGCGTCCAGACCTGACCGTCGCCCTGTACGTGCCCACGCTGTACGACGCCCGGCGTTCGCACGACCGGGAAGCCTACGAGGCTCTGAAACAGCTGCTGCATCCGCTGGCCAGCCCGATCGCCGACCGTGGCGCGGTGTGGAACGACAGTGCGAGCGCCGGACAGCCTGTCGGCGTCTATGCTCCTGGCTCTCCAGTTCACCGGGACGTCCTCAGGGTGACGCAGGAAATCAGTGATGCGGTGGGACTGGGCGTCACCATCCCGGGAGCGCCCGCATGACCCGGAGAGCCAGACCGGTAATCGGGGCGAGACTTACGGGCCTGGTTGCTGGCGTTGAAGAACTCTCCCATCCAGCGGCGACGACGGTTCCGGTGGGTCTTCTCAGTGCCGGTACCTTTCAGCCGCGGGTACATTTTGATGAGGCTGCCCTGAATGACCTGGCACGCTCAATACGCGAGCAGGGCATCCTTCAGCCACTTCTGGTACGGCCTGATGTGAGTGGTCGGTATGAAATCGTGGCTGGAGAACGCCGCTGGCGGGCCGCCCAGTTGGCTGGCCTCAGCGAAGTGCCGGTTCTCATCCGGCCTTTGAGCGATGCCGAGGCTCGAATGGCCGCCGCAGTCGAGAATCTGCAGCGCGAAAATCTCAACGTGATTGAGGAAGTTCGCGCCCGCCTTCAGGTCGCTGCGGCCACCCTGGATGTTCCAGAAGCAGAGGCCGTAGCCAGGATGTTTGCACTAGACCGCCATCCCGAAACCGCACCAGAAGCGATTATGGCCCTTGACACTGCGTTTGGTTCGCTTGGGCGCGAGACGTGGCGCAGTTTCATTCGCAACCGTGCGGCGGTACTCAACCTGCCGTCGGATGTGCAGGCTGCGGTGCGCGAAGGGTTGGATTATCGAAAGGCCATGATCATCGGACGGGTCAAAGATCCAGGCCAACGCCTGACGCTGCTGGAGCGCACCCATACAGGCATCACCGTACAAGAGCTCCGGGCGCTTGTGAGCGGGACGAACGTGGGCAGCACTGATCCCAGCGGCGCCGATACGTGGACAACCGTGGCCAAGCAATTGATGGACGCTCGACGCCGCTCCACGCTGACTGAAGTCAAACGGAATCGCGTTGAGAAGTTGCTTCACCAACTGGCGTCGATCCTGGCTGAGTGAGGAGTCCCAAATACTCCTTTTGATTCAATGACTATTTCGAACTTCATGCCTCTGTGGTCACCGCACGAAGTGCTATCGGTTCCCGGATCGAGTACGGCCACACAAGACTGCATTGGGCCTCTTCATGGATGCCTGCGTGTATACCGTGCCCGCCAGTGCTGAGGTTTCCTCACGCCCAGCCGTGGATGCATGCCTGACTTGGCCTGCAGCCTTGCGGGGTAGAGATTTCCCATGTAGCGTTTGAAATCGCTGTCGGGTACCGTGTGCTCCGTTGCAAGGCGTCCCTTTCTTGGTCACGCCAGGTACCCCGCGACCATGCGTTGAGATGTGTAATTGTCTTTGCCGGGCGCCGTGGCTGAATGTTTACGCTGAGACAATATCTGGAACCTTAGGTTTTATGCGCCTAGATGTCATATAGGGCATTTTGCTTGCATATCGATGGCTTGGAGGGTGATATGACACTTGCGGAGTCCAGTCACCGGTCACGCACCGTGACCCTCACTCCGTTTCCGGTGCCAACCTGACTGCACATCGAGTGGCACTCTGGGAGACGCATGAAGGGAACACGGTACACCGAGCAGCAGATCCTCGACATCCTCGGGCAACTTGAGGCCGGCACGGCCATCAGCGATCTGTCGCGACTCCATGGAGTCGCGATGACGACCATCTACCGGTGGAACGCCCGGTATGGCGGAATGTCCAAGGAGGAGACCCGGACATTCCGCCAGCTGGAAGACGAACATCGCCGTCTGAAGAAGCTCGTCGCTGATTTGTCGCTGGACAACGCCATGCTCAAGGAAGTCGCCTTGAAAAAGTGGTGACGCCTGGGACGACGTCCCAGGCGCAGACGCCGCTGAAACACCAGATGGTTGGTCTGCTGCAAGGCTCGTTCGACGTCAGCGAGCGTCGGGCCTGCCGGGTGCTGGGCTTCTCGAGAACCACTCAACGAAGAAAGAGCCCCACGAGGGTGAAAGACCTCGTGCTGGTCGAGCGTCTTCGCACCCTCGCTGCCGAGCGACCGCGTTTCGGGTATCGACGGCTGTACCTGCTTCTACGGCGGGACGGCCTGAAGATCAATCACAAGCGCGTCTACCGGGTGTACCGCGCCGAGGGGCTGGCGGTCAGGCAGAACGCTCGCCGGAAGCTTGCCCTCGGCGAACGTCAGCAGAAACCTGTGGTTTCTGCGCCCAATCAACGCTGGAGTCTGGATGTCATGGCGGATCAGCTCGCCTCGGGGCAGCGGTTTCGCGTCCTGAACGTCGTGGACGACTTTACCCGCGAGTGTCTGGTGATGCACGCCAGCGTTTCCATCACTGGTCACGATGTCATCCGCCACCTCGCCGATGTCATCCGGTTCCGCGGTTGCCCCGTGTCGATCATCACGGACAATGGGCCGCAATGTTCGGGCAAGGCCCTCGACCTCTGGACACACGAGACTGGCATCCACCATCTCTTCATTCGTCCGGGAACGCCCGTCGAGAACACGTATATCGAGAGTTTCAACGGGCGGGTCAGAGACGAGTGTCTGAACGTTCACTGGTTCCAGAGCCTGGAACAGGCTCGAGTGGTGCTCTCGACCTGGCGCGTGGACGACAACCAGGTTCGTCCGCACACGTCGCTCGGTGGACGCTCACCGAACGAATTCGCCCGCCTGATCCAGGTGGGCTGAAGTACGCTGAGATTTGCAGATCAGCCGGCACCGCGATTGGGGCACCCTCAACCGCCTGCCGGATCAACGGTGGAGGGCGGTGAGCCCCAAATGATTACGGCCAGGCCAGGCCATGGCCCATCAGCAGCCGGTGCGAACAGGTTCTCCACAGATGCTGCACGTAGGGTTGAACACTACCGGCTGCCCGAGCGCTGTGATCAGGGCGGCAGTGGAGCGGTACGTTTTGACGTCGTGCATAGCAGAGGAGAGCATTGGTTATTGTTATTGTTCTCGCCGCGCCGCTTCAGTTCAGAAGGCAGGCCCATCCAACTTGGAGATGCGTATTGAGTTGGGGCGTGGCTGCTTTCCATGCATCAGATTTCATCCACGGCCTCAGGCCAGCTGATTGCGGAGTCTCCAGGCATCAGAACGAGGTCACACAATTCGAGGAAGCGGCGATCGGCTGCACTGGCACCAACGCCGACCGTCATTGGCCGTTCATCACCCAAGCAGCCGATCACATAGTTCACGGCGCTCTCGACATTGATTTCACGCGGCATCATGACCATTCGAAGGCCATCCCGAACCAGGTGTAGATCTGTTGCCAGTGGGCCAGAGGCGAGCCAATCCGCCCAGGCGCGCTCCCCCTGATCCAGAGCCAGTTGGAGATCGTAGGGGTGGGACACCCGGATGAGCAGCAGCAGGTGTCCGCGCACCACGCGTTCCACCGTCAACCCAAGGTGCCCGAACATGGAGATATGCTCGATTGCCTGGCCCGCCAGGGTGAGAGCCGTAACGTGGAGCGATTGCGACTCATGGGTTAGCCGCCGCCAGGCTGGATCTTCCAGACCGTCAGGGGTATTGACGACCGCTCCATAGAGCAACACCTGCCACGACGTGAATGCGGCTGACACCTCGAGAAGTTCATTTTCATCGAGGCCAGTCACCGGGATCAGGTCGGCATCTGTCAACAACTGCGTGACGGCACCCGCCAAGCTGAGGCCGGTGGTTGTTAGAGGTTCTGGCGTGAGCATGGGCACCGGATTGATGAACGCGGCAATCATGGCCCTACTGTAGGGAAGCTTTGGTTGGATTGCTCGTCACGTGACGAGCAAGTCCCGCCGCGGGTGGTCTCTCATCTCGAGGTTCTGTCCACCGTGGCGTGATGATGCTGTGCTCACCGTGGATACAGGGCAGTGTAGATGCCCTGGAAGAGCGGTACACCCAAATCCGCATCGGGCAGACCATTGAAGTGATCACTCCGAGAGGTGCTGCTTTAGCCGCTCACGTGCTGCTTCCTGCAGGGGTCTCCAGGCCACTTTTCCCGTGGGACTCCTCGGCAGACTGTCGACGAACTCATACTCCCGCGGCACCTTATAGGACGCCATCTGCAAACGCGCCCAGGTCTCAATCCCTAGTGCGTCCGGAACCTGATCTGGTTTGAGAACGATCAGGGCACGGGCGCGCTCGCCTGTGCGTTCGTCTGGAACGCTGATGACGCAGGCTTCCTGCACAGCGGGGTGCGCATGAAGCAGGTTCTCGACCTCAGCAGGCCACACCTTCATACCAGAAACATTGACCATGCGTTTGAGACGGTCTGAGAAGAAGAAGTAGCCTTCGTCGTCCATTCGTCCGAGGTCACCGCTGCGGAAAAACCGCTGGCCCCCGAGTTCGATAAAGGCGGCGGTGGAGTCCAGCGGGCGGTTCCAGTAGCCCTGCATTACCTGTGGGCCGCTGATCACGATCTCGCCAACCTGCCCCGGTGGAAGTTCCTCATGGGAATCAAGGTCGATGATTCTCGAGTCGACATTGAACAGCGGAATACCCAGGCATTGAAGTTTTTGCCGCCCACGGGGATTCGAATGGGACTGCGCCATGGTCTCCGAGAGTCCATAACCTTCGAGGTAGAGAATGCCGGTCGACTCGAGCAGTGTCTGCCCCACGGCCTCTGGCAGGCTGGCGCCCCCACCGGTGATGTTGCGGATGCTTGCCATATCGGCTGGCGTGAAGGTAGGGGAGGCCATCAGGTCGATGACCATGGTTGGAGTCGTCGTCCAGAGCGTGACGTGCTGATCCCTGATCAAGGTGCGAGCCACATCGCGATCCCACCTCGACATGATCACGCAGCGCCCGCCTCCGGTGAGGCCGGACAACATGGAATTGACGAACCCTGTCACATGGAAGAAGGGGAGAGCAGCCAGGAACACGTCCTCCACGTTTCCGTCCACCCACTCGCCAGCGCCGAACACGTTTGCCTGAACAGACCGGTGGGTGTGCATACATCCTTTTGGAAGTCCAGTCGTGCCGCTGGTATAGGGCATCACGCACAGGTCGTCGGCAGTGACCTCGGCGGCTGGGGCGGGAGCTGCCTGCAACGCTTCCTCCAGGGTGGAATCACCAGCTCTCAACTCGGGCGTGACATCCAGGCCGTCTGGGACAGGAATCCCTGCCAAGCGGCTCGTTCCCGCTACGACGTTCGCCACCACAGCGTGACCGAGGCCCGCCTGAACGGCCCGGTCGTACAGTTCTGCCCCCACGACGCCGACTCGAATGCCCGCATCCTGAAGAAAGAACGCGAACTCGCGGGCCTGTAGCATGGGGGCCAGAGGAACCACGACGCCGCCTAGCTGCCACGTTGCGAAGGCGGCAATCACCCATGCTGGCGAATTTTGCATCCACAGGGCGACTCGGTCGCCCTTGCTTACTCCCTGTGACGCCAGGTGTCCTGCCAGCCGGGTGGCCTGCATGTGCAACTCCTGATACGTCAGTGTTCGCCCATAATGCCACAACGCGACCTTATCCGGGTAGCGTTCTGCATTGACGCGCAGGTTGTGCATGAGCCCTGTCCGAGGCAACGTCAGGGAGCGCGGTTTGTTCGGTGGCCAGTACCGCACGGGTATGGGTAGGGTCGGGTCGGTGGCAGCATTCGCTTCGTGCGTCATCTGAATCCTCCATGGGGATGGTGTGGGGTGGTGATCCCCCCTGTGACTGTGTAGTACCTGCAGTCTACCGTGCGCCACTCTAGTGTTCCGGAAGTCGCCCTCCTGCACGGGGCCACACACAGCCGAGCATTCAATAATGGCGTCCTGGTCGACAAATATTTTAATTCTCGGCAGGGATCTCCGTGCTGGAGGGCGTTCTTAACAGAAACCCCCCTTCCCAAGCCGCCTGAGATATGTCATGCTGCTCACCATGACCAAAAAGTCATCGAAGGCCCCCGCCAAGAAGCCTGCCGCTAAAGCTGCTGCCAAGCCCGCCGCGAAGAAAACCGCGACGAAAGCTGCCAGCACCAAAGTGGCCAAGACCCAGCTCGTGGAACTGGTGGCCGACAAGACTGGCCTCACCAAGAAGCAGAGCGAGGAAGCTGTCAGCGCCATGCTGGACGCTGTCGTCAGCGCCGTGAAGAACGGTCAGAGCGTCGGGCTGCCCGGCCTCGGTACCCTGAGCGTCAAGGCCACGGCCGCGCGCACCGGCGTTCGTCCCGGCACCAGCGAGAAGATCCAGATTCCCGCCGGCAAGAAAGTGGCCTTTAAGGTCGCAAGCACCCTCAAGGGCACGCTCTAAACTTTCGTTTAGGGCCACGCAGGGGGCACGGGGGAGACTCCGTGCCCCCTGGCCATGTCCTCTGCAGGAGGAAGTGAGCCTCGGCGCTGATTTCTCATCTAGCTGATGAGATCTTGATTCTTGCACCCCGGTTGCTTCGGCGCAGCCAAAATATGATCTGCTGGGGGTGGCGGCATGGCCGCTGGAATTGTCATCAACTGATCTGCTGTCCGTAATGTATGGCCGAGGACGTAACATGCGGCGATGGTTGCTGGTAGGTGGAGCCCCTCATGGTGACGACAACATTTCCGAATACGATCTTTAGGCGCGCCTTGCGGTATGTATGGGCAGTCTTTCAGGCACCATTCCGACGTGCCACCACAGAAGTGATTGCGAGGCGATGCGTCTGACGCTGAATCACGACATCCAGCCCCAGCAGGGTCAGCTTCGTTCTCATGACAGTCAAGATGAGGCTGAAATAGATTTCGGCCGGCTGCGGGAAGGTCTCTATCACGCGCTGCCTTGGATCCTTGGGGGTTCAATTTTGATCGGGGCGGCTGTTGGGCTCTATGAGCGTACATTGTCCCCAACATTCAGTGCTACGACAAACCTGATCACAACCACGCCAGCCACGGTAGGCAACCTGCGAGACACACTCGTGGCTCCAGTGGCGCTGCCGGACGGTACGCTTGAAGACGCATTGCACGGACCCGTTGTTGTGAATCACATCATTGAACTGTTGAACCGTGCCCCAACTGTTACGGAAACCCAGAGGAAGGCGTTTGCGAACCAGTTAACTGAGGAGCTCCTCAATCAGCGTTACAACACAATTAAGGTCACAAGTCGGGTAGATTTTAGCGGGAATGGTGTCTACAAGGTCAATGCCTTTGCTACTACAGGTCCCTTAGCTGCCGTGGTGGCGGATACTGCCGCTCAGGCCCTGCTGGATTGGGATCAAGGCCGCGCTCTCAGTGGTGTGCGGCGTGCTGAGCAGAGTCTGCGTGAGCAGCTGATGGAGGTCAACCGTCAGTTGGCACGTCCCGGACTTCCTGTGGAAAACCGGCAGGTTCTACTGACCTCAAGAGCTCAGGTACAGAGAAATCTTGTTCAAGCGGCCATACAAGCGCAAGGGGTAACGGGTCTGCTTAGCCAGGTAGCGCCAGCCGTCATTCCCATGAAGGCTGCTGCTCCCCACCCTGTAAGGGATGTCCTGATCGCCGTTGCCTTGTCCGTATTGCTACTGGGTGGTCTCGCCGCTGTCCGCTCCGCGCTTGATACCAGTGTGCGAAATGAAGATGACCTGCTCAGCCTTGGCCTGTCTACCATGGCCGCGTTCCCTCGGCTGAAGAAGAGGGTCACTGAGAGCCAGGGAATCGTATTGGCGGCGCGCGGCAGTGCTATGCAGGAAGCGGTGGGCTTCTTACTTCTGAACCTGAACGCGGCTGGAGGTGCGCATCAGAATCAGCGCATTGTGGTGACGTCCGCCACGTCTGGGGCCGGCACAAGCAGTGTTGTAGCGATCCTGGCTGACGCGGCTGCGGCCATCGGGATGAAGGTACTCATCGTGGATGCCAGTGGGGAAGACGGTACGCAGGCCCAACTCTGGGCCTACGCACGGGGCTCCACGCATAGTGCCGTCGTTTCTCCTGGCGAGAACTTGGCCGTGGACAATGCTGTGGCGCCAGGAATACAACTCGTTACTGTTGGAATGGGCGGTCGGTGGCCGGTGCGAGGGGGAGATACTGGGGCTGCAGATGGACTGGGAGAGGGCTATGACCTCGTGCTGATCGACGCACCCCCACTACTGTATGTGGCGGATGCGCTCGATATTGCGCGTCACACCGGTCACTTGTTGCTCGTGGTCGAGGCTGGCTCCACGCCTATCCAGACCGTCCGGCAGGCATTGCGGCGTGCGTCACAGGCTGGTGTTGCCGTGCTGGGAACCGTGATAAACAAGGCAACCCAATCTGCCACACCCGGTTTGCGCCCCGTCCTCCGCTCCAGCCTGCTTCCCAGACCTCAGTCCTGACATATGAGCGTCCTGAGTCCGACTCAACAGGGGAGACACGCGGCTGAGGAACAGCGCACGCGGTTTCAGTCAGCTCTGCCTCAAGCGGCGGCGCTGATTGCCGGTGACATCTTGAGCCTGGCGATTGCATTTATCCTCGCGGCCGCCTTGCATGGTCGTCTGAACGCGCCAGTCTCGCCGCTCGCCCTCGCGGTCTGGGGCGGACTCTGGTTGATCTGGCGGGCTTATCAGGGACTGTATCCTGGTTATGGGCGCGCGCCGCAGACAGAGTTGCGACTGCATGTGATCGGTACGGTGCAACTTGTAGGCGTGCAACTGGCTTCCGCATTGGCCATCCAGCGATTCTTCGATGGCGCTTCGGGTACTCTGGTTGCATGGATACTCTTGTTGCTTATAGCGATGCCGATGCGATATGCAGTTCGGGCTATCCTGATCCGCGCTGGGCGCTATGGACGACGCATCAGTGTGATTGGGGCAGGGCAGACGGCCGCCATCGCCATCAGCCACCTTCGTAACCATCGCTCATATGGTCTGATTCCAGTCGCCGCCTACGATGACAATCCAGCGTTGCACGGTCAGATCATTCACGGAGTGCCTGTTCTTGGCTCTATCGATCTGGCCCTCACGGAGCCAAAGACGGAGCAGGCACTTATCTCGATTCCGGGTGCGCGTGCAGAAACGCAGCAGCGCCTCGTCAACAGTGTGTACGCGGTGTTCCCATACACATGGGTGGTACCAGACCTGTTTGGCGTGCCCAATCAGGCGCTGCATCCTCACAGTATCGGCAGCGTGGCCAGCTTGGAGATCCGAAATAACCTCGGATCCTATCAGGCGCGAGCGCTCAAACGTATGATAGACCTCCTGGGCGCCACGGTAGCAGCAGTGCTGCTTCTACCGCTCCTGATCGTAATCGCAGGAGTGATTAGGCTGGACAGCCCTGGGCCAGTGGTTTACCGGGCACGGCGACTTGGACGACACGGCCAACCTTTCGATTGCTTCAAGTTCAGAAGTATGCACAATGATGCGGACGAAATTCTGGAAAGCATGTTGTCGAGCAGCCCTGCACTGCGTGATGAGTTTGAATCCTCACATAAGCTCAAGGATGATCCACGTGTTACGCGCGTGGGTGCCTTACTGCGGAAAACAAGTTTGGATGAGCTTCCACAATTGGCCAATGTCCTGCTTGGCTCAATGAGTCTAGTTGGTCCTCGTCCTATCGTAGAAGCAGAAACCATACGTTATGGTGAGATCTACGCTACTTACAAGCAGGTACGCCCCGGTATGACCGGATATTGGCAAGCGAATGGACGTAGTGACACCACTTATTCTGAGCGGGTAGGGATGGATAACTTCTACATCACCAATTGGTCTCCATGGCTGGACACAATCATCCTGATTCAGACGGTGCGAGTTGTCTTACTTGGTAAGGGCGCGTATTAGTGATTTTTTTTGCCATCAGGCAGATCATCGTTTATCTGCTGATTTTCCTGATGAGCACTTTTATCGGGCGGGTCTCGGGGGCTAGAGATTTCGCAGCGTTCACGCTGTTCAACTTTGTTTTCGGATTGACGTACATTGTGGCCGATCTAGGGTTTGGTAAGGCGGTACTTGGCGCTCAGAACGAGCCGGTTCCAGGAGAACTGGCACTGGCATGGCTGATCAACCTTGGGGGAGGCCTGATCTTTGGCCTTCTGCTGGCTGCTGGGTTTTACAGTGCACACCAGGATCTGCCCAGTTCGCTCCTGATTGTGTTGTTCTTCCTAAGTGGTTCTGGCTCATTCGGCTGGTTTTCTCGGAGCGAACGGTCTGGTAATTTCGTTGCCATCGGAACGGCAGAGATTACGCAGGTCTTGGTGTACTTCGTGGTGTTTTTTGGGGTGTATGGTGTATTCCATGACGTCCGCAGCGGCGTGATGTGGGCTGTTTTTGCACGGATCGTCAGCATTCCCTTGTCCTACGCGGCCAACGGCGGAATGATGCTGAGGGTAAGCCCTGATTGGGTAACTGTGAGGAGCGTGCTGCGGCGGACATTGAATGGATTTCAACATCAGGTGTCGCTCGTGCTCTTCGCGCTCAAGGATCTGCTGCTCGCGTACATTGTTCTGTCAGCCATCAGCCCTGAGCAGCGGGGTATCGACTTAATGGCCCAAACGTATATGATGATTCCCCTGATGTTCGCCAATCCGGTCAGCCGAGTACTTCTGCCTCGGCTATCTGCAGCCAATGCACAGAACAGCGCACTCACAGTCCGCCGGATTATGAGCATTATGGCTGGTTATGCCGTGATCGCCACTGGCGTCGTATACGCGGGATTTGGGTTGTTCAATACTATATTACTTGCAGGTAAATTCAGCGCTTCAGAGGCGTTGATTCCATATTTCGCTCTGGCGAATGTCATGTCAATCCCGGCGTTGGCGGTGGCAAGTTTCGTGGCAACGACACAGGGGTATCGCGTGTATCTCGCTTATGCCGTGGTCTGCGCCACAATCACGTGGGCGGTCGGGGCATGCATGCTGCGGACTGGACTGACGCCAGCTTACCCGGTCGCGGTGCTCTCCGGGCATGCAATCAACCTTGTGCTGATCGTGTGGTTTTTGTTCGGACGGAGAGAAGTGTGATCCGCCGGGTCTTGGGAACCATCGCCTCATTGGGACTGTTCCGTTCAAATAGGCGGCGGGGCATCCTGGTCGATTTCCGCAGCCGCGTGACGGACTCAGTGCTGGAGGGGCACAACCGCATCTACGGGGCCGTGGTCATATCACAGTCGTCCGTGGGACTGGGCACGTATGTTGCGTATGGCACGCATATCCACCAGGCCAGCCTAGGGCGCTACTGCAGCATCGGACAGCATGCCCGGATTGGTGGGTTGGGACGTCATCCGTCGGCATTATTTACGTCCCACCCTGCCTTTTATTCACCGCGAGCGCAGGCGGGTTTCTCATTCGTTTCTCGATCCCTGTATGAGGAGTATGCGCCGACCACCGTTGGCCATAACACTTGGATCGGGTATGGCGCGGTAGTCCTCGATGGAGTGAATGTCGGCAACAACGTGATTGTGGCAGCCGGCGCCGTGGTCGCCGCTGACGTTCCGGACGGCAGTGTGGTGGGTGGCGTACCCGCCCGGCTCATCCGTCAGCGCCTGGAAGTGAGTGCCGCGACGTGGTGGACACTTCCGATGGAGGAACTGCGTGAATTGGTGACTGCAGCGCAGGACTCAGATTTCGGTGTCTACAACGACCGCTTCGAGCACCTGCTCGACCGTGACCGAAGTGATTGATGTCACCCGCCTGCCCTATGTCCTGCTGCTCCTCTCGGTTGGCGTGACAAGCAGTCCGCTGGTGCCGACGGGCAGCAGCGCACGTCCACTATCGCTGTACTTCGCAGCGCTGTCTGTACTCGCATTTATGATGGCCGGGCGCAGGCTGCGACATACCCGGACTGTGCTGGCCGTTGTCGCCTTCCTGGCGTTCCTGCTCCTTCGTCAACTGTTCGCCCTGGAATATCCAGACCCGGCAGTGGCCTTTACGTTCAAGGGTCAGACTGTTCAGCAGGATCTGGTGAGCGCTGCGCTGACCGTTGTCGTTTTCGGCCTGCATTACTTTGCGTTCCAGACAGCCTTCCAGGTGCTGGGGGCACGCCGCGCGCTCTGGTATGCGCTGGTGGGCCTGTCACTGTCCGCGGCACTGGCCGTAGTGCAGGGTGTCGCGGATATCCTGGGTTTCGGGCAGCCGATCAACGCCCTGACATCTGTGTTCTCCGCATCGGCCATAGACTGGGTGGGCCGGGCGCGGGGGCTGGCCTTTGAACCGTCCTGGCTGGCCAGCCAACTGACCGTTCTGATGGTGCCAATTCTCTTGTTTCTGCTGGTTGCTGTGCGGCGCAGCTACGGTGTCTTTACTCTGGGCCGTGTGCGGATGCCGATCGAGGTGGCGCTGTTGGGTCTGGCCGTGCTGGCCCTGCTGTTCACCAATTCCAGGGGGGGACTGGCAGCGCTGGTCGGTGCCTTAGGCGGCCTGTTCCTGTATTTCCTCCGCCATATCCACTACCGCATGAATCTGCTCCGTATCTTACTGACCATTTTCCTGGTGGGCACGGTTGGCTATGTGTCTTCGGGCAATGCCTACGTTGCGAGTGCTCTCGGAAGCGTGTCCAAACTGGGAAACCTTCAGGTGGCATTCTCGTCTGCGAACGCGGGCCCGCGCTTCGCGGCTTGGCAGGGTGCGGTCACCACCTTCCTGGAGCACCCGTGGACTGGGGTAGGATTGGGACTGCAACACCGGTATTTTGCGGCGCACCCGCCCCAGTGGGCACTCAATCAACCTGAGGTGCAGGTCTGGCTCAGTCCTCTTTACGCTGACCGGGCCAACGCCAAGAACCTGCCCCTGCGCCTGCTCAGTGAAGCAGGTGTCATCGGCCTGACACTCTTCATGGTGCTGTTCATGACCACATGGCGTCACCGGGACGGTCGGCTGCTGCTCCTGTTCATGGCTGTTCCACTCGGGATCGATTTTATGTCTCTGGATTCGCTGGCGCTGATCACGTACCCTCTCATCCTTGTGCTGCTGTTGGAGGTCAAGCGTGAAAGTCAGCGTCATCACCATTAATTTCAACTCCCAGGACGGTTTCGGTCGCACACATTCGTCTGTCCGCGCGCAGACCTACCCCGACTTGGAGTGGGTTGTGATTGACAGTGTGTCTACGGACGACAGCGCCGCGGCCGTGCGTGCCGCGACCCCGGATATCGACACTTTGGTCGTCGAGAAGGACGATGGGATTGCGGACGCATTTAACAAGGGTATTGCGCTTGCAACAGGCGAAGCCACCGTGTTTTTGAATGCTGGCGACACCTTCTCGTCTCCAGAGGCGCTGGCGCAGATGGTTGCGGCATGGAACCAGGATAAATACGACTGGCTGTGCGCTGGCGCTCATTTCATGCAGAACGGCCAGATCGCGTTCACCCGCGACCTGACTACGCTGCCAGTTGATGCGCTGGTCATGCGCGGCTGCCTTATCGTACATCCCAGCGTGATTCTCAAGACCGTCCTGCTCCGCAGCTTCTCCGGCTACGATGCCAGGTACCGTAGCGCAATGGATTTTGACCTGTGGGTACGGCTGATCTCTCGGGGATTTCTGCCCCAGCAATCTGCCCTCATCACCTCCAACTTCTACCTGGGAGGCACCTCGACCTCGTATTCGGGCTTTGCCGAGGAACTGCAGTCTCTGACCAACAACGGGCTCGCCCGCCGACGTGATCTGATGCTGATGAGGATACGCAAAGCCGTCGTGACCCGCCTGGGTGCCTTGAGGCGCTACCGGGCGCTGTATCGCCTGAAGGAACGGCTGTTCCGATGATGGTTTCAGTGGTCATTCCATGTCGCAACGAGGCGGGCACCATCGGTCTGGTGCTCGAATCGTTGCTGGTTCAGGATGCTCCGGAACTGAGCGAGATCATTGTGGCCGACGGGCGATCTGCGGACGGGACTGTCACGACACTCCATGAATATCGTGCAGCCTTCCTGGCGCGCGGCACCACTCTGACGGTTCTCGACAATCCCGGTGTCTCGACGCCCAGCGGCCTGAATCTTGCTGTGCGCGCCGCGACTGGACAGTTCATCGTACGGCTGGATGCACATTGCCGGATCGAGCCGTCTTACATCCGGGAGCTCCTCGCTGGAGCAGCCTTGACGGGCGCTGACGTCGTCGGGCCGGCGGTGACCTACTACGGCCACTCCAGGGTAGGCCAGCACATTGCCGCCACACTCAACCACCGTGTCGGCAACGGTGGGACACCGTCTCGGAACAGGCAGGCGCGGCCGGTACGTACCGTTCACACGGTGATGTCCTGCTACCGCCGTGAAGTGTGGGAACGCATAGGAGGCTACGACGAGCGCTTGCTGTCAAATGAGGATTTCGAGTTTGATTACCGCGCCACTGCGGCTCGATTCGCCGTATATTCATTGCCGGTTCCCACCTACCATGCGCATGCACGCGAAACCCTGCTGGCCTTCTGGCGCCAACGGTTTCGGTACGGCACATGGAAGTACGCGGTCGTGCGGAAGCATCCCCGTTCAATGCACCTCCGGCAAGCCGTTCCTCTGGTCTTTACGGTGGTGTGCCTGCTCACGCCTGCCGTGCCGGTGCTTCTGCCTGCTGTGCTCTGCGTGCTGGTCGCTGCAGCAGCCCTGGTATGGAATGAGCACCGCCGCCTCAGCCCCATGCGCCTGGTGGCCGTGGTAGCAATCACCTACCTGGGATGGTCGCTGGGATTTTTCCGTGCCGCCCTTACAGACACACTGCGTCGAAGGATACGCCGCTAGATGTACCGCGCTGCCCTGACGCCGCGTGGATTCTCTGGGATAGTGCTTGACCTGACGGTGCCCTCGACTCTGGTCACGGTGAACGCGCCTAGCCCTTACGCGCGTGATGGGCAGATCAGCGCCTGGAGCCTTCCTTCCCGACACGCTCTGGCAGCAGACCTCGGGGTGGCGCGCTTCGTGACGGATCTGGTGCTCCGGCTGTATGCCAGCCAGGACAGCACACTGGAGATCCTGGTGGACGGCACAGTTGTCTTGACGTTGATACTCCCAGCTGGCCAGACGCGTACCCTGACGCGGACGGATCTGCCGAGGTTACCGTGGACGTTCCAGACGCTTCAGGTGCAGTCCCGCTGTGCCACGGCAACCTCTGCGTGTGCGCTGGTGCCGGGGCTGAGCCTCAGCCTATTGCCGCCCCGTGATCCAGGTGCGCCCAGCGTGCTGTTCCCCGCAGCGCTGCTCGGCGCACTGGCTCTGACCATGGCGTGGCGGCATCTACACCCATGGGACAGCCCGCGCTAGTGTTAACCACGTCATGACGACCAGCCAGCCGTATGCCCTGCTGATCACTGGCGGGTGTGGCTTCATCGGCAGCAACTTTGTCCGGTATTGGCTCGATCGCCACCCGACCTCTCGGATCGTGGTGTATGACAAGCTGACCTATGCAGGGCGGCGTGAGAATCTTCTGGATCTGTGGAGTCACTCCAACCTCTCATTGGTGGTGGGTGACATCAGTGATCAGGCCATGGTACGGCAGACCTGCCTGGCGCACGGCATCGATATGATCGTGAATTTCGCTGCCGAGACACACGTGGATGTGAGCATCCTGGGGCCGCTGGTGTTCACGGATACCAACGTGCGGGGCACGCACGTGCTGCTGGAAGTCGCAAGGGAACTGGGCATGCGGCTCCACCACATCAGCACCGACGAAGTGTACGGGCATATCCCGGATGGGCACCAGAGCGTCGAGACCGATTCGCTCGCTCCGCGCAGTCCCTACGCGGCGAGTAAGGCGGCGGCCGATCAGCTGGTGCAAGCCTACGCGATCACCTACGGTCTGCCGGTCACGATCACGCGTGGGGCCAATAACGTCGGGCCGTATCAGTACCCGGAGAAGGCCGTGCCGCTGTTCAGTACGAACGCCTTGCTGGGCGAGCCGATCCCGGTGTACGGAGACGGCCTGCAGATGCGAGATTACGCGCATGTGTTCGACCATTGCACCGGCATCGAGACGGTGCTGCTCCACGGCCAGATGGGCGAGGTCTACAACGTCGGCACCGGGCGGGAGATGACCAACCTTGAGATGGTAGACATTGTGCTGGACACGCTGGGGGCGGATCATATGCTGGTTCGGCACGTCGCGGATCGCCCCGGCCATGACCGCCGGTATTCCATGAACGTGGACAAGCTGTGTGGGCTGGGCTGGGCCCCGCAGTTCGACCCGAAACACGCGGTGGCCGAGGCCGTGAAGTGGTATGAGGACAACCGCTGGTGGTGGGAGCCGATCCGCAGAGGCGTGTTCCGCGAGTATTACGACCGGCAGTATGCCGATCGACTCGCCGGACGTGAAGAACAGTGAGGTCATCGTATCGTCGGGGCATCATCCTTGCCGGAGGAACTGGGACGCGCCTCCATCCAGCGACGCTGGCGGTCAGCAAGCAACTGCTGCCCATCTACGACAAGCCGATGATCTACTATCCACTTACTACGTTGATGCAGGGCGGTATCCGTACCATCCTGATCATTTCCACGCCTCTCGATCTGCCACGCTTCAAACAGTTGCTTGGTAATGGCTCGCAGTGGGGTATCACCCTGGAATATGCCGTACAGCCAAGTCCGGATGGTCTGGCTCAGGCATTTTTGATTGCTGAGACCTTTCTCGATGGACATCCAAGTGCCCTGGCACTGGGCGACAACCTCTTTTATGGGGTGTCACTGCCTGACCTGCTCCGTGCAGCCGACGCCCGACCTGAGGGGGCCACGATTTTTGCCTATCAGGTCAGCGAACCGCAGCGCTACGGCGTGGTGGAGTTTGATCATCAGGGTCGGGTTCAGTCCATTGAGGAAAAGCCGATGCAGCCAAAATCCGATTATGCCGTGACGGGGTTGTATTTCTACGATGGGCAGGTGGTGGATATTGCGAGGTCGATTCACCCTTCGAGTCGAGGTGAGCTTGAGATCACAGACGTGAACAGCGCGTACCTCAAACAGGGGCAGCTCGACGTTCAAATCCTGCGCCGTGGTTTCGCGTGGCTGGATACAGGCACACACGAACAACTGTTGGAGGCCAGTCTCTTCATCCGAACGATGGAAGAACGCCAGGGCATCAAGGTGGCTTCGCCTGAAGAGACGGCGTGGCGCTCGGACTGGATCACGACGGATGAATTGCTTGTCCACGCGCAGAAGTATGCGAACAACCGGTACGGCGCGTATCTGTTCAAGCTCGCGGGTGAATCTAGGAGTGGAGTATGAGTGGTGACCGTCCGGTGCGGCTGGCAGAGGTCTACGC
The DNA here is from genome assembly GCF_004801415.1 of Deinococcus sp. KSM4-11. Taxonomy (NCBI): domain Bacteria; kingdom Thermotogati; phylum Deinococcota; class Deinococci; order Deinococcales; family Deinococcaceae; genus Deinococcus; species Deinococcus sp. KSM4-11. The sequence goes on along the minus strand of NZ_SSNX01000002.1, from coordinate 398,988 downwards.
CCGCCTTCTCACGGTCGAGGCGTACCCGGGCGTGCCTGAGATCGAGGGCGTGTGGGTGCGTGAACTGCGCAAGCACCGCAGCGAGAATGGGGCGTTCATGGAGATCCTGCGCCTGAACCAGAGCGGCGCACAGCAGCTGCCGGGACCGCATGACCCGCGGCAGTTCAGCGTGTCCTGGGCGGAGCCAGGCCGCTTGAACGCATTCCACATCCACTTGAAGCCACAGAATGAACTGTGGTGCACGCTCCAGGGTCAACTCAGCGTGTGGCTTGTGGACTGCCGGGACGGCAGCAGGAGCCTCGGAGTTCAGCGGTCGCTTACCCTGAGTGCTGAACAGCCTGCTTTGTTGCATATTCCCAGTGGTGTGGCTCATGGGTACCGCGCGGGTGCACAGGGAGCCACGCTACTGTACTCAGCGGACGCCCAGTTCAATGCAGCAGATCCGGACGAGGGACGGCTGCCATGGGACACCTTCGGCGCTCATCTGTGGGCAGAGGATCGCGGCTAACGTGAGGATTCTACTGACGGGTGGGAGTGGCCGGCTGGGCACGGAGCTGCGGGCCCTCCTGCCGGGTGTAGTGGCCCCCCCGTCTTCTGAACTGGACGTGACACAAGCCCTTCAGGTTCTGGATGTCGCCGAGCGTCTACGTCCGAAGGTGATCGTACATGCCGCCGCGTACACCAACGTGGTTCGTGCCGAGAAGGAGCGTTCCGCGTGCTGGGCGGTGAATGTGGACGGGACTCGCCATGTTGCTGCGGCCGCAAATGCTGTGGGGGCCAAGTTGGTGCACATCAGCACCGACTATGTGTTCAGTGGCGAGAAGGGCACATACAGGGAGGCGGATACACCCGGCCCAGTCGCAAACTACTACGCGCTGACAAAACTCGTCGCCGAAGAATCTGCTCGCATTGCGCAGAATCGCCTGATCATTCGAACCAGCTTCCGACCGCGCGAATTCATTCACCCTGTGGCGTATAGCGACATGTACACGAGCCAGGAGTACGTCGATATCCTCGCTCCTCAACTGATCTTGGCTATCCTACATGTCGGTGATATTTCTACCGAGCTTCTGCACATTGCTGCTGAACGCAAGAGCGTGTACGAACTGGCCCGACGCCGACATCCGGATGTTGGCGAGGGCACCCGTGTCCAGGCCGGTGTGACCCTGCCAGCGGATGTGAGCCTCGATTCCGAACAGTGGCGCCAGCTCTCAGCGCTCTGGACAGCGCCCGAACCTGCATGACGTCGCTGCCTCAAGGCAGTGGAGGTGTCACGCGGTTGCCCGCCTGCGCGCTAAGAACCACTCCGGCCAGAGACCACCACAATTCTGCAAAATGAGGACTCGGAACGGCGATGACGACATCGACGACATTCATGGCCGTAAATCCAAAGAGGACAGCCACGGTGAAGGGATCGCCCAGATTCATGGCGCGCCACAGCGTGTAGACCATCACAGTGCACAGACCAGCAAGCCCCAGGATCCCGCTCTCTAGAAGCCAGTGCAGCCAGGCATTGTGGGCGATCAGCCACGTACTTGACCAGCGCCCCAGAGCTGCCGGACAGGTGATCTGGTTGCGTTCCAGGGTCGGGGTAAGCTGACATCCATCCCTGGAGAGGTACGACAGGTAAGCCCCTCCCTGATATGGGCCGACGCCTCCGATGGGTGAGGTGCGCCAGCCTACCAAAGCGTCCCGCCATACAGCCTCCCGGCCAGTCGTCTGGTCGTTCAGCAGCCGCTCAACCGGTTTGAACGGCAGGTGAAAGGTGCTGGTGGCAGCGGCCAGCACAACGATCACGGCGGCGGGCAGCAGCGCCCAGGGGTGCCGGCGCTCCCGCTGGAAGGCCGCCGCAGCGAGGGTGCCGACCGTCAGGGCGATCAGCGGGCCACGGCTGCCCGCGGCGAGGAGTGTGGCCAGCGCGAGCGTTCCGGCCGGCCAGCGCCACCATCCGCCTCCCCGCCAGAAGGCGATGAACCACAGCGCCACGACTGCCACCAGCCCCAGCGAGACGACGTAGTAGTAGGGATGCCCCAGCCGCTCCTGCACGCCAGCAAAGCCCTGGGTGGTCAGGGTGTACAGCCACGCGCTGGCAAAGATGACGAGCTGTCCCCACAGCACCGGGCGCAGGGCCCGGCTGTCGCGCAGGTAGGCCCCGGCCGCGATCATGGCGAGGATCAATGTCGTGCGGGCGGCCGCGAGGGCCACGGACAGCAGCGGTTGCGGTGTGAACAGGGCCGCGATCAGCTGGGTGGCCGTGAAGAAGAACAGCACGCGGCGGGCCGTGAGCGGCAGCGTCCGGAGCCCGCCCAGCGCCACGAGGGCGGCGAGATACAGGGGAGGGAAGACCGGCACCAGCGCGAGCAGCCAGGGCACCCAGCAGGGGTGTGCGGGCCGGACAGTGGGATCGGTCACGCGCGCCAGTATAGAGACGGGGAACTCCTCAGCCCGGAGCGGGCGCCCCCCCGCGGGCACTGCGCGTGGAGACCTTCTGCGCGTACATGCGCTGGTCGCTCAGCCGCAGCAGGTCGCCGGTGGTGGCCGCGTCGTGGGGATACGAGGCCAGCCCGAGGCTGACGGCCGCGTGCGCGAAGCCCTGGGCACGGAGGGACGCCGTGGCATGCTCGTGCACCGCCCGCACCGCCTCCGGCGACGCGCCGTGCGGACAGATAATGGCGAATTCGTCCCCGCCGATGCGGTAGACGGTGCCCAGGGACAGCAGCGCGCGCGTGAAGGCCCGCGCCACCGACTGCAGCAGGCGGTCGCCCTGGGCGTGGCCCTGCGTGTCGTTCACCGCTTTCAGACCGTCGACATCCAGCGACATGATCGTGAATTCCTGTGCCGGATCGCGGGGCAGCAGCTCGTCCAGGGCCTGGTCGAAGGACCAGCGGTTGCCCAGGCCCGTCAGGCTGTCGGTGAGCGCCATGCGTTCCAGCCGTTCGGCAGCCCGCTCGGCCTCGCGGCGCGCCGCCTCCAGCTCCCGGCTGCGCTCGGCCAGCAGATGCTCGAAGACCGAGAGCATGTTCGACAGGTCCTCGCGTTCCAGCGCAGGCGCGTCCCCGAGGGCGGCGTCCACGGCCGGGTCGTCGGCTCCGTGGCGCAGCACCTTCGTGGCGACGGCCACGACGGCCGGGTCGAAGTGGCTGCCAGCCTGCGCGGCGATTTCCGCCAGCGCCTGCTCGGGCGTCCAGGCGTCCTTGTACGGCCGGGCCTGTGTGAGGGCATCGAACACGTCCGCGACGGCCACGATCCGGCCCGCCAGGGGGATGTCCTCACCGCGCAGGCCCAGCGGGTACCCGGCGCCGTCCCAGCGTTCGTGGTGCGTCCGGGCGATCTCCTCGGCCAGCTGCAGCAGGTCGGAGCGGCCGCCGGAGAGGATGCGCGCGCCGATCAGGGTGTGGGTCTGCATGTGGGCGTACTCGCTGGCCGTCAGCTTGGCGGGTTTGAGCAGCACGGCGTCGGGGATGCCGATCTTGCCCACGTCGTGCAGGCGGGCCGCGACGCCCAGAATGCTGGCGCGCGCCTCGGGCCAGTCCAGCGCCCGCGCGATCAATGCGGCGGACTTTCCCACCCGCCGGGTGTGTTCGCCGGTCATGTCGTCGCGGTACTCGGCGGCCATGGCCAGGCGGGTCACGACCTCGTGCTGTGCGCGGGCCAGTTCGTTCGTACGTTCGCGCACTTCCTGCTCGGCCAGTTCGCGGCCCTCATGTTCGAGCTGGGTGCGGACGTGGGCCATGCGGGCGTCCTGCTGGGCACGTTCCACCTCGAACTGGATACTGAGGTTGCGGGTCTGCCGGTCGCGCTCGGCGTTAAACAGGCTGCGTTCCAGCGTCCTCAGCTCACGGGCGTGCGTCAGGGCGCCGCTCAGGTCGCCCTCGTGTTCGCACAGGCGCCACAGCGCCTCATGTGCTGCGCTGCAGGACTGGGGCAGGCCGGCCTCGCTGGCCTGGGTCAGCGCGGCGGCCAGGTACTCGCGGGCCGCTTCCAGGTGACCGGCCGCCAGGGTGAGCCGCCCGAGGTTGATCCGGGCGTCGATCTGGCCCTGCAGCGAGCCGGTGTCGAGCGCAAGGTGCAGGGCCTGCGTGAAGGCCGCCTCGGCCCGTGCGGTCTCGCCCGTGCGGCTGTACAGCGTGCCCAGGCAGTCGAGGGTACTGAGTTCACCGACCCGGTACCCGGCCACGCGGCTGAGCTCCAGCGCCGCCTCGAGTTGCTGGGCCGCCGCCGCGTAATCATCGAGGCCCAGCAGGAAGGTGCCGAGGTTCAGGGCGGCACTGGCCTGGTACCGGACGTCGCCGCTGGCCACGGCCGACTGCTGCGCGGCCTGCATGACCCCTGCGGCCAGCCGGTCATCGCCGCTGAGGTGGTGGATGTGCGCCAGGTTGTGCAGGATCGGGGTGACCAGTGCGAAGTTCTCGGACAGCGTCTGGTACAGCGTGAAGGCCTGCGTGAGGCTGCCCACGGCCTCGCGGTACTGCCCGAGCTGGCCCTGGATCATGCCGATGTTGGTCAGGCACTGGATCTGGCCGACTGGATTGCCCTCCCGCTCCCGCAAGTCCAGGGCCCGGTGCAGCGCCTGCGTCGCCTCGGCCACCCGGCCCTGGTGGTGGCGTGCGGCCGCCAGGAAGTTCAGGGCAGTCGCCTCGGCCCCGAGGTTCCCGGCCTGCGCCGCAAGGGCGGCCGCACGCTCCAGGGTGTCCGCGGCGGCGTCCGCCTGACCGCGGTCGAGGTGCAGCTTTCCGAGACTCCCGAGGGCGTCGACCTGTCCGGGTACGTCATCGAGGGCCGCGAACTGGCTGGCGGCCTCGTGCAGGTGGAGGGCGGCCTCCTCCAGGTGGCCCTCAGCGGTCAGAACGCGGCCCCGCTCCAGTGCCGTCCGGGCCTCCTCGACATGCTGTACCGGCAGCCCGGACAGGGAAGGGAAGGAGGACGTCTCGGCCGTCATCGGTGGAGCCGGGCTCAGCGGTGCACGCTGAACGTGAGGAAGGTCGCGAGGTCCAGACGGCCTCGCACGCCCAGTTTGTCCTTGTACGGGGTGTTGCCAGCGGAGTGGTACACGTCCGAAGCCGTATAGGCCAGGGTCGAGGGCAGGTACTTCGGCAGGAAGTACAGCGGCTGCCCCAGGGCCAGGGCCAGGCCGCCCGACACCATCGGTGCAGCCATCGAGGTGCCGCTCCAGCTGGCCATGCGCCCATCCGGAGCGGGCGCGTAGACGTTCTCACCGGGCGCGACCAGTTCCAGGGCCTTGGCGTAGTTCGAGAAGGTGGACTTGACGTCGCTCAGCGAGACGCTGCCCACGCTCAGGGCCAGGTCGCCGGCCGTCCCCTCATTCCTGGCCAGGGCCGCCGGGTACGTGATCTGATCCCTGTTCTCATTTCCGGCCGACGACACGACCAGCACGCCCTGGGCCGTGGCGCGCGCGATGGCCCCCTGGATGATGGTGGAATTCTCCGTGCTGCCCAGGCTCAGGTTGACCACCTGCGCGCCGTGCGAGACGGCCCAGTCGATCGCCTGCGAGACCATGGCCACGTCGCCGGAGCCGTCCGGGCCCAGCACCCGCAGCGGCATGACCTTTGCCGCGGGAGCGACCTGCAAGATGATCCCCGCGACATTCGTCCCGTGGCCGTATGCCCCGGTGCCCAGGGTGCCTTCCTCCTCGGGGAGATCGTCATTCGCGTAGAAGTCATGCCACGTCGCGGGCGCACTCAGCAGACCCTTGAAGGCCGGGTGGTTCAGGTCGATGCCGGTATCGATCACCGCGACTGTGACGCCGGCCCCCAGCTTCGGGGCGAGCGTGTGGGCCTTCTCAAGACCGATCTTCGTCCACACGGCGCTGTTCTGCGGCAACGGATTGTAGGTGCCGCCGCTCCAGATGCCGATGGCGCCGCCAGACCAGATCCCGATGGCGCCACCGGACCAGATGCCGATGGCGCCGCCCATGGTGGCGGTCAGCGCGCCGCCGCCACTGAACGCGTCCCGGTTGACCTCGGTGGTGACCTTCCGCGCGGACAGCGCCGCGAGACGCTGCGGGCTGAGCGCCGTGTTCAGGCCCACCGTCGCCGTGCATTCGTCCATCTGGCCCGTCGCGCACCCGGCCGCGTTCCATGCCATGACCTTGCCCTTGAGCTCGGCACCCACCGTGTCGGAGCGGTCGCCCGGCAGCAGGCTCACCACGGCCAGCTGCGCGAAGCGCTCGGCGGGAACGGCCAGCGGCGCGACCGGCTCCTGGGCCACGTCCATGACGGGCGTGGTCACGGGTTGCGTGATGGGCGCCGGTCCGGGCATGGGCACCCCACTGCCGCTGGTACCGGCACACGCGGCCAGCAGGCCAGTCAGGAGGAAAGCGGAGACGGCAGTTGTGATCTTCATGAATGGCTCCAGAGGGGCAGGTGGCGCGCTGGCCAGCGATTGTCTGTGAGTGTCGTGCAGGACGTCTCACAGCGCTCTGACAGGCATACCTGGGCCGTCGGGTGGCCACTTCATGAACTCGTTGCCGTCTGGACGTGGGCCACGGCGCGGAGCTCCGGAGGCTATGTGGGACGCCGGCCCGAAGGAGCCCACAGCGGCGCTCAGGCCGCCTGCTTCAACGCCAGGATGGCCCAGCCAGCGTTCCAGGGTGGGCCCGCTCAGGGGTGTGTCGCCATGCCGCTGTGGCTGGCGCCGTCCTGGCCGGCGGCTGCGCTGGCATGATCCCCGTGCCCACCCGGCGGCGCGGCGTTGCTCAGGACGGCGGTCACGCCCAGGACGGCAACGAGGATCAGCGCCTCGCGTGCCAGCCGCAGGCGCACACCACGCTGCCGACCAAAGGCGCGGCGCACGAAGACTGCCGACAGCAGGGCGAGGCCCACCAGTGCCAGCTTCACGAGCAGGGTCTGCCCATACCGACTGCTCCACCATTCGCTCAGCACCGTCAGGTGTTCGGTCGCCATGAGCAGGCCCGTGAGGGCCAGGACGCCGACGCTCCCGAGCGCGGCGGGTGTGAACCGCTGGGCGAGCGGTGGCGTGAGCGATCGGGTGGTCGTCAGGGCCAGCACGCCGCCGACCCACACGGTCATGGCTCCGGCGTGGGCGGCATGCAGGGCGCGGATCCACGTGCCGTGCCCGTCGCCGTGCCCGATCCCCGCAACGCCCCAGAGGGTCACGCCGGCGGCCAGCACCGACAGGGCGGCGGGCCACGCGGCCACCTCGGTCGCGAGCAGCAGGGTGGCTCCCAGCAGGCCGGTCAGCATGGCCCGGCCCGTCGTGGTGTCGGTCACGTAGGCCAGCACGTCGGCGGGGCCGGTCAGGCCCAGCACCTCCAGCGTCACCAGCACCTGCCCGGCCCACGCGAGCAGCAGCAGCGCCAGCCCCGCCAGGCCCGGCCCGATGTCCGGGTGGCCCGGCGTCAGCCAGCGACGGGCCAGGGCGCTTCCCAGCAGCAGGGCCAGGCCGGCGTAACTCAGGCCGGTCAGCAGCGCGGCCATGGGCTCACTTCACGCTGAAGGTGCTGAATCCCGACACCGGGTGACCGTCATCGGACAGCAGCTTCCACGCCACGACGTACTGGCCCGGCGCCAACGTCGCCTTCAGCGGAATGGTGACCTGGGCCGCCATGCCGGTTGAGCGGGCGGGCAGGTTCACGAGCAGAGCCGCTCCGTTCTTCGCGGCGAGGGCCAGGACGGACGCCTGCTCAGCGGTCTTGCCGGTAGGAATGGCCATCACGCGGAAGGTGCAGAAGCGCAGGTTCACGGGCTCGCTGAGGGTCAGCGCCACGGTCTTCGGGGCGTGCACGGTCGCGTTCTCGGCGGGGGTCATGGCGGTCACTTCAGTGTGGGCCAGCGCCGTGGACAGGAGCAGCGCGGTCACCAAGGACAGGATGGATTTCATGGAGGGCCTCCAGGGCGTGGGGCGGGCCGGAACCCGCCCCGGATGGATCACTTGACGGTGGTGTGAGACGCCGGGGTCTTGGCGGGATCGGTGTCGTCCCACGCGACGACCGTGCCGTCGCTGTAGGTCTGGTAGATCTTCCACACGAGTTCGCCGGCGGCCGCAGGGTTGGTGGCCTGGAAGAAGAACCGGACGTACTCCATGGGCGCGACGCTGCCGGTCCAGACGACCTCGGTCACGAGCCCGTCGGCGTTCTTCGTGACGGTGCGGGTGAAGCCGGGGGTGACCTGGAAGCGGCTGATGGCGACGCCGGCCGGAATCACCATGCGGATCCCGGTGGTGGCGATGTCCTTCTCGGTGGGGACGTTGAGGCGGTACGTCTCGGATTTCCCGGCGACAGACTCGGTCAGGCCGGTGTCAGTACGGACGGTGGCGTGCGCGCCGGCGACGCTGAACAGGACGGCGGTCAATAGGGCGAGCAGTGGGTTGAGTGAAGCCATGGGGCCTCCTGGCCGGATGGAAACAGGCGTGGAGCGAGCGCGGCTCGTGCAGCTCCGGGGACGCGGGCAGCACACTCGACCTCACCCACAGGCGAGGGAGTGTGGATTCAGCTGTGTGGCGGCGCGCGGGCGTCAGCATGCGCGGGCGCCGCCAGAACCGGCCGCCGGTAGGCCGTGGCCGCCCACTCCATCCCGCCGATGACGACGGAGGGCAGCGCCACCCCGGCGGCCTCCAGCGCGAAGGCCGCCGTGAAGCAGAACGGGCAGTGGGCGGCGTGGTCGTGTGAGGCCGGGGGCGCGTTCGGTGCAGAGGTGTCCAGCAGGGCCAGGTCGTGCGGCGCGGACATCCTGACCGCGTGTGGGGTTGCGTCCCCCCGCACCTTCGGCGCTCGATCCATCGCCGACGACGTGAGGGCCGCCCGTGGCGGCTCGGGAGTGGCCATGCCGGCCATGACACCCATGACGGCAGGCAGACCGCCCCCACCGCTCGGTTCTGGCTGCCGCGTCAGGAAGGCGAAGGACGCGACCACCGTGAGCAGCGCCAGCACCCAGCGGTGCGGGAGCGGCGTGGCGGCGCGGCGGGCCTTCATGCCCTCGAGTGTAGGCCGAGCCGCATGATCGGAAGATGATTCGGTGCGCGGGCCATGTCCCATGACATGGTGCGGCGGCCCGAACGAGGTGTCCGGGCCGCCACTGGTGATGGACTGGGTGGGCTGCTCAGCCTTCCATGGCGGCCAAGCCGCTGGGTTCGGCGCCCGGATGCTCGCCCTTGCGCGGCAGGCGCAGGTTGGGCATGGGCAGCGCGGCGAGCAATGCCAGCAGGGCCACGCCGATGCTCACGAGGTAGATACGGCTGATGGTGTTCGCGAACGCCACCTTGATGGCGCGGGCGACCTTGTCGAGCGTCGTATTGGTCTCGCTGATCGTCTGGGCCTTGGCGGTGTCCAGGCCCTTGGTGATGCCGGCGATCACGCCGGAGCGGCCCTGGGGAGTCGCGATGGCCTGCGCGGGAATGGCCTTGAGCTGCGTGGCGAGCTGCGCCGGGATCTGCGGGCTGGCTGCGACGCCCTGAATGGCGGCGATGTTCCCGGAATTCACCGCGCCGGTCACGGCGGCCAGCACCCCGTCGAAGCCCTTGGTGATGCCGGCGGCGCTGCTCGCCTTCACGGCGACGACGTCGAAGGTGGCCTGGGGACTGCGGCTGCCACTGCCAGCGCTGCTGAGCTTATCGAGCTGGGCGCGCATGGCGGGCGAGGCGGCGGCCTTGACGGGCGCGAGCTGCGTGTTGATCTGCGAGGGCAGCATGGCCGTGAGGATCGCGCCGAAGACGGCGGTGCCGATCACGCTGCCGAACTGCTGGAAGAACTGCCCGCTGCTGGTGGCCACGCCGATCTCCCAGGGCTTCACGGCGTTCTGGATGGCGAGGTTGAAGAGCGGCAGGGCGGGGCCCAGGCCCAGGCCCAGCACGACCATGTACATCACGACCCGCGCGTACGGGGTATCGGCATTCAGGGTGCTGAGCAGACCGAAGCCGCCCATCATCAGGCACAGGCCGACCAGGATCATGACCTTGTAGTACCCGAGGCGCGACGCGAGCTGACCGCTGCCGATCGCCCCGACGATCAGGCCCACCGTGAGGGGAATGGTGGCGGTGCCGGCCTTGGTGGCCGAGACGCCCTGCACGTTCACGAGGTACAGGCTCAGGAACAGGATGGCGCCCAGGAAGGCCGCGCCGATGAAGAAGCGGGCCAGCACGCCCCACGCGAAGGTCGGGTTGTGGAACAGCGTCAGGGGCAGGATCGGGCTCTCGTGGCGGGATTCCTCGAAGATGAAGAGGCCCAGCGCGACGGCGCTCAACGCAAACAGGCCGAGCACCGTGGGGCTCGTCCAGCTGTAGTTGCCGTCCGCACCGAAGGTCAGGGCCAGCAGCAGCGGCACGCTGAACACGATGATCAGCAGCGCGCCCAGGTAGTCGATCTTGGGCTTCAGGCCGCTGGCGAGGCGGGGCATCTTCGAGAAGATGAAGGCCAGCGCGAGCAGGCCGATGGGCAGGTTCACGTAGAACACCCAGCGCCACGACACGTGGTCGGTCAGGAAGCCGCCGAGCAGTGGGCCGATCACGCTGCTCAGGCCGAAGACCGCGCCGAACAGGCCCTGGTAGCGGCCGCGTTCGGCCGGCGCGAAGATGTCGGCGATGATGGCGAAGGCCACGCTGGTGAGCGCGGCGGCCCCGAAGCCCTGCAGGCCGCGGAACACGACGAGCTGCATCATGCCGCTGCCGAAGAGGTCATGCATGAAGGGCTCGCCGGACAGGCCGCAGAGCATCGAGCCGATCAGGAAGACCACGATGCCGAACAGCAGCACCGGTTTGCGCCCATAGATGTCCGAGAGCTTGCCGTAGATCGGCACCATCGAGGTGCTGGCGAGCAGGTACGCGGTGGTGACCCAGGAGTAGAGCGACAGTCCGTTGAGCTCTTTGGTGATGCGCGGCAGCGCCGTCGAGACGATGGTCTGGTCGAGCGCCGCGAGGAACAGCCCGAGGAGCGTGCCGATCAGGATGATCCGCTTGGTGGGGAAGTCCAGCACGTCGGCGTAATTGATGCGGCCCTCGGGGGCCATCTGGGGGGGTGCGGACTGGGTCATGCGGTCTCCTCCGGGGGGAGCGTGGGGCTGGTCGCGGGGCAGCGGGGCAGGGAAGAGGTGGCGGTGTCCTGGGCCTGGAGTTCCAGCAGCACGGCCTCCAGGTTGTCGGCGGCTGCCTCGATCAGGCGCTGTCCGACCCGCGCGAAGACCTGCTGGTAGGTTTCGTTGATGCGGCGATCCATGTCGTCGAGGAAGGCGTGGCCGCCTGCGGTGAGGGCCAGCATCTTGGCGCGGCGGTCGTCGGGATTCTCGCGGCGCTCGGCCAGGCCGCGCTGCACCAGGCGGTCGGTCAGGTGGCTGGCGGCGGGCAGGCTCAGGCCGGTCAGGTCGGCCAGTCCACCGATACTCAGGGCGGTGTGGGCGCGCAGCTGGTGCAGCGCGGTGACCTGGCTGAAACTCAGCTCGTCGCCCTGGAGCTGCTCCTGCATGGCCTTCATCATGTGGCCGGAGACGTACTTGTGCAGCTGTTTCATCTGCCGACCCAGGCGCAGGGCCGGGAGGTCGTGACTGGCGTGCGGTGATGTGGTCATGTTTGAAATACTTCTACCTCCTCAATACCCTCAAGTATGAAAGTATTTCTGCGTTCGAAGTGTAGCAAAGAGCAATATGTCGCGGTATAGGCCGTACGGCGGAGGCGCTCCGCCCTTCCGCCCGTCAATCGCCCAGCGCGGGCGTGCCCTCCACGACGGGCGCGGCATCAGGTTTCACGCGCCGGCGCTCGAACTGCCAGAACACGCTCGGCACCACGAAGAACGTGAGCAGCGTGGACGTGATGACGCCGCCGAGGATCACGATGCCCAGGCCCCGGCGGAACTCCGCGCCGTCCCCCTGCCCGAGGATCAGCGGAATGCTGATCACCAGCACCGTCAGGGTCGTCATCAGGATCGGGCGGAAGCGCAGCTCGGCCGCCTCCAGCAGGGCCTCCCGCAGCGGCAGGCTGCGGGCGCGCTCGGTCACGAACTCCAGGTACAGGATCGAGTTCTTGGTCGACAGCCCCAGCAGGATGACCATGCCGAGCACGGTGATCACGTCGAGGTTCACGCCGAACAGGTGCAGCGTCCACAGCGCGCCCACGATGGCCAGCGGAATGGGCAGCAGCAGGTAGATGGGATAGCGGAACGAGTTGAACTGGCTGCCCAGCACCAAGTAGGTGAGCAGGATGGCGACCACCATCAGCACCGGCCCGTAGAACACCAGGTCGCTGGTCAGGCCCGCACTGCCGAAGGAACTGGCATTCCCGAGCGTCACCCCGTCCCGGAGCAACCCGGCGTCCTGCACGCGCTGGATGATCTCCCGCTGGTATGCGAAGGCATTCGGGCCGCCCTTGACCACGTTGAGGTTCAGGGTCGCCGTGTAGGCCTTGTTCAGCCGCGTCAGGGTGGCGGGGGCCTGCGACACGCTGAAGCTGCCGAGCTGCGCCAGCGTCAGGTTGGCGTTCAGCGCGCTGGAGTAGATGGTCTGCGACAGCAGACTCTGCTCGTCCCGGATGCGCGACGGATCGAGCCGCACCACGATGTCGATGCTGCGGTCTCCGTCGCGCACGCTGCCCGCCGTCGTGCCGTCGTTGTACGTGCGCAGCGCCTGCGCGACGTCGCTGGCACTCAGGCCGGTGCCGGCGAGTTTCGTGGTGTCCGGCACGAAGGTGCGCTCCTGCCGGGTGGCGCTGAGGCTGCTCTGCACCGTACGCAGGTTCGGATCGCGGGACAGCAGCTGCACGACCTGCCGGTTGCGCTCGATCAGGGTGGCCTGGTTCGGCGCGGCGAGCGCGAGCGAGATGTCCGAGTTGCCCGCCGGTCCCTGCTGCTGCGTCCCGACCCGCAGTTCCGATCCCGGCAGCGCCGCCCCGATGGGCGTGAGCGTCCGGGTATAGCCCTCGATCAGTTCGTCGATGGGCGCGCGCTGGCCCTTGTCCACCAGGGTGGCCGTCAGGCTGCTCTCGTTGGCGTTCGCGCCGCCCAGCTGTCCGCTGGCACCGACGCTGGTTTCCAGCAGCCGCACCTCGGGCCGGGCCAGCAGCGCGTCCTCCAGGCGGCGCGTCACGCGGTTGGTGGTCTCCAGATCCGTTCCGACCGGCAAGGTCAGGGCCACCGTGACGATGCCGCTGTCACTCTTGGGCGTGAACGCGAAGCCCACGCCACGCATGGCCAGCGGCGCACTCAGCAGGAACAGCAGCGCCACCACCATCACGGTCCACGGGCGGGTCAGGGCGCGGTTCAGGCCCCGGGCATACGCCCGCGCGACCCCCTGCACCGCGCGGTTGGTCAGACCGTGCAGGGTGTCGGTGATCGCCTCGAGCACCGCGACCACGCTGGTGATCACGTAGCGCACGGCGGCCAGGATCAGCGGGGCGAAGACCACCGCGATCAGCAGGGCCGCCGGTTTCGGCAGGGCCGTGCGTGAAAGGATCACGCTCACCAGCGCGCCCGTCACGGCCAGCCAGGCCACGCCCGGCACCGTCTTCACGCCGGTCAGGGCGCTCCGCAGCAGGGCCGGGAAGCGCCCCAGCACGCGCGGCACGTCCGCCCATGTGAGCGGTTCCAGATCGCGGGTGTAGGCCATGCGAACCGTCAGGAACAGCAGGCTCTCCAGCCACGACAGCACGATGGCCGCCGCGATGCCCAGCCCGAACTGGCTGAAGAACTGCCCCAGAATGCCGGGCATCAGGCTCAGGGGAATCAGCACGGCGAGCAGCGAGAAGCTCGCGGCGGTCACGGCCGAGAAGACCTCGCTGCCGCCCAGCAGGACGCTGCGCAGGCGCGAGTAGCCCAGGCTTCGGTAACGCTGCACGTTCTCCGCGACCACGATCGAATCGTCCACCACGATCCCGATCGCCACGATGATCGCCAGCAGCGAGATGATGTTGAAGGTAAAGCCCGTGATGCCGAACAGCAGCGGCGCGGCGCTGATCGAGATCGGAATCGCCAGGATCACGGCGAACACCGTATTCAGGCGGCCGAGGAACAGCAGCACGATCACGCCGACCGCCGCGATGGCGATCAGGAACTCCTTGAAGGTGTCGCGCACCGTCGCGCGCGTTTCACGGGTGGTGTCGCTCGCGAGCGAGAGCGCGTAGCCCTTCGGGAGCGGCTCGGCCTGCATGGCGGCCCGCACGTTGTCCGTGACCTTCACCGAGTTCGTGCCGCTGCCCTTGCGCACGCTGAGCAGCACGGCCGGCTGACCGTTCACGCGCGCCAGGCTGGTCGCGTCGGCCGCGCCGTCGCGCACGCTGGCCACGTCCGACACCTGCAGGCCCGTCTGGGCATCGACCGTGATCCGCGCGACGTCCGCCGCGCTCCTCGGGGTGTTGCGCGTCGAGAACTGCGTCTGCACGCCGCCGGTGGCGACCGTGCCGGCGGGCAGGTCCAGGGCGCTCGCCCCGATCGCCTGCGTGATCCGGCCCGGCGAGAGGTTGTAGGCCTGCAGCCGCGAGGGGTCGAGCAGCACCTGCACCTTGCGGGCCGGGCCGCCACTCACGCTGACGTCCGCCACGCCGTCCACGCGTTCCAGGCGCGGTACGAGGACGTCCTCGGCGTAGGTGGTCACTTCGGCCGGGGGCGCGCTTCCGCCCAGCAGGGCCAGCGTCAGGATCGGGGTGGCGTTCGGGTCGAACTTCTGCACGACCGGCGCGTCGCTGCCGTCGGGCAGGGTGGCGCGGATGGCCGCGACCGCCTGCGACACCGAGTTCGCGGCGGAGTCGATGTTCGTGCCGTCGTTAAAGGTGATCACCACGGCCGACTGGTTGCTCACCGAGGTCGTATTGATGTCCGTCACGCCCGCCAGGGTGCTCACGGCGTCCTCGATCTTGCGGCTGACCTCGCGGTCGACCTGATCCGGGTTCGCGCCGGGGTAGGACGTGCTCACGGCCAGGATCGGCACCTCGAAATTCGGCAGCAGTTCCACGCCCAGCCGGAAGGTCGTGACCAGACCGGCCAGCACGACCATCACGAAGATCCCGATGGAGAACACGTAATTCTTGACGCTGAAGCGCACCAGCGGATGGATGGTGGGTTCCGGCGTGCCGTCCGGCAGCGTGGCGCCGGGACGCGACTTGAATTCCTCGTTGTCGTGTGTGCTCATGGCGTGGCTGTTCCGCCAGAGGTGACCCTCACGGCCGCGCCGCCTTGCAGGCTGGCGGGCACCGGCGTGATGACCTGGGTGCCGGGGGCGATGCCACTGACCGCGACCTGCCCGCCACTCTCGGCGACGACGGTCACCGGCGTCTGCACGGCCTTGCCCTGCGCGGCCACGTACACGGTGTTCTGTCCGCCCTCGACCTGCACGGCGCCGCTGGGGAGCAGCACGCCGCTCCCCAGCGTGTTGCGGTACCTCGCCTGGGCGGTCGCGCCGACCGGGAGCTTGTCGCCGCCCTCCACGCGCGCCGTGACCGGCACGAGCCGGTTGCTTCCGGCGATGCCCGGCGACCCGCTGACCACCGCGACGTAATTCACGCCGCCGTAGCTGAGGTTCAGGCGGGTGCCGTCGGCCAGGGCCGGCGCGTCGCCGCTGGGCACACTGAACTTCGCACGGATCGACCCCGGATCGACCAGCCGGAACACCGCCGAGCCCTGCGCGGCGAACTCCCCGACCTCCACCGCGATGGTCGCGACGGTTCCGGCGAAGGGGGCCCGTACGGCCGTGCGGGTGAGGTTCTCCTCGGCCTGGGACACCGCCGCCTGCGCACTCTGCCGGTTCGCCTCCTGGAGCGGCACGCTGCTCTGGGCGCTGCGCCCGTTCTGAGACAAGGTATTGCGGGCCTGGGCCAGCCCGCTCTGCGCCTGGGCGAGTTGCGCGCGGGCTGCCTGCACGTCCGCGAGGCTGATGCCGCCGAGCCGGTACAGCGACTCGGCGCTCTGGGCGCCACTCTGCGCCTGCGCCAGCGTGGCCTGCGCGGACGTCACGGCCGCCTGCAGCGCCGAGGTCGCCTGCCCGGACGTCGTGCGTGTCTGGTCGAGGGTGATCTGCGCCTGCTGGAGCTGCAGCCGCGCGGTCTGCAGGGCCTGGCGCGCCTGCGTGTCGTCGAGCTGCACCACCACCTGACCGGCGCTGACGTGCTGGCCCTCGCGCACCGGCACAGCCTGGACAGTACCGCCCGTCTTCGCGGCGACCTGCGAGTCGCGCTGCGCCTCGATGGTGGCGGTCGCGGTGCGCTGCACGGTGAGGGTACCGGCCTGGCCCCTCACCGCCGTCACGTCGAGCGTGGTGGTCTTGGCCGGCGCGGCGTCCAGGTTGTTCGCCGGCGTGACTGCCTTACCCCCCCGCGGCGCGCAGCCCGCCAACAGGGCGCTCGCGACCAGCACGCCGGACAGGAGCGGGCGCGCCATGCTCACTTGACCAGCCCCGTCACGTCCAGACCGGACGCGGCCCCCACGGCTGCCAGGGCCTTCCACACGCCGCCTTGCGCCTGCGTGACGCCCAGGGCGGCCTGCTGCGCCTGCACCTGCGCGGCCTGCACGTCCACGGCGGCGGCCGTGCCGGCCCTGAGTTTCGCCTGCGCATTCGACAGCGCCGTCTGCGCGTTGGTGAGCGCCTCCTGTGCGATGCCCACCCGCTGCTGTGCGTCCTGCGCGGCCCGGTAGGCGTCCCGCACGCCGGTCGCGGCGGCACGTGAGCCGTCGTCGAGGCCGCGCTGCGCGTTTGCCAGGGCCGTCTTCGCGTCGTCCAGGGTGCGGGTGGGCGTGTAGTCGTTGTCCGCCAGCTTGACCTGCAGGGCCGCGAAGGCGGCGCCGTTGGACGCCTGTACCAGGGTAGGCAGCCGCTTCTCCAGCCCATCCTGCAGCGCTGCCAGGCCCACGCTGAGTTTGGGAGGGGCGGGCGGCGCGCTCAGCGTCAGGTCGGTTCCAGCGGGCAGATTGAGGCTGCGGGCCAGCTGCGCCTCGAGCACCGGCACCTGCGCCAGCGCGTTGGTGAGGTCCTGCCGGTCAGAATTGAGGGTGTTCTGCGCCCGGCTCACGTCGAGCGCCGTGGCAACCCGCGCCGCGAGTCGGGCCTGCGCGATCTTCAGCTGCCGGTCGTCCAGGGCCACCTGCGCGGTACTCACCTGGGCCTTCTGGCCCGTCTCATAGGCACTGAGGTACTGCGCGACCACCGTCTGGGTGACGCTGAGTTTGGTGGCGTCCAGCGTCGCGGCCTGCGCGGCGGCGTCCTGATCCGCCTGCGTGAGGGCCGTGATGGGGCTGGTGGGATCGGCGCGCGCGGCGCGCACGGCCGCCTGGGCTTTTTGCAGGTTGGCGCGGGCGGTCGTGATGTCGGTTCCGCTCGCCAGGGCGCGCGTGACGGCGCCCGCGAGCGTCAGGGGCGTGGCCTGCGCGGCCGCGCCCGTGGCAGTGGCGAGCAGCAGGAGCAGGGTCGGGCGCAGCAGGGTGATCATGGCGTGCCTCCGGAGGTCAGGAGAATGGGGTCGAGGTCGGTGGTGGCGAGCGAGAGTTGCAGGGCGGCGAGCCCCACGGCGTCCTGCTGGGTGCTCAGGGCCAGCGTGGCCTGCTGCGCCGTGAGGTCGGCCTGCGTGAGGTCAAGGGCGGTGGCGAGTCCAGCAGCCACGCGGGCGCGGGCCGACTCGAGCGCGGTGAGGGCCTGGCGCTCTGCGGTCTGCGCCGCGATGAGGGCCGCTCGCTCGTCCTGGAGGGTTTCGAAGCGGGAGCGCACATCGAGCTCGACGGCCTGCGACGCGCTGTCCAGGGCCAGCTGCGCCTGCGCCTGACCCAGCTGGGCCTGCCGCAGCGCCGTGCCGGCCGGACTGCCCAGCAGCGGGATGCTGGCGCTGAGGGACAGGGACAGGCCGCTGGGGATGGCGCTGGTATCACGGGTGGGAATGCTGGCCTGCACGCCGAGGGTGCCCGCCTTCAGATTCAGGGTGCCGCTCAGGGTCTTCCCGGGGTTTCCCTGGGCGTCGGCCAGCTGGCCGTAGATGGCGCTGGCCGTCACGTCCGGCAGGCTGGCATCGAGCTGCGCGGCCTGCACGCCAGCCTGCGCGTCGGCCAGAGCGGCGCGGGCGCGGGCCACCTCCGGCCGGCCCCGCAGGGCGCGGGCGACGAGTTCCTCGACGGTGCCGGTGTCCGTGACGGCCGGCAGGGCGTCGAACGCGCCCGCAGAGGTGGGGAGCGTCACCGCCCGCCCGAGCAGCCGGGTCAGGGTTCGGGCCGCCTGGGCGGCGGCGTGGGCGGCCCTGCCCTGGGTGGCCTGGGCATTCTCAAGGGCGACCTGCGCGGCCAGGTCGCCCTCGGCGGAGAGCAGGCCCTGCGCCCGCCGGTCGCGGGCGACGGCCAGCTGCCGGGTGGCCAGCGCCACCTGCGCGTCCGCGAGGGCCTGCTGCGCGGCGGCGCTGCGGGCGCCAGAGTAGGCCTGGAGCAGCTGCGCCGTCAGGCTGGCCCGTGAGGAGCGCAGCGCAATGGCCGCGCTGTCCAGGGCCCGCTGCGCGCTCCGAACGCCTTCCTGGACCGCCGACCAGGGCAGCACGCTCAGGCCGGCGCTTACGGTGACGGTGGCCGCACCATTCCAGTCGCCCGTCTCCCAGGGCACCTTGGTGAGGGAGGCGCTCGCGCCGGCACTCACGCTCAGGCCCGCGCGGGTGCGGGCGCTCTCCAGGGTGAGCTGTGCGGCGCGGTAGGTCAGGTCGGCCGAGCGCCAGTCCGGCGAGGCGCGCAGCGCCGTCAGCAGGGAGGCCGTGGTGTCGGCCAGCGGAGCGCTCGCGGCCGCGGGTGGGGGAGGAGCGGAGGTCTGCGCCACGGCTCCGCCGCCCAGCAGGGCGGTCAGCAGGAGCGTGTGAACGCGGTGGAGGGGACTGTGGGACATGCACGGAACCTCGGGAGGAGCCAACGAACGTGAGCGTTGAACGTCGAATAATCGAGTGATCACTTACTTACTAAACCTCCCGCTACGGGGACAACCCCGGCCACAGCACGTCGAACAGGCTGCGCACCAGTCGACCGGCGTCGATGGCTCGACGGCCCTGCGCGGGCATCATGTGCTCCCGGTGGATGTAATGCGTCAGGGCGCCCATGATCGTCAGCGCCGTGACCTCGGTGTCCAGCGGCCGCAGTCGCCCCAGCGAGGTCTCGGCCTGCAGGTAGGCCGCCAGCGCCTCGGCGTCGCGCCGCACCGGGTCGTCCAGGCGGCCCAGCAGGGGATTGTGGCTCGGATCGTGCCCCCGCGAGAACATGGCCATCAGCTTCGGCACGACGGAACTGGATTCCACCAGGATGGCCAGCGCGGCGCTTTCCAGGTTGCGCCTCACCTCGCCGAGGCCCACCTGGGAGTGCAACTGCTGCCGCCACTGCCCGTACTCGCGCAGGCCCAGCGCGGCCTCGAACAGCTCCTCCTTGCTGGCGTAGCGTTTGAAGAGGGTGCCCTCGGACACGCCGGCCCGCCGGGCGATCTCGGCGGTGGTCGCCCCGAAGCCCTGCTCCAGAAAGGCTTCATGCGCGGCACGCACAATCTGCTCGTCGGTGATCTGCCGGGGGCGCGCCATATAAGTGAGTGTCCACTCGCTAACCCGCCTCCGTCTGTATGCCAGTGCACAACGCTGTCCGCTCCCGTTGGCGACACAGCTCCACCCTCGTCCTTCAGACCGCAGGTTCAGGGAGAGATGTCACCGGAGCCGGCCGATTAGTCACGATCAACCTGACCTTCCGACCAGGGCGTCCGAGTGGCCCTGGGCTGCGACCCGTCGCAGGTCGGAGGCTGTCGCCTATCGAGCTGGTCGTTCCTGGCAGGACGGGCAGGACATGTCCCTCCCGACCAGCCGTTGAGCCAGTGCCACACGGGCTGTACGCCTTCATCATCCGGGGGTACGCAGGCTCCGACCTGCCCCCGGTTGGGGGTGTGCTGGGCTACTCTGAGCCATGGTTCAGATCGGGGCGCAGGAGCGCCGGGCGTCCGGCGTCCACCAGGAAATGGAACGTGGCGCCGCGCTGCTCGACCGGGGCATCGCGGCGCTTGCACAGGAGACCTACGCGGCTCCCACAGACCGCTTCCTGTTCATGACGGATCTTGCCGGCGGCACCGAGCGCATGCTGAAGCTCGCCTGGGCGTTGGCCACCCTGCAGGCACGCGGCGCCCTGCCCTCAGTGCGCGAGGCCGCCAGTGTCGGCGGGAACCTGACCCGACTGGCCGACGCGGTCGCCGAACTCTACCCCCCCTCCTTCCTTCGCGTCGAGGATGGACGGTGGGGCCAGGGCTACCTGCGGGGCGGCCGCTGGCTGCGCGACGCGTTGGACGTCCTCGACGACCTCGTGAGTCCTGCGGCCCAGCACCGGTCGCCCTGGAGTTCAGCGGGAGAATCCCACAGCCCGGAAGACCGCTGGGCCGCACTCGAACTGAAGGTTGCCGCGAGTATGGCGCCGGATGCCAGTGCCCGACGAGGCTTCCGGCTCGTCACCGCTGGCGACCATTGGCGCCTGCATGCCGGCATCCATGCCGAACTCGCCCGCAGCTTCGAACTGCTTGGCTACGCCCTGTACCGCCTGCTGTCGACCGGCCTGCCCCGCACCGACGCCGCAACCTGGGCGCCGCACTGGGAACGGTACATGCGCGTGCGTCCCCCCGGCTTTGCGACCGCGTGGTTTGAACCCGATCGCTGAGCATTTCCGCCGCCTCGTGGCAGCGTGCCGCGCGAGCTGTCGAGCGGGTGCTCACCTCCGGGGCGATGACACTACTGATCCGTGCCTTGACTCATAGTGGGAGGGCATCCAGAGCGAACCTCCGATAGACCGAAGCCGTTTACTAACCAGAAGTCGAATATCCGAGCCCTCTGACGATCTGGCCGCTACAGACTTACGCTCAGATCAGTAGGTGCGCCACCCTCCGCGAACCCCGGATCACTCCTGACCAGCACACTGGCTTCCAGTACTTCGCTGAATGTGCCAGGGTGGTTCGGCCACCTGCCCCGTACACTGTGCCCATGCGCCATGTCGTGTGGTCGAGCCCCGAGTCACATCCGGCCGGGCCGCAACACTGAGATGGCCAGGCCGATGAACGGGCATCGACGTCGTCATGGGCAGTGTCCCGTACCGGTGAGCCTTCCGGTCGTTCAGCGAATTCACGCGCCTGCCGCCTGGATGGTGTGCGCAGGATCTTGGCATGAGAAGGCGGGTCGAGCACCACCCGAGAGAGAGGCCCGCACCACCCTGCTTCCGCGCCCTGTTCTCAACCGTATGGGGAAGGTGACGGGGGAACGGCACTTTCCGGCCCGCAGTCACTGGATCACGTCTGGACGGATGGGTCTGGCGTCCTGTCAGGCAGGAACCACATGGGTGGCCTCCGGGCGCCCAGCATGCCTCGCGTTCAGATGGCCGGGCGGCCTTGATGACTGACGAATACGAGACGGAGGCCGCGGCCACCCGCCAGCGCCAACTCCTGCAGGGCTTCGAGGACAGCGGCCTGCCGCTCCTGGCCTTCGACAACGCGGCGCGGGTGGTCTACATCAACCGCGCCGCCCGTGACCTGTACGGCGTGGATCTCACCGTCCTCGGGCAGCCCGGGTCGTCACTGTTCACCTACGAGTGGCTTGACCCGGACGATGATGCCGCTTCCGCCGCTGCGCTGCAGGCCGGCCGAAGCTGGTCCGGGCAGGTTCAGCAGGTGCTGCCAGACGGACGGACGTTGCGCGTCGAAATTCACGTGAGTGCCACCTATGACGCACAGGGAGCGCGGAGCGGCACGCTGGGATTTGTTCGCGACATTACGGCCCTGCACAAGGATGAGCGGCTCATGCAGTTGGTCGTTCAGCATCTGCAGGAAGTCGTGACCCTGCATGCGCCCGACGGCATCATCCTGTACACCAACCGTCCGTCCATCCGCGCCGCGGGCGATGACCTGGCCGACCTGCGCGGGCGCAGCGGCTACGACATCATCCACCCGGACGACCGCGACGTGTTCAGGCGCGAGGTGCATGCCCGCGCGCTGCACGGCGAGATGGGACAGGCCGAGTGGCGCCGGATCGAACCTGGGCAGCCACCCGCGTGGATGGAAACGCGGGCCACCCCGGTGGCGGGCCGTGACGGTCACGTGCAGTACGTGCTGACCCTCAGCCGTGAAATTGGTGAGCGGCGGGCCCGGGACGAGCGCCTGCGGGTGCTCGAGTCTGCCGTCCTGCACGCCAGTGACGCTGTGGTGATCAGTACCGCACCGGAGCAACCGGGTGAGGACGCCCCGGTGCTGTACGTCAACCACGGGTTTACCCACCTGAGCGGGTACCAGGCCCACGAGCTCAGCGGTCAACGCCAGAGCCTGTTGATTGGCCCAGGCAGTGATCCGCTGGCCGTGCAGCGGATTGTGGCGGCTCTGGCGGCCGGTCAACAGGTCAACGAGACCTACCTCGCCGCCGCCAGGTTCGGCCGGCCCCTGTGGATCGACTTGGCCCTGACACCAGTCGTTGATGACGTCGGCCGGCTGACCCACTGGATCGGCGTGCTGCGCGACGTGACCCGCGCGCGACAGCAGCTCCAACTGGAGCATGACCGCCGGGCGGTGCTGGAAATGAGCGCGGCCAGCCGGCCCCTTCCGGAGATTCTGGAAGCGCTCGTGCAGCTGATCGAGCGGCAGTTGGGCGACATGACGGGCAGTCTGCACCTGCTGCGCGGGAACCGGCTCTATCAGGGTGCGCCGTCCAGACTGCCGCTGCCCTACCTCCAGGGCACCGAGGGGCTGGAAATCGGTCCGGTGGCCGGCTCCTGTGGCGCGGCGGCCTTTCAGCAGCGCTCGGTGGTGGTGGGGGACATCCGGAGTGATCGGCACTGGGAGGCCTACCGGCACCTGGCCTTGCCCAACGGTCTGCTGGCCTGCTGGAGCACCCCGATCCTCAGCCAGCAGCGGGCTGTGCTGGGCACCTTCGCGGTCTACGCGTCTGAGCCCCGCTGGGCCACGCCCGAGGACGTGGCGCTGCTGGAAGACACCGCGCGGCTCGCGGCCGTGATTCTCGAACGCCATCACGCGCTCGACGAGATACAGCGTCAGGCGCGACACGACCATCTGACCGGGCTTCCCAACCGCTCGAGGTTCGCCGAGCAACTCGAGGCCGCCCTCACCAGCTGTCCCCCCACACAGGTGGTGGCCGTCGGTCTGCTGGACATCGACCGCTTCAAGGTGGTCAACGATTCGCTGGGCCACGCGGCTGGGGATGAACTGCTGCAACTGATCGCGCGCAGGCTGCAGACGGTCCTGGAAGGCCGAGGCAGCGTCGCTCGCATGGGTGGCGACGAATTCACGCTCATCTTCACACCGCAGCGGCGCCGCGCCGAGATCGCTGCGCTGGCTGAAGCGGTGTTGGAGGCCTTCGCTGCGCCGTTCCTGGTGGCCGGTCACGAACTCTTCGTGCGTGGCAGCCTGGGTCTGGCGGTGTTTCCGGAAGATACGGCGCAGCCGGGCGAGTTGTTGCGCCTGGCTGACATCGGGATGTACCAGGCCAAGCGGCGACACCAGGGCTGGGCGTTCTGTGATGTGGTGGTGGACGCGCCGGCGGCGCGCGGCGTGGCCCTGGAGGCCGCTCTCCACCGGGCCCTCGAGCGTTCGGAGCTGTCCCTGCACTATCAACCCATCGTCGACGCGGCCACGGGCCGGCCCACCGGGGTGGAAGCCCTGCTGAGATGGGACAGCCCTGATTTGGGTCCGGTGTCAACGGCGGAACTGATTCCGGTGGCTGAAGAAAGCGGCCTGATTGCCAGCATCGGCGAATGGGTGCTGCACCAGGCGTGTCAGGACGCCGTGCGGCTCCAGGCCGTCACGCCCGGCCTGCGCATGAGTGTCAACCTGAGCGCCCGGCAATTCCATCACCTCAATCTGAGGGCGGCCCTGCAGCATGCGCTGGAGACGGCGAACTGTCCGGCACACCTGCTGACCCTCGAACTGACTGAGGGCATTTTGATGGACGCCGATGCGGCGGGGCGGCTCGCGGTTCTGCATGACCTGGGTGTGCGGCTGAGCATCGATGATTTCGGCACCGGCTACAGCTCGCTGAGTTACCTCAAGTGGCTGCCGGTGCAGGAACTCAAGATCGACCGCAGTTTCGTCACGCTGCTCAACGACGAGCCGGACGGTGTGGACGCCCAGATTATTCGAGCACTGGTAGGACTGGCCGGAGCGCTGCACCTGACCCTGACCGCCGAAGGAGTGGAAACGCCGGCCCAGGCGGCGCACCTGCGCGACCTGGGGGTCGGCGCGCTGCAGGGCTGGCTGATCAGCCGCGCGAAGCCATTCGAGGAGCTGCTGACGTGGCTGCAGGATGCCTGAACAGGCCCGGCACGCCGTTCTAATGCCGGGCCAGACGTCATTTCCGGCACTGGAAGAAGACCGCTGCCGGCTTGGTGTGAGATGGGTAGTGAACTGGCGGGGCACAGATTTTTGACTGTGCCGGGTGCTTCCCTACATCGCGCTCCCTCCTCCGTACCAGAACATCGACCCGTTCCCAGCGTGAGCGAGGGCGGTGCAGTCCGGCCGACCGCAGGCGGGATGGCCGCCGCCCTCCTCAGTTGGCATTCCCTGAGATGCACTGAAGTCAAACTTGTACGCGGGACAACAGTGTACGCTGACGGTACCGGCTCAAGCGCGTCACACCGATGCCAGGTGGCCGGAAGGAGGCTTGAGATGATCGTTGTCCGCAACATCTTCCAGCTCCACTTCGGCAAGGCCAAAGAAGCCCTTCCCCTCCTCAAGGAGATGGCGGCCCTCTCCCCTGAGGGCAGCGCCCGCATCCTGGCAGACGTCACGGGATCCTTCTACACGATGGTGCTGGAGATCACGGTGGCCGACATGGCCGACCTCGAAACGCAGTACCGGGCGGAGGTAGGGAACCCAGCGTGGAGCCCGCTGTATGCCCGCTTCACGCCGTTAGTGCTGGCCGGAAGTCGCGAGATCTTCCGTATCGTCGACTAGGGGTGTGCTCATGGGCATTCGGTAGCCTGACAGGCTTTGAGTGCCCTTCACCGCCACAAACTCACCAACGAGCAGGGAACGCCTTCCAACCCCATCTCCCCCAAGCACGCAGCTTCGGAGGGCGTCCCCGGCTCGACGATCGCACCTTTCTCAATGCTGTTCTCTGGCTCCTCCGCACGGGCGCACCCTGGCGTGACCTCCCACCCGTCTCCGGCAACTGGAGCTCCGTTGCCACCCGCTTCTACCGCTGGAGCAGCCAGGGCGTTTGGCAGCATGTTCCCGAACGCCTCCAACAGCTCGCCCACAGGCGTGGTCACATCGACTGGGAGACGCAGTTCATCGACAACACCGTCATCCGCACGCACCACCATGCAGCCGGCGCACAGGGAGGCCAGCAGCACGAGGCGCTCGGCCGTTCCCGTGGAGGCTTCAGCACCAAGTTGCACGTCAAGTGCGAAGGGAACGGCAAACCCCTGGCGGTGTTCCTGACCGGTGGAGAGCGTCACGAGATGCTCGGCTTGGTGCCCCTACTCAGCGCAGGGCGGGTCAAGCGTGGCGGCCCCGGTCAGCCAAAATCGCGACCGAAACAGCTCGTGGGTGACCGCGGTTACAGCAACGGAGTTACCCGCAAGGAACTGCGGCGTCGAGGGATTCGGGCGGTCGTTCCACCCAAGCGGGATCAACGACGTCAGAGCAGGTATGACCGTGAGCGGAACCGGGTGGAACGTGCCATCGTCAAGTTGAAGCGCTTTCGTCGTGTCGCAACCCGGTATGACGAGCGCCAGGAGCACTTCCTGGCGTTGGTGACGTTGGCGGTTGCCATGGAGTGGGCGAGACCGGTCAGTCGCCTTCGATGATCAGGAAGCAGCCGGCGTGCTCAATATCGAGCAGCACCACGCCCTGCTCGAAGACATAGAACGGATCCCCAAGACCCAGTCCCCGGTACGCTCGGGGAGCGTGGAAGAGTGCGAAGAAGCGTGATGCCAACTCGTTCGCTTTCCCCTGCGGGATGGTGTCTGTGGTGTGCCCGATGCCCGAGCCGCCCTTGAGCTCATACGCCAGCGCTTCATGCGCGTCCTGGCTGTCGTACTCGTAGTCGTCCCAGGACGGGCTGGGCTCGGCCAGTACGGGCGGCCGGATCGGCTGGGCGGCGAGGCGGTAAGCAGCGTCGGCATCATGGGCGGCCCAACGCTTGTACAACCGATTGAGGATCTCGTCCTGGGTGGCGCCTGCTTGTCTCAAACGCAGGATGGCGACGAGCTCCAGCTGGTAGTAGCCGTGCCGGCGTGGGTAGGAGGCAAGCTCAGCTTGGAGCTGTGCGATGACGGGATGTTGGACAGGTTCCAGCACGCCTCAGCGTACCGACCCTCGTGCCGTGGGCACACGCCCTAGCGTGTACCCACTCACTCGCCCTCCTCCCGACATCGGTCAGGGCAGTGGGCACCACGGTGTCACCCTTTATCTGCCATTAAACTTCACGTATGGATCGGCAGGCCTACGCTCTGCTGGACGCCTTTCACCAAGGTGCCACCGATGGCAGCTTGAATGCCCATGATGTCCAGCGCCTGCACGCGTTCATTCATTACGTCGCCGCGCAGCCCGTGTCGATCGGCCGTATCGTCAACGAAACGGTCACCTTCCTGGTCACCCGCCCGGTACGGCCCTGGCATCTGGCGGTCGCCCGGGATCTGGCACGGCGGGTCGGCCAGGGCGTCGACCTGCTCAGGGACATGCCTGCACCACGGTGAGCTGCCTCTGCGGGACGTCACTCCGCATGAACCAGCACAGCCTCGATGATCTGGATCTGCTGGGCAAGCGTTGTGACGACCTGCTGAATCAGGTAGCCGTTGCCCAGCTTGACGGCGGGGATCAACGCCGCCTGAGCCTCCATCCAGTCGGTCTGCAACTGTTCGAGCATGACGCCCAATTCATCCCGGTCGGTGGGGAGGGAGGACTGCCAGTGCTCGAGCTCGGCTGCATCCATGGCTGAGTGTAGGCGCGCCACCACACGTTCCGTCTCACGTGAAGAAAGGCTCCACTCCCAATGAAGGGGAACGAATAGGGCAGGGCAAAGAACAGATATCCGATGGCATCCAAGGTTCCGCTAGGACGTTCCCTGTGTCTCGCCAGGGGAGCGGGTCGTTCACCACGGGAAGGAGCGAGACGCGAATGCGGAACCTTCCTCGCTGCCTCGAACACCGCCCGCCGTGCCGGTCGCTCAGCGACCGGCACGGCGGGCGATGGGCTGCTGGCCGGTAGCGGGCTGGGAACTGAGCCGACCATGCGGAGCGCACGTGGAGGCGGTGCGGCGGATCTTGGTCGGTGCGTTGGCCACCATCACTCCGCTTTGCCCCTGGAATAGGTATGCGTGAAGTCTGGTGCCCAGGTCACCCCGTCCTTCGAGAGCTCTCCCACAACGTCTATGGTCGTGCCGTCCTCACCAAACGTGCCTGTGAAGCGTTGAAAGAACCCAGGGGCGTCCCGCCACATCGTCCACTTCCCCCCGCCCAGCGTCATCTTGAGCTCCCGCTCCACGCCACGCGAGTCGAAATAGCGTGCAGACAATCCCACGCCCGAGGCGTCGGCGCCGATGATGGCGAGGCTGTCCGGGACGTCGGGATGGCCGAAGTGGGCGCGCTCGATCAGAAAATGCCGACCCTCCAGCCACCCGTAGGTCTTGTACCCGTAGACCGTTTCAGGAAGCGCCACGTGGGTCATGGCCACAAACCACTGGCCCACCAGCGCCTCGAGCGGCTCAAGCGTGGGGGAACGTCCGCTCGGGACATCCTGCGGTTCAGGGCCATTCTGGGAGGATGGTGTGGGTGCCATGGTGACCTCCAGCGTTGGATAGTTCGGGCCACAGGTGAATGGAGGCGAGTCTGTCCACCGGGTCAGGCCGTGCCTCTAGGATCGGGGGAGGAGGTGTGGACGGTAGTCGAGCACCTGGAGCCGACCATCCAGGAGCCGTGAGTCGAGAAGGTCGAGCGACATGTCCGGGAGGCCGCGAAAAAGGGGCTCCTGGCCCGTGTCCCCCAGCACGAGCGGGAAGACGATCAGCCGCAGCCGATCCACGACGCCCATGCCGAGCAGGCTCTGTACCAGGGACACGCTCCCGATCGTGCGAAGGGCCGGGCCAGGTTCGGCCTTCAGCGCCGTGACCGACGACAGGTTCGCTCCGCCGATCCTCCGGCTGTTCTGCCACGCCAGGGGTTCGGGCAGGGATGCCGAGAACACGACCTTCGCGTGATCCGTGAGCTGCTGCGACGAGGGATCGCTACCGGAGGCGGCCATGGTGGCCATCAGTTCGAAGGTGACCCGCCCCATGACGATGTCCTGCGGCCGGGCCATTTCATCCTGGATCCAGGTTTCGAGATCGGGGCCCAGCAGGCCAAAAAAAGCTGGGGAGTGCTGGCCCTTGGCAAAGCCGTCGAGTGTAATGAACAGGTCGCAGTACAGCTGGCGCACGGACGGCCTCCTTTGTTGCTGACTGGGCAGAGGGCGGTCAAATACCGTAATCGTCGTGCGTCCAGTCTAGTGCTGTTGGCTCTGGGTCGCCTCGGCGCGGCAACTCGCGCGCCGTGCCGGGCCTGGGGAACCCTCCGAGGCGTCCGGTTCGCGTCACGGCCGACCTCAATGTGCAGCTTCCCACCCGCCTCGTTCAGGGTCACCACATCCTCCTCCCGCACGCCGCAGGGCAGGTTTGTGAGCGGCCCGTCCACACTGTTGCCGTCCATGGGTTCCACGAGGGCCACCTGGCCTTCGGAGTAGACCACAACCTACCTGAGCACCGAACCTTCAGGGACGAGTCACTGGTGTATTTCACAGCGCGGCGAGTGACCCTCTGAACCAAGCGGCGGCACGGCGACCAGAACGGCACACAGCGTCGTCATGCGCTTCACTTGAAGCCATTCTCGTCATGGCCGGCAGTTCACCTCACGCCGCACCGATGCCTTCAGCTCCGCACATGTCGGGCCCGGCGCGTCATGCTCCACCGCGCGATCTCACGCCTCCGGGGCCTGGCCGTTTTCATCGGCAGGCGTCTCGGTGGTTTGGGAGGCCGGAACACCGATGCCGATCAAGGGATCCCCCTCGTTCATGGCGAGGCTGGTCACGATGAACAGGACGATCCCGCCCGCTGGGGCGTGAAATGGTCGGGGCTCCTGTCCGGTCATGTCTCGTAATGTCCCGACTTCCTGCCCCGGCACGACCACGTCGCCGGCCGCGACACCCGGATGCCACAGGCCGCTGGCGGGCGCCGTGAGCCAGGCCAGGGCGTCGTGTTCGGTGACGGTCGACGGCTCGGGGTCACCCGGCACCATGCCAAGGTGCCGCATCGCGTGTCCCACGCCCTCCACCAGCAGTGAGACTTCCGACGCGCCGCGCAGGCCCTGGCCGCTCGCCTCAGCGATGACGGCAGGGATCCCGTGCGTTCGGGTGACCTCGTACGTCATACCGCGGCTCTCGCTGGCGATCAGGTGTGGCAGCCCGACCGCGAGGGCCAGCTGCCGTGACGGCTCGTGGCCACGCGTGTAGATTGAGAAGGGCTCCAGGGCTTCCACGAGATCCCCCCCGTGCAGGTCGATCAGGGCGTCTGCGCGTGACAGGAACTCCTCGTGGAGCCAGGCGGCGAGTTGTTCCGCATACGTCCCCCGGATCCGACCCGGAAACAGGCGGTTCAGGTTACGCCCGTCGATGGGATTGACGTAGATGCTGCGCTGCCAGAAGGCGCTGGGATTGACGATGGGCAGCACCACCAGCGTGCCGTGCAGGGTGCCTGGATCCGTGTCGGCGAGCCGGTAGGCCGCGTCCATGCTGGCGTACTCTGCGCCATGAACGCCTGCGGTCACCAGCAGGGTCGGCCCAGCCTCCGCGCCGCGCACAACGGTGTAGGGCAGGCGTGTTGCGGGCGTGAGAGGGGCGTCGAGCACCCCGCGAGTGGTCGTTCCGCTGGGCGTGGATTGAATCAGGTCGTGCATGCGGTTACCTCGTGATGGATGGTGCGAACTCCGGTGGGGGGGCCATGCACGTCTCCAAATGTACGGGCATGGGCTCCTGGGTTCTGGCAACGTAACGTTAGCGAGGCCGGGTTGTCTAACCGGTGGCTTGAATTTCAGGCCGCCAGTTGCATCGCGGCCCACCGCTCTCTGGGTCGGTTCGCAACAGGGTCGTGCGCCCAGCAAAAACCGTGCGCCAATGTGGGGAAGTTGCGTTGTATTCCTGCATAAGTTGGAGTTTTATTGTTCCTCACCCTGGACGTCGTCACTTGAACGCCGTTAGGGCTGTGCCACGAAGACGACGTGTCCAGCGACCATCGTCCACCTCACCTGGTACGCGTCGTCCAACAGCACCAGATCAGCGTCTGCCCCTACCGCTATTCTGCCCTTTCGCCGCAACCCGAGCACTGTCGCGGGACTCGATGTGGCCATCATCACGGCGTCCACGAAGGGAATGCCGGCCTGGACGGTGTTTTTCAACGCCTCATTCATCGTCACTGTACTGGAGGCCAGCGTCCCGTCCGCCAGGCGGGCCACCCCACCCTCCACCCGCACCGCGTGCCCGCCGAAGCGGTAGTCGCCATCCCCCAGGCCCATCGCCTGTAAGGCGTCGGTGATGAGCACCATCCCCGGCGCGCCCTTAAGGCGGTGCATCAACCGGACAATCGCCGGGTGCAGGTGCACGTTGTCGACGATGGCCTGCAGGCTCACCTGCGGCTGCTCGAACGCCGCGACCACCAGCCCGGGATCCCGGTGGTGGATGGGGCGCATGCCATTGAAACAGTGGGTGACGTGGGTCGCGCCGTCCTGGAAGGCCAGCAGCGCTTCTTCATAGGTCGCGTCCGAATGTGCAATGGCCACGACCACTTCGCGCTCCCGCAGCCAGGCAATCAACGCGCGTCCCCCCGGCAACTCGGGGGCCAGGGTCACCAGTTTCAGGAGTGGCCCTGCGTGCGTGAGCACCTGCTCCATCTCTGCCCGGCTGGGATGCCTCAGGTAGGCCTCGTTCTGCATGCCTTTGCGCTTGACGTTGAGGTACGGGCCTTCCACGTGAATGCCAGCGATCCTGGCCCCCGGCTCCCGGCCGACGACGGCCTTGACGCACCCGATCATGGCGAGCAGGTCATCGAGGGTGGAGCTGACCGAGGTGACGAGAAACGACGTGCAGCCGGTGGCGGCGCAGGCCCGGGAGACCTCCTCGATGCTGGTGGTGGTGCCGTCCATCATGTCGCGGCCGTTCGCGCCGTGGATGTGCACGTCGATCATCCCTGGAATCAACCACAGACCCTGGCCATCCACCGTGGGTTCGGCGGATGCCTGAGGCGCAGGTTCGTTCAGGAGTGCTGCGACGCGTCCAGCATCAACCTGAACGGCGCCTCGTTCGATCACGCCCTGCTCGGCGACGATGCGCACGTTATTGATCCAAAAGGACGTCATGACTGCCTCCGGTCAGGTAGGTGAAATGGTGCCGCTGGCAGGGCGCCGAGCGCCCGTGAGGCGCCACAACGCGACCTTGCAGGGCGCGGAGTGAGGGGCCGTTCTATCCGATCGTACCAGCGACGTCACCGTGGCGTGCGGCTGAGGCACCTTGCTTCCAAGCAGAACGATGATGGCTGGAGCATCGGCAGGGGGCGGGACACTCCCAGGGTTCCGCTCCACCGCCCAGTGCGACACACACTGATGGCAGACTGGACACACCGCTACTTGGGATCAGTCCTCACCCTGTCGGCCGAGCCATGCGGGCGCCTCGGGTAGCCGGCGCTCCTCGTGGAGGGGGTCGTAGCCCCCGCTGTCCAGCAAGGCCTGGAGCTCGAAGGCATTCTCCAACGCCGCGCCCGCGGCTGTGTTGTCGAAAATCACCCACAGGTCGTGTCCGGCGGGCGCAGCGTGCATCGCCCGCGCCAGCCGCTGGAGTGCCTCCCGCGCATAGCGTGAATAGTAGGTACGCGGTGAGCCATGCCAGCGGTAATACACCGTCTGTGCGAAGCCGCCAGGTTCGGCGGCGTCCGGCACGGCAGCTGGATCGGCCGCCACTCGGCCGACGTGGTATCCGGCGAGGAGGGCGTCCACCTGTGGCGTGAACCAGGAAGAGTGGCGTG
The DNA here is from genome assembly GCF_004801415.1 of Deinococcus sp. KSM4-11. Lineage (NCBI taxonomy): Bacteria > Thermotogati > Deinococcota > Deinococci > Deinococcales > Deinococcaceae > Deinococcus > Deinococcus sp. KSM4-11. Next base: position 367,029 of record NZ_SSNX01000002.1, on the reverse strand, counting down.
GTTCGCAGGCCACAGCAGTCGATGTGAGCTGCCGGAGTTCCTCGAAGAAGGCTGAGGCGACGGCTGCGTCGAAGGCCAGGCTGGGAGGCAGCTGAACGAGCAGGCAGCCCAGGGTGGCCCCAAGGCCCTCCACCTGGGCCAGAAACGGACGCAGGAGGTCGCTGCTCTCGCGCAGCCGGGCCGTATGGGTAACGGCTTTGGGGACTTTGACACTGAAGCGAAACCCCGGAGGGACACTGTGCGCCCACCGTTCGTAGGTTCGGCGCTGGTGAGGGCGGCTGAAGGAGGAATTGATCTCCACAGCAGGAAAACGCGTGCTGTAACGTTCCAACACACTGCCGCCGCCTCCGAAGTGTGCAGCGTTGCCGCTGGCCACGCCCCAACCCGCACACCCGATTCTGAAGACACCAGACGTCATAGGGACTCCTTCTGAAGTTCATTCTCTCAGGGCACCACGCGGGGTGAGACGGCCGATCGCAATGGCTGCGTTGCGTTGGCCGTGGTTCAGCCTAGGTCAGTTTGGCAATCGATTCGCGGGCCACGCCCGGCAGGTGGCTGGCCGTCTTGACCGCCTGCGCATTCACATCGAACTGCTGCGAAGACATTCAGCCGGACAGCCAAGGGGCTGGAGCGTCGTCCCTGCACCATGACGAGGGCGACCGCGACCTCACTATCACGCGGTGTGACCGTGCCGTGCGGCGCGCCGTCCATGCTCTCACGTTAAGCCGGGTCTCGACCAGTTGCAGCCTTGATGCCCGCTCGCTGGACGGAGCCGTACCACGTGACCACTCACGACGGGCCGGGCACGTCCTGCGTAGAGTTCGATGCCATCACCGCCGTAGACGAGGCCCACGCCCTGCTGCAGACCCTGGCTACCGAGTGAGCGTGGATCGCGACGATCAAGTCCAACTGGTGACTGCCGCTCCAGTACATGTATCCGGTGGAGATGCTGGATCGCGCGAACAATTTGAAGTCACATTGCGTCGTGGACAGTGTATGCACGATCGCCCTGTCCCCCCTGGTGTGGATGTTGGTCTGGTTGACGTACCTGAATGGTAGCGCGCACCTCAGCACTCACCTGTTTCAGTTCGGTGGACGGGAGACGCGCGAGCAACTGGACTTCATCATCCGCATGGTGGTACGGGCCAACCCGGCGGTGTTCGCGCGTGGAATGCTGGCGATGTTGCGCTACGACGCGACGGCGGTACTCCCGACCATCCCAGTATCCGCTTGAGTGGTGGCGACAAGGCTACGCTGCCGGAGGCGTCCGCGTTGATGGTCAGGAGCGTGCCGCACGCCACGGAAGTGGTGCTGTCACCTGCTGTGCACCTGGGACTGGTGGAACAACATCAGGAGTGGGCCAACGCTGTCGTGGACCGGCCGTCCCCTGCGCCGACGACTGGTGGAGCCTGACTATGGATTGTGTCCCTATATATGGCAAAGCGACTCGGAGCGGGGAATCCGCCAGGGATTTCACTCTGGTTGATGTCAAGGAACCACGATCGACACGATGCCTACCGGCCCGCCGGATACCGTCGACCTTTCCCGCACGGGCTCGTGCCGGGAGCGGGGGCATTTTGATGTGACAGACCTCATGACGGGCGCAACCAGCGACACTCCGTTACCGATGCGCGAACCCCTTCACTGAGATCGTGGGCAACGTCACTAAATCTTGTCCTTGGCTGCGGCCTGATGGTCAGGTCGCCGTGCTGGACGGAGACGCCAAGCCGATCACACGGAGGCTCCCATGAATTTCAGCCCTGGTCTACGTCATGTCCTCATCGCCGCCAGCCTGACCCTGTCCGCCGCCTCCGCCCAGACGGTCACCGTGCCCACCGATCAGGGGCCTGTGATCGGCTCAGTCGGCACTTTTCAGCAGTTCATGGGCATTCCGTATGCGGCGCCGCCCACCGGGGCCAACCGCTGGAAGGCCCCGCAGCCCGCGCCGACCTGGACGACGCCGCGCGACGCCCGTACGCCTGGCAACATCTGTCCGCAGGTGGTCATCGCCCTGTTCCCCGTGCCCGGCCGCACGCCCGGCGAGATCCTCGGGAATGAGGATTGCCTGTTCCTGAACGTGTACGCTCCCAAAGGAAGCACCGCCGCAAGCAAGCGGCCCGTCATGGTCTGGCTGCACGGCGGCAGCTTCGTCGCCGGGGCGGGCAGCAGTTACGACGCCAGCGTCCTGGCCCAGAAGAACGACATCGTGGTGGTCACCCTGAATTACCGGCTCGGGGCGCTGGGGTTCCTGGCTCTCCCGGCCCTCGATGCGGAGGCCCAGGGGGGAGCGTCGGGAAACTACGGACTGCTGGATCAGCAGGCGGCCCTGAAGTGGGTTCAGCGAAACATCGTCGCGTTTGGGGGTGATCCAGCCCACGTGACCGTGGCCGGGGAATCGGCGGGCGGCATGAGCGTCTGCGCGCAACTGGCCTCCCCGCAGGCGGCCGGCCTCTTCCAGCAGGCCATCATTCAGAGCGGGCTGTGCACGAGTCCCGGCAACGCCGTGCTGCAGAAGGACGCGGCCGCCCGTAACGTGAAATACGCCGACAAGCTCGGCTGCCGCAGTGACGATCTCGCCTGCCTGCGCCGCGCAGACGTGGCCAGCGTACTCACCACGAAGGTGCCCGGCCTGCGTCCCATCAGCAACCTCGTATGGTCGCCCACCTACGGCACGCCCCTTCTGCCGCTGCCGCTGCACGACGCGTTCGCGCAGGGCAAATTCAATCGAGTCCCGGTCATGGCCGGGACCAACCATGACGAGGGCCGCCTGTTTGTCCCGGTGGCCTCTCCGGACGGTTCGCCCGTCTCGCTGGTGAAGTACTGGGCCAGTGCGGGCCTGCTGGTCGGCACCCCGCGCGCGCAGCGGGTCTTGCTGCAGTACCCATTCCGGCGGTATGGCACGCCTGCGCTGGCCTTCGCGACCATGTTCACCGACGGCGTGTTCAGCTGTCCGGCCATCCGGGTAGATAACGCCCTGTCGAAGTATGTGCCGCTCTACGCGTATGAATTCAATGATCCACAGGCCGTGAGCGTGATCAAATCTCCCTCCGATCTGCCGGGGCTGGGCTCCTACCACAGCAGCAGCCTCGTCTATGCCTTCCAGACGCCGCTGGCCGGGGTCGCCGATTCCGGGGCCTTCAGTCCCGCGCAGCGGGCGCTCTCAGACGCCTTCAGTGGGGCCTGGGCGAACTTCGTGAAGACCGGAACACCGAACGCCAGCGGGGCGACCACCTGGCAGGTGTTCGACCCGGCCCACGCGAACGTTCAGGTGTTCACACCGACCAGCGTACGTGAGAGCACGAACTTCACCACGGATCACAAGTGCGCCTTCTGGCTCGCTCTGGACGTGAAATGACCAGCCTCCGGTGGGGGGTGATCGTAGGCGTCCTGGGGGTGTCCGCGACGGCCCAGTCGGGGAGTGGCCAGATTGCGGACGGAACCTGGACACTGACCCGTCTGACGGACGCGTCTGGCCTGTCCACCTTCGGTGGCCCGGGAGCGCCGACCCTCCGGCTGTTGGGCACTGGGATCAGCACGGCCGAAGGCACGCAGGTGTCCGGCTTCGCGGGCTGCAACACCTTCAAGACGACAGGGATCTTTACAGCACAGACGCTTCAGCTGCGCGCCATCGCCACCACCCGCCGCCTGTGCCCAGTAGAGGTCATGGCGGCGGAGCAGCGCTACCTGAACGTCCTGGCACAGGCCCGGGTCTTTGTGCGGCAGGGCACCACCCTGACCCTGACGACCGGGAAGGCGCGGGCCACCTTCGTCTATGGCAGTGACGCGGAGCGGAGCCTGATCACGGAGTGGCGGCTGGTCGGCGCGGGTGGGGGAACGCCGCTGACGCTCAGGTTCGGCGCAGATGGCCGCGTGAGCGGCTCCGGGGGCTGCAATACCTTCATGGGCCGGTTCAGCGTGGAGGATGACACGCTGGCGATCGGCCCGCTGGCGGCGACGCGGAGGGCCTGCGCGACGCCTGACCTGCAGCGTCAGGAGCAGACGTATTTGAATGACCTTCAGCACGTGCGTACCTTTCAGGTCGGCGGCGCGCTGCTCACCCTGGTCACGTCGACTGGACAGGCGCTGCAGTTCGCTCGGCCGGTGCACTGAGACGCGGTCGACCGATCTGCTCCTGCTTCCGAGGAGGCGCGGCGGCCGCGACGGTGACGTGGGGAGGCAGGCGGTGCCAACTGTGGTCACGGGCATGGCTCGAGGTGCGTCTTACCCGGACGAACATCTACTGTACCTGCAGGAGGAGCTGCTGGCGCTCGGCTTCGCTGAAGCCCACCGAGGCGTAGACCCGTTTCGCAGCGCCGTGGTCGTCGGCCACAATCACCAGGGTCTGTGCGCCGAAGTGCGCCTGCGCGTGTGCCCCGGCGAACTGCACCAGCGACCCGGCCAGGCCCTGGCGACGGTACGCCGGATGGGTGCCGACGCTCTGGTAGCGCAGCAGCCCTGCACCGTCGGTGAACACCCCGAGATCCGCCGCCAGGATGCCGTCGACGTACGCCCCGTACCACTGACCGAGTCCGGCCCGGCACATGGCCCGCAGCCCACGCAGGTGGGCGGCCTTGAATGCCCGGTACGGCGCTTCCTCATAGTCATCCTCGCGGCTGGCCACCTGGGTCTCCAGCGCCTGTGCCCAGGCCTCGTCCGTGTCCGGCACCACGCGGTAGTCGGCGGCCCGGTTCGGCTGCGGTGGAGGGGACAGGGCCGGGGCGGACATCACCAAGTTCTCCTCGAGGCGATAGCCCGCATCCAGGAACTCCTGGAATTCAGGGACTCGCGCAGCCGGCACGTCCCAGCCGAACAGCCGGTGAGGCGTGGTCGGCGGCTGGCCGACGTGCGACGCGAAGAGCGCTTCCCAGCGCGGACGGTCGCCCGGGCGCGGGGGCTCACGGAAGACCAGCAGATTGCCGAAATACTGTGACGGACTGGAGGGGTTGGTGAGGGCCACGGCGTCGCCAAGGTCGACAACCTGACCGTGAAAACGCGTGAAGATCGAATCGGTGCGGTAGCCCAGCGAGCGCAGGTGCAGGGGAGTCATGAAAACCTCAGTGGACAGGGCGGTGCCGCGCACCTCTACCGTGCGAATCCAGCGGTCGGGATGACCGGCGGTGGCCATACCGTAGCGTCGTCAGGACGGCGCGCGGATGGTGGCGCGTCGTGAGAGCTCCATCCAGTGGTGTGTGCCCCACTGGCCTGTACACCATAGGGGTGCCAGTAGTCCATCATGCTCCAATCACGCTGGTGAGGGCACAGTGCTCCCATGCCACGACTCCTGACAACCCTGCTGGCCGTCGGCACGGCCCTGGGCCACGCTGACGCGACTCCAGCCCCCCGTGTCGCCTACCTGAAAGGCGGTGAGGTCTGGGTCAGCGCCGGGGCGACCCGTCCGGCCACGCGGGTGCCCGCCTCCCAGGGAGCGGTGCTCCTGGCCGCGTCGCCCGCCAGTGGCACCCTCGCCTTCCTGACCGGCCCGCCCGGCGCTGACGTGAACGCCGACACAGCACCGCTTCTGACCCCTTACCTGAGCAAACGGCCGTACACGGCCGCCGCTGCCTTGTCGACCCTGGTGCCCGACCGATCCCTGGCCCGATTGCCGGCCCGCTGGCTGACCTGGGAGGGCGACGGCCGCACCTTGATCGCCGGGACGGACAGCGGCACCGTCGGCTGGAACCTCGTCACGCACAAGTCGGTTCTTCCCAACCAGACGCCGCTGTCCCAGACGACGTCCAGGGATGGCGACGTGACGGCCACGCTGGGCAGCATCCAGTCGCCGGACGACCCTGGCGTGCTGCTCTACGGCCCCGGGGCACGCCCCGGCACCGAGGTCTTCAGCCGCCGCCTGCCGGGGAACGTGATGGCCGCGCTGCGCCGGCAGCCCGCCCTGACGGCGTTCACAGCCGCCCTCGACCCGAAGGCGCAGGCGCAGGATGGCAACTGGGTGGTCACGCCGCCGCAGGTGACCCGCGACGGCCGGCGCGTGTATTTCGCCACGAACGCCGGGTGGGGGGTGGGCAGTGGAGGCGCCACGACCATGGCGGTGTTCCAGGTGCAGGTCTCGGACGTGACCTTGAGCGCCCTGGGCTGGCTGGGCACCTTCGAGGGCAGCGCGCTGGAGGTGGTGCCCTCGCCGGATGGGCGGACGCTGCTGCTGCTGAACACCCGGCACGTGAGCAACGACCAGGTGTCCACGACAGGCGAGATCGCAGACGTGACGGCGAAGACTCGGCTGGCCCTGAAGGCCCTGACGCCGCCAAAGGGGCAGACGAGCGTGCTGGGCGGGGCATGCTGGCTCGCGGACAGTCGGCTCGTGGCGATCAGCGTGGCGCAGCCGAAACTGGCCGATCTGAGCGCCATGAACCAATTCATGCCGCCGACCTCGACGTTCACGCTGCTGGTGATTGACGTGCACACGGGCATGGTGACGCAGCGCATCCCGGGCGCGACCCAGCCCGCCTGCCTGCCCGCGTGAAGACGTAGGGGCTACACCTTCACCGTCAGCAGCGGCTCCTGTCGGTGGCACAGAGCGGTTGGCGCAGGGAAATCGCTCCATCACCGCGGGCTGACGACTGCGCTGGATTGGGGCCGCTTGGACTGCGGGCGGTTCAGATGGTGTAGATCCACGGAAATCCTCCCTAATCGCGGGCCAGCTCAGCCAGCCGGTCGTCGTGGGCGTGAATACGTTCCAGAAGCGGGAAATCCGCGTCAAGAACGCCCTGACCGCCGACGCCTTCGCGCGCCTGGCAGACCCTGCGCGAACGCGCCCCGCGCGGCATGGAGGCCGGCATGCTGACCCTGAAGGGCAGCCATGACACCGGCCGCGTGCTGACCGAGTGCGGTGGGGACATCCAAAGCGTGAAACTCCTGTACACGCTGCTGCTCACCACCCCCGGTACGCCACTGATCTACTGCGGCGACGAGAACGGCAGGCAGGGGGCCAACGACCCCGATTGCCGCCGGCCGATGGTCTGGCAGCAGGCGCAGTGGCATGCGGAGCTCCGGGAGCACGTGCGGCAACTGATTGCCCTGCGCCGTGCCCATGTGGAACTGCGCCGGGGCATCGTCCACCTGCGGCACGCGGATGACCGCATGGTGGTGTACGAGCGCTGCCTGGGAGATGCGCGCTCGCTGGTGGTGGTGAACAACACCTACGTGCCCAATGGGATCAGCGTTCCGTGGATGGGCGAGGCCGACGCTCCGTGGGCCGGTCGGCTGAGCGGCCAAGGGTTCCGGGTTTCGGGTGGACAGCTGGAGCTGAGCGCCTTGGCGCCCCGCAGCACGGCTGTGCTCCGGCCAGCGGGAGCACGACACGCTGGGTAAGCGGTGACGCCGCGCTCATCACTGGCCCCCGAGCGGAACGCGTCGGACAACCGTGGGCCTCAACCGCAGCGGAAGGGAAGGGGCACTGGCCCACAGCAGCACATGCCCTGCACCCGCGCGCCACCCGTCCCCTGCACCGCCTGGAGGTGCCCGGACACCTGACGGCACGCCTGGAAACGTGCCGCAATCGCTTGGCGACTCCCAGCCAGACCCTGCTGTGCGATCAGGCGCTGCACGGCAGCCGAACAGGACTCCCCGCCATAGAACGCGGCGTGCGCACACCGGAAGCCCTTGAGCGGGGACAGCCACTGCCGGTAGGCGTCGATGGAGAGCAGGAGGGCGGGTGTCAGGAGGTTCATGCGTGACGGTACCGTGCGTGCCTTGCCCGGAACCCTGGGCTTGCGTGAACTCCACATCATCAATGCGCTCACGGGACGGGGCCAGCTTTTTAGCCCAGCCGGTTACTGTCGTTGCTCGGATTCACGTCCGCCTTCACCAGAGTGAGCCGGTCGGACACGCACATGACCATCTCTGCGCGCACCGGAGCTGATTCGACGTGCGGTGGATGTACATCCAGCGGGAGGGGTCAGTCCTGGTCAAGCGGAGGAGCTCCGAGATCTGAAGTGGGGGTGGTGCTGTTCTGCCACGTTGTGCAGCTGCGAGGACTCGCCTTGCAGCCGTCACACCACCATCTGATGTTCAACGGCGTCAAAAGAAGGCGTTCACGCGGGTCGCGTAGGCCACGTCGGGATGCCGGGGGAGCGGCAACGCCAGCGCATGGGGTGGCCCATACTGCTGTACCACCTCCGCATGCGGGGGCCCGCCGACCTGATCGAAGCCCACGGTTCGAAGGAGCTCGCAGAGTTCAGACGGATCAAAGGCTGTCTTCAGTGCCTCGCCCACCTCAACGAGACGCTGGGCCAGCGCCTGACTTTCAAGGCCGAGGCGGCCCCGGCGCATGTAGGACACGGCCACGTCACTTCCGACCTCCAGCTGAGCGGCCCAGCGCAGCAGGCCCTCCACGGAGGGGCGGGTCAGGTACATCGTGACGCCGAGGCAGGACACGAAGGTCGGGAGGTCAGCCCGGAATCCGACCAGGTGCAGGCTGCCGGACCAAGCCTCATCCTCCAGGTCGGTTGGGACGAAGCGAAGGTTGTCCGGCAGTCCGATCTGGGCCGCTTGAAGACGCTGGCGCTTGAGGGTCTGGGTGCCGGGGTGGTCAACCTCGAAGATGCGGAGGTCATCGGCCCAGTGGGGCTGCCGGTATGCGAAGGTGTCCAGACCCGCTCCCAGGACAACCAGTTGGCGCACATCGCGTTTCAGGGCGTCATGCAAGCGGTCCTCGGCGAAGCGGCTGCGGAACACGACATGGGCCCGCAGCGCCCGGGAGGCCTCCGTCTGGTACTGCCCCCGGTGCTCTCGAAGGTGCTGGATGGCCTGCGGGGCGAGGAGTTGGAGGGTCACGGCATCGTCCAGCAGGTGCGGCGGTGGGTCGAGCAAGGTGGGGCGGCGCGCAGGAACGCCACTCCGCACGCCGTATGACTGTGCGTCTGCTCGCTCACGGGTCGCAGTGTAGGCGTCACCGGCGCCTCTCAACCGCACCAGACCGCCGTATGGCCGCCGGGCGTCGAGGTTCCCTGCCGGTGACATCAGGAGAGGAACACCGCTCCAGTTCAAGGTAGTGCGGGTGCTGCTCACCAGGAGCTTGCTTAGAGACAAAGGCGCCAGGATGGCAGAGGAGTAGCCCCTGGGCTGTCAGTGGTGGATTCCGGTGGCCCAGTCGACGAGACGTCTGTTGGCGTCAGGTGCGCTGATGCCAGGTTCAGCTGGACTGAGGTCGTCGGGACTCGCCGTTCTGGCGGTAATCACGGCAACACGCCTGTCCGAAACGAGCTGTGCCGTATCCAGGCGATGGATGGAAACATCGCCTTGATGTGGCGGTTGGGCCACCCTGAAGATCAGCGATGTTCGGAGTGATGCCCATAGACCTCCGTTTTCCGGTGTCCGTGTTGTGCTGGATCCCTTGACGGCCGTTTCCTGTCCAGCACGTCATCGCCATTGACTCCAGACCATCTCCAGACCTGGGTCTTCCTTTCACAGTGGGCGATCGTGGGCAGTCACGAAACCCACTGGGCTCCCAATCACCTGTCCATGGCCCCACGGGACGTCAGAGGGGCGTCACAGGAGCGTGCGGGTGCGGCGACGGCACTGTAACGGGAGGGTTCCTATGGTGTGTTCAGCGCTCAACCCCAGCCAAGATCCGAACTGGAGCGCCTTCATCCCCGACCTGTCGCCCCCACACATCGGTGCAGACCTCCTGGTCTGTGCCCAGGGAGGACTGTTCCTGCCCAAGCCCTCAGACCGACCCGGAGTGACATCACCGCGCGCCCTTCCTCCTGTCTGTGCAGCCGCACAGCCCTCATCCGCGTCAAAAGGACCGATCATGTTCAAACTCACCGCTCTTGTGCCCGCCACCGCCCTGCTGATCTCCCTCGCCGCCTGCGGCACCGCCCCGGCGCCCCTCGCTCCTGCCCCCCAGGGCGCCGTACAGAATGCAGAGCCTGCAGGCGTCGACCCCACCGGACAGCCCGCGGGGCTCGGAGCTCAGGCCCTGCCGGTCAACTACCGGGTTCGGTACATCATCGACTCGGTGCAGTCGACGGACACCGAGGACGTGTCGGGCGCCGACGAGTTCTACACCCTAGGGACGCTTGCCGTTCAGAAGCCCAACGGCGTCAAGGTTTCCCGCTCCTTCCTCAACGCGCCGCCCATCGACGTGAACGACCACGCTGGCGAAATCCATCAGCTGGGGTACGTGATGTTCGACGAGGTGGTGCCTGCCAACGCCGAGGTCTACGGCCAGATGGCCGCCTACGACGAGGACTGTGCCAAAGACTGGGCCGTGGTCGGCGCCTCGGTGATGGCCACGGCCAACACCACCGCGGCCACGATCTCGTCGCTCACGGGACAGGCCTACGTCTCAGGCATTGTCGGCGCGGCTACCGGCATCCTGAATGTCTTCATGTCGGGTGACAAGGATGACGTCCTGGGGAACGCCGGGCTGATGTCCGTCACGGCCAACGGTGCCAGAACGAGCGCCGCCACACTGCACATGTTCAAGAACGGGTCGTGGTACAGCAACTGGAACTACTACATCAAGTACCACGTCGAAATCAAAGCCACCACCAACAAGCCCACGCTCTGAGCACCCAGTGCCCTGACTGACCTGGCCCCGGCGAAAGCTGGGGCTGCACTGTTGGTGCGGTGACTCCTCTCCATCACCTGGAGGATTGACTTTGCCGTTAGTGGTCGGGGTTTACAACTGACGACAAGCTGTCCTGGGGAACAGCCATACCTGCTCCAGGGGCCGATGCGATGGCCTGGACATACAAAAGAAATGGCTGCTGCTGCTGGGCTTCGAGCGTGGCACTGAGCTGCCGGGCCAGGTTCCGCGCAGCCTCTCTGTGCCGTTCGGCCTCTGGGTGGGCAGGGGCGAGGACGCCTGCCAGCGTCCAGTGAAGCTCCAGTTCCTGCACGGGATCGACCCTCCCGCTGGCGAGGAGGCGCTGCGCTTCGTCCAGCAGGTCTTCCGGGGACTGCCCGGCCTGCAGCGTCACACACAGCGCTCCTGCCCGCAGGGTCGGAGTGGCCGCACATCCCGTTACGGCCGCGCGGGCTCCCTCCAGATCGCCCAGCGCAACCAGGACTTGCCCCAGCAGCAGCGCGGCACCCTCCCGGTGGAGTGGATTGAGGCTCCCGGTACCGAGTTCCAGCGCCTTTAGCCGGTCGACGGCGTCCTGCGGCTGGCCCTGTACGCGGGCCAGCCGGGCCCATTCCATCTGAAGGAGGTGGCCCGCCGTGAACGCTTCGGCTGGCCGCAGGCGCCGGTCGAGTGCCTCCAGCTGATCCGGCAGGTCACGCAGATCATGGATGGCCAGCCGGGCGTGCACCTCAGCCAGTCGCGCGTAGAACTGCTCCTCGACCTGACCACACGCATCCGCCAGGCTTCGGGCCTGCTGGTAGGCACGGAGCGCCGCGCCCAGGCGCCCTCGGAGCCACTGGACGTCGCCCAGTCGATGCTGCAACACCGCCTCGCCCTGCAGGTCAACCTGTTCCCGCACCATCTCCAGGCCCTGCTGGAGCGCTTCGACCGCTTCCTCCAGGCGTCCGTCCTCTGCGAGCACGTGCACGAGGTTGGCCAGGAAGGACTTCTGCATGTAGACGTTCCCGATGGTCTGGGCCAGCTCACAGGCGGCCCGCAGCTCACCCAGGGCCGGTTCCAGTTCTCCCCGCAGCATGAACAGCCGCGCCGCCGTGTTGTGCGCGATGGCCAGCCCGCGCCGATCCTGGGCCAGCTGCCAGCTGGCCTGAGCCTGCCGGTTGTGTTCGGCGGCCGCGGTTAGGTCACCACGGTCAAGCGCGCAGTACGCCAGCGAGGAGTGCAACGGGGCGCGGCGCTCTGCCGGCACCTCCGGCAACGCCAGGCCCTCGAGAAACAGACGCTCGGCCTGCCCGAAGGCCTGCTGACGCTGATAGACCTGCCCCAGGCACCGCAGCACGGCGGCGCGCAGGCCGGGTGACAGCCCCGCCTCGAGGGCCGCCGCCTCGGCCACCGGCTGGGCCTCCAGCCAGCGGCCCGCCTGGTCGAGCAGGACGCAGGTTCGGACGGCCACCTCGGCGCGCTTCTCGGCACTGCCCAACTGGGCGGCCAGGGCCCTCAGGGCGTCCAGTTCACGCTCCGCGGCCACCCGGTCATCGAGAATGGAGAGCAGATCCACCTGCGCCAGTCGCAGCGCGTACAGCGTCTCGGGATCGTCCGACGCGCGGATGGCCAGCGCGTAGTGGCCCAGGGCCTCGGCGTAGGCGTACACCTGGGTGGCGGACTGGGCCGCCCGCCGCCGCCAGACCACGGCCTGCGCAGGGGTACCGGCCGCTTCCAGGTGCTCAGCCACCCGGGCAGGGGCGGCCCCGCTGCGTTCAAAACTCTGGGCGAGGCGGCGGTGCAGCAGGCGGCGGCGCTCGAGACTGAGGTCGTCGGCCACCGCGCGGCGCAGCAGATCGTGGCTAAAGCGGTACCCACCGGCAGACGCCTCCAGCATGCCGGCGTCCAGCAGCCGTTCCAGGCTGCCCAGCGCTTCCCACTCTGAGAGCGCCAGGGTGTCGGCCAGATCCATCAGCGTGAAGCCCTCTGCGGCGAGGCTGGCGGCCTCCAGCAGTCGACGGCACTCCGCGCCCAGCCGCGCGGCCCGTTCCAGTACCACGCCGCGCACCTCCGGCGGGATGGGCAACTCGGCGTAATCGAGGGTGGCCGCGTCGAACGGCGAACTCCAGCCGCTGGCCCCCGCCTGCAGGTTCCCGGTTTCAAACAGGAACCTCAGCGTTTCGAGGACGAACAGTGGATTGCCCGCCGTGGCGCGGTGCAGCCGCCTGCTGAACAGCACCGCCCCGCCCATGCCCGACAGCGCCTGCACCAAGTTGGATACGTCCGCCTCATCAAGGCCCGTCAGGGTGTGAACGACGACGCGGCCCTCGCGGCGAAGTCCGGACAGCGCCGCCTGCACCGCCGGATGCTGGGCCAGTTCCTCGGGACGGGCGGTGGCCAGCAAGCGGGTCAGTCCGGACTCGGAGCCCACACGCCGGGCCAGATGTGACAGCACCAGCACGGTGGAGGGATCGGCCCAGTGCAGGTCATCACACAGCACCGTGCCGCCCGGGCCGGCCGCGGCCGTCAGGGCGCGCGCCAGTCCCTCCACGAAGCGCACACGCCCTTCGGCCTCGGGTGGCGGCGCCGCCGGAAACTCCGGCACCAGCCGCGCCACCTCGCCCTGCCACAGAACGTCCAGCGCCTCCAGCCGGGCGCGCGCCGCCGGATCGTTCAGGGCCGCCCGCAGTGTCTCGGCCACGGGATACAGCGGGGTGTCCTGCGCCACTTCCTGGCACGACACCACCAGCACGGGGCCGAACGTGGCCGCAAAGTCGCTGGCCAGCCGGGTCTTGCCCACACCGGGTGGTCCGACCAGCACCGTCAGGCCCGGCCCGGCCCGCTCCAGGCCCTGCCAGGCCTCCCGGCGTCCGATCAGGGGCGGGGCGAGGGAGGGCTGCCCGGTGTGGGCCGCGTCATCCAGCAAGGCGGTTGGGGGCGGCGCGGGCACCTCGCCTGACACCGAACGCGGCGCCTGCCGGACGCGCTCGGCGACCTGCTGGGTGTCGGGCAGCGGCTCAAGGCCCAGTTCGCTGTGCAGCAGCATGCGGAACCGTTCAAACCGTTCCAGCGCCCGTTCGCGCTCCCCCAGCAGTCCATGGAGGCGAATCACGTCGCGCTGGTGACGCTCCTGCAACGGATCGCGCGACAGAACCTGCAGCAGCAGCGCCAGGGCGCCGCGGAGGTCGCCCGCGGCTTCCTGCGCGGCCGCCTGGCGGGTCAGGGCGTCGCGCCACTGGTCTTCCAGCCGTTCACGCCAGGCCCCCAGCCAACTGGCGAAGGGTTCGCCGTCTGGTTGAAGATCATCCAGCAACGTGCCCTGGTACAGCGCCAGTGCCGGCCCATCCTGCCCACCCGCACAGGCCTGCAGAAACGCCGTGGCGTCCACCCACACGTCACCTGCGAGGGCGACCTTGTCGGGCTCGATGACCAGCGCGGGGGCGGCGGCCGAATGACTGAGGCGGTACAGCTCCTGACGAACGCTCAGCCGCGATCCGCTCCACAACAAGTCGGCCAGCCGCTCGCGTCGCGTGGGGCCTTCCAGAGCGAGGTAGGTCAGGATCGCCAATGTCCGCTGGGTCGGGGGACGGATGTGGCGGCCCGCCAGGGTGAGCTGCGGAGCGCCGAGCAGCTTGAGTGTGGTGTCCCCGTCCATCCCCCGTCCCCCTGTGGGTGCCCGCGTGTGTCCTCGAACGCCCGACCCTGACGGAGGTGTAACACCACACCTTTTAAGGTGCGCCACAGAGGAAACGGCCGAACCCGCCCCTCGACAGGAGCCCCAGCATGAATGATATCCAGATTGAACTGATTCAGCGCTCGTTTGCCGACATCAAGCCCATCGCCGGCCCGGCCGCCCAGCTCTTCTATGCCCGGCTGTTCGAACTCGATCCCGCGCTGCGGCCCCTCTTTCGACACGACCTGGACACCCAGGGGCACAAACTGATGACGGCCCTGGGTCTGGTGGTCGGTGGCTTGACCCGACTGGACACCCTGCAGCCGGCCCTTCGCGCGCTTGGGGCACGCCACGCCGGCTACGGGGTGCGCGACGAGCACTACTCCACCGTAGGGGAAGCGCTGCTGTGGACTCTGCACCGCGGGCTGGGCGAAGCCTTCACCCCAGACGTCCACGACGCCTGGCATGCCGCTTACAGCGTTCTGGCCGGCGTGATGATGGAAGCCAGCCGAACCTCCGGTTCCCCCGGCCCGGGGTCACGCACCCCCGAGCACGGTCTGCGCTGAGTGGCTGCGGCGTCACGCCCTGACGCCGGGCCGCCCGGCATCCCAGTGTGCCCAGCCTCCGCAGGGTGCTGAAAGGGCACGGCGGCGACAGCGCAGGAGACGGGTGCCTGTTGAGGAGTGCCGGTCGTGTGAAATAGGCCCGAGGCCAAGGATGGTTCGGGCCACTGCAGCCGCTACTTCAGGGTGTACACCCGCACGTTGTCGAAGCGCGTGGTGAAGCCGCTGCCGCCCATGGAGAACAGACCGATGCGGGCCTGGCCCAGCGCATGGGTCCAGGTGCCGCCCCGCGTCCAGTTCACGCCATCGCGGCTGGAGGAGGCCGTGTAGGTTTCCCCACCCTCTGTGGCCGAACGGGCCCGGCGCACGATCCGCAACCACGTGTCCGGCCCGGGGGCTGACAGCACGGTGTTGCCGTAGCGTGGATACAGGGCCGGCACCGGGCTCAGCTCCTTGGCGAACTCGATCTGCCGGGTGTTCCAGATCGACACGACGCCGAGTTTGATGAAATTGTCGTCGTTGCCGTAGATCAGCACCCCACCCTGCGCGTAGTTGTAGCAGCACCCCTGCTCTGGCAGGTCGCTGGTCAGCTTGACCTCGACCACGTAGTCGCCCGCTGGCGCCGCTTCGGTGAGCACCGAGGCGGAATTGCTGTCGACATACAGATCTGCTGCCTGGGTCGCGAAGCGCAGCGCTCCGTTGTCGACCCCGGCCACGCCGTCGGCCGGCGGACGAACCCAGGTCCAGCGGGCATCGAGGGCAGTGCCCGTGAATTCATCACTGAAGTTGGCCTGCAGGGTTCCGGGTTGATCCAGGGCTGGAGCGTGCGGACGGTAGGCGCTCACCTGTCCGGACTGGGCGGCGGGGGCAGGCATCACGCCGTCGGACGCCCAGTTTCCCGCGCGTACCGTGGGCCAGCCATCGATCCAGTCGAGCGGGTCGAGCAGCGCCGGGCGCTTGTTGACGCCGCCTGGCGTGAAGAACGCGTCGTTCGGGTCGATGGCGTGGTACAGCGTCCAGTCCTGGCCGCCGGCGTCCGTGAAGACGGCGTTGTGTCCAGGCCCGACCCAGCGGTTGCCGTTCATGCTGATGACTGGTGTTCCGCCCACGCGTGGTTCAAGCAGCGACACGCCGGCCTGATCCACGAAGGGCCCGGTGGGGGAGGCCGAGCGGCCCGCGAAAATGCTGTAGCCCGTCAGCGGCCCGTTGCAACAGTTGGTGGCCGAGAGCATCAGGTAATACCAGCTGCCATGCCGCACCACCTGGGCGCCCTCGTACCGGTTGTCGATGGCCACCTCCTGCTGGCTGGCGGCATCGGTGCTCAGGCCGTCGGCGCTTAGCCGACGCACGGAGATGCCGCCGAAATAGCTGCCGTAATACAGCCAGCCCTGCCCCGAGTCGTCCACGATCACGTCCGGGTCATAGACCCAGCGCCGGTCACCCGGATTGCCGCCGGGAGGGCCCTGCGGCTCCACAACGGGCGCGCCGCTGTCGCTCCACGGGCCGGCCGGAGAATCGCTGGTCGCCACGCCGATGGCGCTGCCACCCGCCTTCGTATCGCTGGCGGTGTAGTACAGAAAGTACTTGCCGTTCAGGTATTCGATGTCCGGAGCCCACAGGCCGGCGTCGTCTTTCACCCACGCCGGCTTCTGATCGAACGCGTCGCCGATGTACGTCCAGTGCACCAGATCGGACGAGCGGGCCATGGTAATGAGGTGGAATCTCAGGGCGCCCTGGCTGTTGACGTCCGAGACCGTGTGGGGATCGGTGGTGCAGTAGAGGTACCAGGCGGTGTCGCCGGGGGTACGGGAGTGGATCACGGACGGGTCGGCGCAGGATTCCACATGCGTGCCATCGGCCTTCGCGATGGACAGTGGATTGGTGTAGGTGAGTCGCACCGTGGGGTCGGGGGATGGCACCGGATGGCAGGAGGACAGCAGCGCAGCCGCGATCACGCTGGGCCATGCTGTGCGACGTCGGAACGGGAACCCACGGAACGGTTGACGCATGACTGAACCTCCTGGTTGGGGTGAGGCGCTGGGGTGACGCGGGCCATGCCGCTCGTTCAGCCCGTGGGCTGAGCGGTTTCGCCGGGTACCCTATGACACGCAAGGCCCCCTGGACAGGAGCCGTGCGAGCGTTATAAGCCAGGATTCACAGACCGTGATTCCTGTGACCAGGACGAAGGATATCGGACGGGCTCAGGCTAACACGCGGGATGTCGCCAGCTGCTGTCAGTGAGCACTCCATGAACACCTCTCTGTATTAGAGAGCAGCCGCAGGAACCCGGAAAAGCCCATCTGTCTGTAAGACACCCTCCTGGAACGGTTCTGGCAATTTTGTGTGTTGCGCTGAGCCGTGGGACGCTGAGCGCGTCACTCCCACTCGGGCCGACAAGCCTGCTGGCAACTTCGACCCTGCAAGGTCGTGTGTTAAATCCTTGCCGGCCCGAGACTCCTTCTGAGGGTGCCCCAGATGACGTCCGATCTAGGTCAGAGCCAGTCAACTGCTGAGCCGCCCCTCGGGATCAGTACGTTGCACCCGCACCTCATTCGAATCTGAAGTGAGCGACAGGTGTCTGACCTGTTGATTGGTTCGGCGTTTCAACGTTCCCCAGTAAGAACGCTTAACGAAACCTCAGGTTGGGGGCGCAAGGTCAAGCATGGCCAAGTCACTGATCAGCGACGAGCTGTGGCGGCTGATCCATCCGCTGCTCCCACCGGACGTCCCTAAGCCCAAAGGCGGCCGACCCGTGTGCCGGATTGAGCGGCTCTGGAAGGCATCCTGTACGTGCTGAAGACGGCGATCGGCTGGGAGCATCTCCCGCATGAGCTGGGATACGGCAGCGGCATGACCTGCTGGCGACGACTGGCATGCGGCGGGGGTATTCACCCGCCCGCATCACGTGCTCCTCGACCGGATGGCTCAGGCGAATCAACTCGACTGGATCCGCGCACGTGTGGACAGTACGAGCGTCCCCGCGGCCTGGGGGGGGCTCAGACTGGCCCGAACCCCACGGATCGCGGCCGGCCAGGCAGCAAACGTCATGTAATCGTGGACGCCCTGGGGACACCGCTGGCGGTGCTGATCTCGCCGGCCAATCGACATGACAGCATGCTGTTCGAACCCCTACTGGATGCAGTGCCGCCCGTTCCGGGCGGGCGGCGTGGCCGTCCCCGCAGCCGCCCGGATCGACTGCATGCGGACAAGGCGTATGACATTCCCCGGTGCCGCCGGGCCTGCCATAACCGCAGGATCAAGGTGCGGATCGCGCGCCGGGGTCGAGAGTCCAGTGAACGATGGGGACGCTACCGCTGGGTGGTGGAGCGAACCCTGGCGTGGTTCAGACGCTTCTGTAGGCTGCGGGTGCGGTACGAGGTAAGGGCGGACGTCCACCTGGCGTTCACGCAGTTGTCCTGCTGCCTGATCACGTTTAAGCAACACCAGCGCTTTTGTTAGGCGTTCTAAGAGCGATGCGGCGCAGTCCACCCCCGCCGTCGGAGGCGCCCCGCCGGCGGGAGGCTCAAGAGGTCTTGGCATGATCGGGCGTGCAGCCACACGGCACGCCCCGAAAGTAAGGGATGACTTCGCCCACGCCCGCCACCCTACCCACCACTCAGGCCCGCTCCGGTTCTTCGCTCCACCACATCCGGCGCGGCCAGGGCAAGCCGCTGCTGTTGATCCATGGGCTGGGCAGTTCCTGGCAGACCTGGGCACCGATTCTGGCCGGACTCGAAGCGCAGCGTGAGGTGATCGCCGTCGATCTGCCCGGCTTCGGCCACACGCCCCCCCTGCCCGGTGCCGTGACCATCGCCACGCTCGCCGACGCGCTGACCGATTTTCTGACCCGCGAGAACCTCCTGGGCATCGACGCCGTGGGCACCTCGATGGGCGCCCGACTGGTGCTGGAACTCGCGCGGCGCGGGGGCGTCCTGGGAGCGGTGGTGTCGCTGGATCCGGGCGGGTTCTGGCAGGGCTGGGAACGGGGCTTCTTCTACAGCACGGTGGCCGCGTCCATCCGGCTGATCCGTGCGCTTCAGCCGGCCATGCCCGCCCTGACGGCGTCGCCCGTCGGCCGCAGCGCCCTGTTCGCCCAGTTTTCCTCGCATCCCTGGGCCCTGGCGCCGGAACTCACCCTGACGGAAATGAGGAGCTTCGCCGCCTCGCCGTCCACCGACGAACTGCTGTACAACCTGGCGTTCGGCGAGGTGCAGCAGGGTGTGCCCCGGGGACGGTTGGAGCACCCTCTGGTGATCGGCTGGGGCCGCTGGGATCGGGTGTGTCTGCCGGTACAGGCAGCGAGGGCTCAGGAGGTCTTTCCCGACGCCCGGCTGCAGTGGTTCGACCACAGCGGCCACTTCCCGCACTGGGACATGCCCGCTCAGACGTTGCGGCTGATTCTGGACACCACAGCCTGAGAGGGCGGCCGACGGTTCTGGCACGTTAGAGACTGTTTGGAACGCGTCTGGGAGGGGAAGCGTCTCGAATGGGTGCCTTATTTTGAAGGCTCTGACGGCCAACGTACCCCACCCACACCAGCTGGTGTGGGTGGGCCATTCTCGAGCCGCTGATTCCTGTACCACGATGACTTGGGCGACCAGCCCACGTCGCTCGCCGGGACAGTGTGGACGCTATCTTCGACGTCAAACGCGGTGGGGTGTCGTGGGTGACCTGAACCCGGAAAACCTGTCCACGTGAGAATGCAGGGTCTGGCACACTTGGGGCATCCCCCCTGGAGGCCAGCCATGCGAGGAAAACGCTTCACCGAGGAACAGATCGCTTTCGCCCTGAAACAAGCCGAAACTGGTGTCTCCGTCCCGGACGTCTGCCGGAAGATGGGCGTCGCCGAGTCGACGTTTTACAACTGGAAGCGGAAGTTCAGTGGGCTGGGGGTCAGCGAGTTACGCCGGCTGAGACAGCTCGAAGAGGAACACCGCAAGCTGGGGCAGCTGGTGGCCGATCTGAGCCTGGACAAGGTCATGCTCCAGGACGTGATTCAAAAAAAGCTCTGAAGCCGGCCCAGCGGCGCGTGCTGGTCGATCACCTGCAGTCGGGCTACCCTGGCAGTGAACGGCGCGCATGCGCCGTTCTGAACGGGTGGCGCACCGTGTACCGGTATCGAGGAACACCTCGGCCAGAAGAGCAACTTCTCCTGAAAAGGATGACCGAGATCGGGCCCACCCGAATTCGGTATGGGTACCGGCGGATTCACGTACTGATGGCTCGTGAGGGCTGGCACATCAACCACAAGCGTTTCTTTCGGCTGTACCAGCTGGCGGGCCTGAGGGGCGCGGATGAAGCGACCCCGACGCCATGTGAGTGCGGCACGTCGTGCCGCACAGCCACCACCACAACAGCCCAATGAAGTGTGGTCGATGGACTTCGTGTCAGATGCGCTCTTTAACGGGAAGCGGTTTCGGACGTTGACCCTCCTGGACGTGTTCACGCGGGAATGCCTGGCCATTCATGTGGACACGAACATGACAGGTGAGCGGGTCGTCGAGGTCGTACGAGAAGTCAGCCGGCACCTCGGGGTGCCGGCGCGGATCCAGGTCGACAACGGCAGCGAATTCATCAGCAAGGTGCTTGATCTCTGGGCCTACCAGAATGGCGTGACCTTAGATTTTTCTCGTCCTGGACGGCCTCAGGATAATGCGCACATTGAGTCGCTGGGCGGGAGTTTCCGCGATGAATGCCTGAATATCCACTGGTTTCTGTCGCTGGACGACGCAGCGGAGAAGATCGAAACCTGGAGGGGCGACTATAATGACCTCAGGCCGCACTCCTCGCTGGAAAATCTTGCGCCCAGCGCATATCGAGCCAGGATTGCCTCGACCCTTCGCCCGTCAGACCCGCCAACCTGACCTGGCCACAATTCTGGGATCGGCTCACTCCCGGGCTTCATCGAGTCGGATATGTTCGCGCTGGAGGGTGCGGTTTAGCCGAGCGAGGCCGCCAGCTGTCAATCGCGGGGTGAAGGCATAGCTGAGGGTGAAGATAGCGGGCGGTGCGCGGGCAGAGGACAGAGTGGTGACGGGCATACGAAGCCGGAGGCCCAGGGCGAGCCAGCGGGGGCGCGCGTTCCACCCCTCACGGCGCGCCAGGCGGAACTGTGGAGCCTGGTCACGCAGGGGTATTCGAACGGGGCCATCGCGGCGCAGCTGGGCCTGAGTCCGAAATGGATCGAGAACGCACTGGGGGGCTGTACGCCGCCCTGAACATCGATACCCGCGATCCTCGGGTGAACGCCCGGGTCTCCGCGGCGCTGCTGTACGCCCGGGAGGCGGGGGGGCACACCTGACCGTCCTGAGCGACCCTGGGGAGTAAGCGGCCGTCGCCAGGGTCGTGAGTTCCTCGTCAGGAGTCGCACATCGTAAAGGGCGTTCGAGTGTTCCGGCACGGCCGGGTCACTCGCCCGGAGTGGGGTTGGTTCCATGGGGGCCGGCCCAGGTTCGCTCCTGGGCAGACGTGGCATCACGGGCGGAAACCGGACTGTGAGGTGGCACGGATGAGGGAGGACAGCGTCGAGATGAAGGTGCATCAGCAGGCGAATGCCGAACTGGTCGAGCTACTCGCCAGGTACTTGCGCGCGGCGGGGGTACCCGTGCCAGCCGATCCGGCGCCCGTCTCGGCACCCAATGAAGAAAGCGACCTTCCGGCCGCTGTGGTTCCTCTTGGTTAACCCGGTAGGCACGGAAACGCATATTGAATCTGTGGTTATCGTTTGGCGAAGAAGGCCACCTTCACCCCGTACGCAAGAGGATGTGCTGCTCCAGCAGCGCATCCAGGGCATCCACGTCCGCACCAAGGGACGATACGGAGCGCCCCGCATTCACGCGGAGTGACGTGCTGAAGGCGTCCGGGTTTCCCGCAAGCGGGTGACCCGACTGATGCGCACTTCGGGACTGCGAGGGAAGGAACAACGCCGCTGGGTACGGACGACCGACAGTGACCACGCCTTCGCTGTTTCTCCGAACCTGCTGGAGCGCCAGTTCAACGTGCCTGACCCGAATCAGGTGTGGGCGTCCGACATCACCTCTCTGCCCACCAGAGTGGGCTGGCTGTACCTCGCCGTGACTCTGGATCTGCATTCCCGTGCTGTCGTCGGGGACGCGATGGAGGCCCACATGCACGCCAGCCTGCCGCTTGCGGCCTTACAGATGGCCGCCTCGCGCCGTGATCCCCCACCTGGCCTACTGCACCACGCAGGGCCGTGGCAGTCGATTCGCGAGCGGGATCGTCCAGGATGAACTGGCCCGCCTGCGGGCCAGAGGCAGCGTGAGCCGGAAGGGAGACTGTTGGGATCATGCTGTGGTGGAGAGTTTTTTCAGCTCCCTGAAACGGGAGCTGTTCGAAGACGCAGTCTTCGAACGTCGCGCCGTGGCACGTCAGGCGGTGTTTGAGTTCATTGAGGTGTTCTACAACCGGCAGCGCCGCCACTCGAGGCTCGGATACTTGACGCCGCTGGAGTTCGAACGGCAAGCTGCAGCTGCTTAACTTCAACGACGCGGTATCGGGGCAACCCCAGTCCAGCGCTGTGCTCCAACGGTCGTGTTCGCACCACCCGCCCGGCCCTGTCTGTGCAGGCTCCCGGACGCACGATCAGGTGGTCAGGTCGGCCAGGGTGGTGCTGGTGATGTACCGCACAGCGCGCGGCAGCACCCGGGCATGGAACTCCTGCAGGTTCGCCTCCAGCGTTTCCCCGTCGTACTGGGCGGGCAGTGGCACGCTGGCGTGCACGGTGACGTCGGAGGCTTCGAACCGCTCGAGGCTGTCCCCGAGATCCGGGTCGCCCAGATTGAGCTTGGCCCGCAGGCTGCCGATCAGGGTGGGCAGCAGACTGGCAAGGGTACCGCCCCTGAGGACGATGACGGTCAGTTTGCCGTCCGCTGGGCTGACGTCCCCGGTGATCGGCACCCGGAAGTTGGCCAGACCGAAATTCGCCACCATCACGCCCATGCCGTCGACCTCTACCACGCGGCCATCCAGGGTCAGCGTGAAGTGGGCCTGCGTGGGATTGAGCTGCTTGAGTGCGCTGATCACGTACGCCCCGACGCCAAAGCGGCCCTTGGTCTCCTCGCTGTCGCGGATCATGGCGGCGTCGACGCCGAGTCCTGCCAGCATGGCAAACCCTCTGGTCTTGCCCTCGATCTCCAGTTCGGCAAGATCCAGCGTCAGGGTCTGGCCGGACAGGAACAGGTCGGCCAGGGCGCGGGGCTCGGTGGGCAGGTCGAGGTTTTGCGCGATCAGGTTGGCGGTACCGGCTGGATACGGCAGGTAAGGCTTCCCGAAGGAGCGGGCCGCGTAGGCCAGGCTGCTGACGGTACCGTCACCGCCAGCGCCGACCAGGGCGTCAAAGTCACCCAGGCCCTGGACATAGTCCTCGGCCGAGCCGTCCGGCGTGGTTTCGCGCACCTCGACGCGCACCTGGGCGTCTTTGAGGTACTGGGCGAACTGGTCGGTGCCGCTGTCTCCCTGGCCGCTGGTGGGGTTGACGATCATCAGGGCACTCCTGAAGGCGGACGGTGGGGGAGTCATGAGGCGCAGTACAGCACGGGTGGGTGACGGGGCCCTTGGTCAAGGTTTGGGACAAGGCATCACGGTCTGGTGCCACTCATTCGGGGGTCACGGCGAATCCCGGGGCACTGGGGAGGGTCGGGCCACGGTCGGCAGAGCAGGAACTCCTGAGGCTCATGCACTTGGTGGTATGACAGGTACGGCGTAGCGGCGCTCGTAGAGAGCACAGACCTTGTGGGCGTACTCAAGGATGCCATCTGGCTCGCTGGTGACGGGGCGCAGGCCGAGGGCACGCATTCCGCTCACAGGATGGCAACACTGCTTAGTAAAAGGGCATGTTTAAACCTAAGTTCAAGAACAGGTGTGCTGCTTAGGCTTAGGGTGGAACGCGAGGTGACGCTATGGAATACCGTCGATTGGGCCAATCTGGGTTGCAGGTCAGTGAGCTCTCCTTCGGTGCTTGGGTGACGTTTGGTACGCAGTTGGATGCGGATGGTGCCCTGGAACTGATGTCCGCCGCCTATGACCGTGGGTGCAACTTCTTCGACAACGCCGAGGTGTACGCCAGGGGCCAAGCTGAAACCATCATGGGCCAGGCCCTGGCCAAGGCAGGCTGGCGGCGCGACAGCTACATCGTGTCAAGCAAAGTGTTCGGCGGCGCGGTAGAAAACCCAGCTCCGACCCAGCGGGGACTGTCACGCAAGCACATTTACGAAGCGTGCTACCAGGCCATCGAACGCCTGCAATGCGAGTACCTGGATTTGTACTTCTGCCATCGCCCAGACCGCAGCACCCCCATCGAAGAAACGGTGCGGGCCATGACCGAATTGATCCAGCGCGGTGATGTCCTGTACTGGGGAACGAGTGAGTGGTCGGCGCAGGAATTGATGGAAGCCTATGCCGTGGCCCGCCAGTACAACCTGATTCCCCCGACCATGGAGCAGCCGCAATACAACATGCTCACCCGCTACCGGGTCGAGGTCGAATACAGCCGCCTGTACCGCCCGGACACGCTCGGGTTGGGCACCACGGTCTGGTCACCGCTGGCGAGCGGGCTTCTGACCGGCAAGTACAACGATGTGGTTCCGAATGACACCCGCATGAACCTGCCCGGGTACGAATGGTTGAAAGCCAGACTCGAGAGTGAAGAAGGCCAGACCAACCTGGTCAAAGTCCGAGGCCTGGCCAAGATTGCCGACGACTTGGGCACGACCTTGCCGAAGCTCGCCCTGGCCTGGTGCGTGAAGAATCCAAATGTGAGCACCGTGATCACGGGTGCCTCCAAAGTCACGCAGGTGGTGGAGAACTTTTCCGCGCTCGAGGTGGTTCCCCAGCTCACCGACGAGGTGATGGCGGCGATCGATGCGGCACTGGGCAACAAGGAAACCCGTTTACATGGCTCGAGCGAGTAACACCAAACTTGGTTGGGCTCTGGCACCTTAACCTCAACGGGGCCGAAGTTTTGCAGCAGGCGGCTTGATTTTTAAGCCGCCTGCTGCATCGCCCCTCTCCAGAGGAGTAGGGCTGTGGTCTGGTTGCTTCGTCTCAATGGGGCTGGTGCGGTTGTTCACGTGTGGCGGTGAAGGTTCGAGACTCTGGCGTGCAGATCGAGGAATTCCTGCGTTCGTCGCCGTCGTTTGAAACCGAGCTGGCTGCGTTCCTGTTGCCGGGTCGGTCAATGTGACTGTTCCACGAGGTTATTGCAATGGGCGGTGAAGACTACCTGGAGGTGCTCCACACCGTGGACCACAGGAACTTCCCGTAACGCTGCCCCGTAGCTCCAGAGCTTGTCCGTGTGAATGACCTCCGGCACGTCGTATGTCTCCACCAAGCACACGAAAAAAGATCTCGCGGCCTCGGTATCGTGGTGCTCCTGAAGGAAAATGTCGAGCACGTCCCCGTGCTCGTCCACTGCCCGCCACAGCCAGTGGGTGACCCCTCCGACCTTCACGTGCACCGAGTACTTCGACCTCCTCGCCAACATCTGAACAACCGAGGGGTCGGTTCTCGGGCCCGCTTCCCTTTCACTGCAGGCGCGGCGCGCGGCCCACACATGTAAGGTGCTCCTGATGCAATGGGATAGCGTCTGCTCTGGCCTTGAAGCGCCCGCTCCAAGTTGACGTTTGTCGTCAGCCCTGCTCGAAGGTTCGCTCAGCGTCAACCTGACGCTCACTCTCGAGCCCGAGCGGATTGGTGTGCGTCACGGGGTTGGCGATGGTGATCAGGATCGCGCTGTCTTCAAGCGCCATCACCGCGTGAGTGGTGCGGGCGGGCAGCGTGACCAGCTCATGCGGGCCGAGTTCGAGCCGTTCACCCTGTGAGGTGAAAGCGACACGTCCATCGAGTACCAGCACGCTGATGGGACCGGGAGCGGTGTGATCTGGTAAGCCTGATCCCACCTTCAGGGCCATCAGCAGGAGATTGAAGGTGGGGTCGCGCACCAGTGTGAGCGCATCGCGTCCGTGGTCATGAAGGGGCGCGCTGGCCCGCAGGCGGGCGAGTTGACCTGCGAGGTCATAGCGGTTGAGAGCGATGGGTTGCGGTCGATCCGATCGTCCTTCAGACATAACGACCTCCGTGGCTCTACCGTACCTGATGGCTAACGGTCTCGAGTGTCACGCCTGAATGTTTGGCCATGACCTTCGCAGAAGGGAAGTTTGTTGCGGAATGCTCCATCCGGAAAGACGCCTTTTTAGAGGCGGCGTTACGTCTCCCCGATCACCCCGTACGACCGTTGCAGCAGGGCGAGATGGTGAAGCTCGTGGCCAGCAATGATGTATGCCAGCGCCTGGACGCTGATGGGATGACCGTTGGCCATGCCTGTCCGGCCCCACGCCGGTGGGGTCAGGCTTCTGAAAAGGTTCAGGCTGGCCGCGCGGACACTGCGCCACTCCGCCACGAGATCGGGGATGTCCCGCCTGTCAAAGTGTGCCGCCTGCATCCAGCCTGGTGCGTCAAAGCCCTCGGCAGGCGCTGGCTCCTGCCGGGCCACCCTCAACGCGCGGTACGCAAAGACCCGCTCGGTATCACTCAGATGCCCGATCACCTGCCGGACGCTCCACTTGTCGGGCGCGTACCGAACCGCGGCCTGGGCGAGCGTCAACCCTTCGAGCACAGCTGGGGTGGACACCGCGTGGGCGGCGAGGATCTCAACGATGTCCCCGGCGGGCACCAGGTCGATATAGCGTGAGAAGTATGGCAGGTATTCACTTGAGTCTGGTCGGGTGGACGTCATGGCAGCTCCTGAGGATTCGCAGATCAAGGGAACGTGATACCAACTGGCGATCACCTGCTGGAAGTGCTTGGTGGCGCCGACGGTATCGCTTGGGGTGCGGCGCAGATCGGTCAGCGTGTGCGGTACCGCTTGCCAGTGGGCCGGGATGCTCAACGGGAGCAGGGGCCAGGGGACGTCGAGGGTGAGGGTGCCTGGCCCAGAGTGTATACGGGAGCGTGACAATGAGACCTGGCCGGGAGGGAGTGGACTCCGGGTTGAGTGCGCCGCCATGACTGGTGCTGCTGGTTAGGGCCGCTCAGGAGGCTAAGGCTGAGAACCCCTCGAGGGGCGAGCCGCGGTCTATGCCACGGCGCTCCGTACGGACATGGTTGGCACGCACACGCTGACCTACGTGAACGCCCACACTCCCGCGGAAAGCCAGTGCATCGCGAACGTGTTCCTCCAATCCGGCGCGTGTTTGATCGCTCCAGCAGCAGGGTCGATCCTCTGATGCGTACCCGGCTGCCCCAGGGGGCGCCGCTTGACGCCTCTCGCGGATCACTTCGCCTTCGGGGCATGGCCTTCGGCCTGCACAGCGGCGCGCGGGGAAGCGTCGTCACCGCCGCAGCACGTCGCGCAGCGTCAGCAGCGTAAGGATCAGGGCCGACAGGTTCGGCACCTTGGGTTTGAGCGTCGGCTGGCCGAAGACCCGCTGGCCCACGGCGGAACGCCGCCACGTGCCTAGCGTTCCGCGCACGGCCGCCGTGGCCCGCGCGCGCACCGAGGGGTCGCCCTGCGGCAGGGCCAGGATCAGACGGCGGAGGGCGTCAGGTGCAACGAGGTCATCCAGGCGGCTCGGAAATCCCAGCAGGGCATTCAGGGCGTCCGCATCCAGCGCCCGCAGTTCGCGGCGCCAGTTGGCTTCGTAGCCCTGCGTGCTGGCCAGCGGCACGCGGAACAAGGCCGGCTCCATCTGTCGGAGCGCCACTTTCAACACGTTCTTGTCGGCCATCAGGTTCACCGGCAGGTGGCCCAGGAACTCCAGAACCGCCGTGTCGAGGTAGGGCATGTGCACGTTCGCGTTCTGCCCGGTGTACCGTTCCCGCCACGGCAACAGGGCCCACGGTTCGTACTGCCGCAGCAGCAGTTCCAGTTCCCGGTGATACCAGTGGGTCCACTGCTCACTCTGCGCAGCCACGGCGCGGTATTCCGGCGTCCATGCTTCGTGCAGCGTCGTGTACACGCCGTCCTGCAGCAGCGGCTCCAGCCACGCCAGCGCCGTGAAGGCATTGATGTGCACCCGGTCGAGGTGATGCGCCGTGCTGGCCGCCGGAATGGTGCGCAACTCGAAGACCTGCTCACCGGTGAAGATGTCGGTGGGCTGCCGGGCCGCCAGATCCATCAGGGCGTCGATTTCCTCGCCGTACGGGGCCACGCCGTGGCCGTGCGCAGCGTTGCGCCGCACGCTGGCTGGCACGTTTCCCCGGAACGCGACGAATTCCTCGTGCGCGGTGCCGTACTGCTCGGCCAGTCGGCGGGCAATGTCCGCATCGCTACCGGGCCGGGGGCAGGGTGTACGCGAATGTCCGCAGGTTCGGGCACGCCGGGCGCAACAAACCCAGCAGGCCACGCGAGTCGTAGCCGCCGCTGAGTGACAGGTACGGCCGCTCGCCCGATGCGCGGACGCGCCGCGCCGTGGCCGCGCGCAGCACCTCGATCAGGTCGGCCGCGTCGGCCGCCACCGGACGCTGCTGCTCGGCAGGATGGAAGGGCAGCGTCCAGTACGGCGCGCTGAGGATCCCCTCCACGCGCAGGTCGTGCAGGTCGCTTGGGGTCAGGGCCCGCACACCGTCGTACAGCGTCAGGCCAGACGCCAGGTACCCGTTCGCGAGCATGCTGGCCACGGCCGCCACGCTCAGCGAACCGGCGCTGAAGTCGGGGTGATCCGGCCGAGTGGACACAGTGATGGCGTTGCCCGTATGCCGGGCGTACAGCGTCCGGAGGCCCACCCGGTCGGTCAGGGCCAGCGCGCGCCCAGCCTCCAGGTCGAGGATCAGCAGCGCGAACGAGCCCTCCAGCTGCGCGGCGAACGCGTCACCGACCGTGCGGTACCGGTTCAGGGCGCCGTCCAGCGTCTGGTCGTACAGCGTGCCCAGCAGCACCGCGACCACGCCCGGCCGTTCGCAGAGGGTCACGAGCCGGCCCTGCGGATCGGCATACTCCAGCGCGGCAACCCACGGCCCGACCACGCGGCCACCCGCCGACGCGGCGTCCGGGTGGGCCGGGCGGCACAGCCGCAGGCTCACGTGGGCGGCTGACATGGCGTGGTCTCGATCGATCACCCTACTCCCGGGCGCCCAGGCCAGTCAGGGAGCGGCCGACGGGCAGGGTGTGGCTGTCGTGGGTTCCCTCATCGGTATCCACCGTTTCGAGGTTCAGCATGTGGCGGATGACCGGGTACTTGGTGGTGATCCCGTTCCCACCGTGCGCGGCGCGCGCCAGCCGGGCCCCTTTGAGAGCGACGCGTACGTTGTGGCGGTTGGTGTAGCTGACCTGCACGTCCGTCATGGCACCTGAGGCGCTGTGGCTTGCCCCCGCTCCACCTCAGGCCTCGGGGATGGTCGGTTCGAGCAGGCTCAGGGCGTTTATGACCCTCCGAACTGGCCGTTCGGCGCTGTCCCACCAGACCGCCACCTCGGGCCGCAATTCAAGCTCGGCGTACGCGCGGCCACTCTCACGGATCGGCCGCGCGTCGCGCGTAAGCAGGGCGTGGAGATGAACTTCATCGAACATGGACACCTCGGCCGGGATGGGGTGTGGGGTTGGAATGCATGGAAACGTGAACCGCAGCATAGAGCATTGGGGTTCTGGCACCTTAACGCCGGTAGGCTGACGAGCCCTGAACCACCGGGAGCCGTACCGCCCCCGCTGTCCTCTCAGCGTGATCGGCTAGGCCCAGTGGCTGTACCACCGATTCCCCCTGAGTCAGCGGGACGTGCAGGAACTCCTTGACGAGCGCGGCATCCAGGTCAGCCATGAGACCCTGCGGCAGTGGAACATAAAGTGTGCTTCCCTGCTGACTGAAGAGCTGCGCCAACGGGAACCCCGTCGGGGTTCCCGCTGGCCTCTGGACGAGGTGCACGTGATGGTGGGAGGGCTCGCCCACTGGTCGTGGCGAGCCGTGGACGACTCCGGCGCTGTACTGGACATCCTGCTTCAGGAGCACCGTGACACCGAGGTGGCAACGTCGTTTTTCACGCAGCTGTTGTGCCCTGCATGGTAGGGGAGACCGCCACTGTCCCGTCGCGCCAGAAGCCGTTCGAACCAGGGCTGAACACCTCGGCACCGGCGGCACCGAATGGTTCCTGCGAGCTTAGGGTGGCCTGGCCTGTTGCTGATCATCCCGGGGATCCTAGAGGTCGTCGATTGAGGCCATGGAGCTCTTGGCGAAGCTGCCGCTTGACAGGAGTCGGTTCCCTTCGTACATTTATTAAATAAGCCTTCTTAAAAAATCAGTGAGGTGACGTGAGCGGCTCGACTCCAGGTTCCATGCGTCAACACAACCGGCAGCGGGTGCTGTTGGCCCTCCTGAAGCACGGCGCTCTATCGCGCGCCGAGCTCATGCAGCACACCAGCCTCTCGGTGGTCACGGTCAACGCGATCACCAAAGACCTGGAGGAAAGCGCTCACATTGCCGAGGTCGGCCGCACCGCGGGCCAGGCCGGACGCCCGGCCGGGATCTATGCCCTCCACCCACACCTGGCCACACTGATCGGTGCGGATGTCCAGCCCCACGAAATCCGACTCCTCAGCAGCGACGTCCGTGGACAACAGCGGCACGAAACCATCATCGCGGTTCCCGATCCGGCGGTACTTGAGCCCCTGTTCGGTTCGGCCCTCACCGCCCTCGTGAACGATTCCCCGCACGGCCCGGTGCGCCACGTGACCGTCAGTTTTCCCGCGCCCATCTCACAGCAGGGCGAGATCCTCGAACCCAACTCACTTCGAGGAATCACCCTCGGATCTGCCCGTGACACGCTGCGTGCCTGCGGAGCCGACCTGATTCTGGAGAACGACGCCAACCTGCACGCGCTCGCCGAACGGCATTACGGCGTCGCTCGGGATTCACCGAATTTCCTGGTGCTGATCCAGCGGAAAAGCGGCATCGGCCTGGGCCTGTATCTCGACGGGGCCCTGTACCGCGGCGCTCAGGGCCGCGCCGGCGAACTGTCGCTGGCGCGCTGGCCTGATGGGGGCCGGATCATACCCATTGAAGATCTGCCTG
This sequence comes from Deinococcus sp. KSM4-11, assembly GCF_004801415.1. NCBI lineage: Bacteria > Thermotogati > Deinococcota > Deinococci > Deinococcales > Deinococcaceae > Deinococcus > Deinococcus sp. KSM4-11. The sequence continues at coordinate 336,249 of NZ_SSNX01000002.1, read as the reverse complement.
ATTCAGTCCGCACCCAAGCACTGACGTACCTCGTCAGTGCCGTGGCGGTCGCCCTGGACGTGTCGCTGCTGGTCATCAAGGAGGACACCTCGTGTGCCTCAGCGTCCCCCCCGTCCTTTCTGCCACTGGCGGAACTGCTCCCGCATCTGCGAGTCGAGGCGTCCTTACTTGGGGAGGAGGGGCCAGCCCTGGGGGCTCTGATCGCCAGCCGTGACCGCTTTACCCACGCCCTCCTCACCTCCCCGCCCGCCGAACTCGCCACGTGATTCCCACCCCACACTCCGGAGGTTTCCTATGAACGCAACCATGAAAGCACTGATCCTCAGCCTTGGCCTGACCCTCGGCAGCGCCGCCGCCGCGCCCGTCACCCTGACGGCCCTGTTCATGAAACAGGCGGCCTACAGCGAGGCCGATATCCAGAGCATGGTCAAGGCCTTCGAGGCCAGGACGCCTGGCGTGACCGTTAAGCTCGAGTTCGTGCCCTATGAAGCGCTCCATGACAAGATCGTGAGCGCCGCGTCGGCCGGCGCGGGTGGCTATGACGTCATCCTGTACGACGTCATCTGGCCCACGGAATTCGCCAAGAACGGCTTTCTCGAGGACGTGACCCCCCGCATCCCGGCGTCGGACAACGCCAAGGTGTTCGCCGGCGCGTGGAAGACCGTGGAGGCGGGCGGGAAGCGCTACGGCATGCCGTGGATCCTCGACACGAAATACCTGTACTACAACAAGGACATCCTCAAGCGGGCCGGGATCGCCGCGCCGCCCAGAACCTGGGACGAACTGATCAAGCAGGCGGCCATCATCAAGGCCAAGAAGCTCGTGACTTACCCGCTGGTCTGGAGCTGGAGCCAGGCTGAGGCGCTCGTGTGCGACTACACGACGCTGCTCTCTGCCTACGGCGGTTCGTTCTACAAGGGCAGCGCGCCTGCCTTCAATACCGGCGGCGGTCTCAAGGCGCTGCAGTTCATGAGCGACTCGCTCAAGAGTGGGCTCAGCAATCCCAACAGCCGGGAATACCTGGAGGAGGACGTCCGCAAATCCTTCTCCAACGGCGAGGCGGCGTTCGCCCTGAACTGGACATACATGTACGCCCTGGCCAACGATCCCAAGCAGAGCAAGGTCGCTGGGAAGGTCGGCGTGGTGCCCGCGCCCGGGGTGGCCGGCGTCAGCACGGCGAGCGCCATGAACGGCTCGATGGCCCTGGGCATCCCCACGGGCAGCGCGCACAAGGACGAGGCCTGGAACCTGATCCGGTACATGACGTCGCAGCCGGTGCAGGAGAAGTATGCCAAGCTGAGCCTGCCTATCTGGAAGGCCAGTTACGCCAGCCCGGCCGTCACGCGCGGTCAGGAGGATCTAGTGAAGGCCGCCAAGGTCTCCCTGGGCGTGATGCTGCCCCGCCCCACCATCGCGCAGTACCCGCAGCTCAGCACCGTACTGCAGACGTCGTTGCAAAAAGCGCTGCTGGGCAGCCAGACTCCCCAGCAGGCGCTGGATGACGCTGCGAAGACCGCCGCCCGATTCCGGTAATGTCCCGAGTGACGCGCGCCGCTCCCGCCGGCCGGTTGAGCTGGGGCCTGCTCCTGCCCCTCCTGCTGGTGCTGATCGGCGTGGTGGGGTATCCGCTGCTGCGCACCGTGTATTTGAGCTTCACCGATGCCAGCCTCAATGCCCTGGGCACCCGTCCGCAGTGGATCGGCACCCGGAACTATGCCGACGCCCTGGGCAACCCGGACTTCCACGCCACGCTGTGGCACAGCGCGTACTTCACGCTCGTGTCCGTGACGCTGGAAGTCATCATCGGGGTGGCCGTCGCGCTGCTGCTCAACCAGCGCTTCCGGGGACGCACGCTGGCCCGGGCCCTGCTGATCCTGCCCTGGGCCATTCCTACCATCGTGAACGCCGTGATGTGGCGCTGGATCTACCACCCGGAATACGGGGCCCTGAACGCCCTGCTGACCCAGTGGGGACTGCTGGGCGGGTACCGCTCGTGGCTGGGGGAACCGGGCAGCGCCCTGAACATGGTGATCCTGGCGGACGTCTGGAAGAACTATCCGCTGGTGGCGCTGATCGCGCTGGCGGCGCTGCAGGGCGTCTCGGCGGAGATCTATGAGGCGGCCGCCCTGGACGGCGCGTCACCCTGGGCCCGCTTCTGGCGCATCACGCTGCCCGCCATCATCGGCCCGCTCAGTGTGGCCGTGGTGCTGCGCACCATCGAGGCGTTCAAGGTCTTCGACATCGTGTACGTCATGACCCGTGGCGGCCCGGCGGACGCCACCAAGACGGCGTCCTTCACGGTCTACCAGGAAGCCTACACGTACCTCCAGGCTGGCAGCGGCGCCGCCTACGCCAACCTGATGGTGCTGGTCAGCGCTGTGCTGATCGCCCTGTACCTGTGGCTCTCGCGTCGGCAGGGCACGCTGTGAGACCGACGAGGACGCAGACGGTACTGACCTACGCCGGCGTGATGGTGTTCGCCCTGAGCGTGCTGCTGCCCGTGCTGTGGATGCTGGTCAGCAGCGTCATGCCCGCGACCGACCTGACCACCCGGCCGCTGCGCTGGATCCCGGTGCACCCGGACTGGAGCCGCTACGCGTCGCTGCTCACCGTCGGCGACAACACACCCGGCCAGACCTTCCTGTACGCCCTGCGCAACAGTGCGGCCGTCGCCCTGAGCACCACCGCCCTGGCCCTGTTGCTGGGCATCCCCGCCGCCTACGCCCTCTCGCGCTTTCCACATGGGAAGGCCGGACTGCTCCCGGCGGTGATCGCCACCTACATGCTGCCGCCGGTGGCCCTGGTGTTGCCGCTGTACCAGCTGCTCGCCCGCCTGCACCTGCTGAACACGGTCTGGGGACTGATCCTGGTGTACTGCAGCGTGATCCTGCCCTTCACCACCTGGCTGTTGAAGGCCAATTTCGACACCGTGCCGGCCGAGATCGAGGAGGCGGGGCTGATCGACGGCCTGTCCCGGATGGGCTGCATGACCCGCATCGTCGTGCCCCTCGCCCTGCCCGGCGTGACCACCAGCGCCATCTTCGCGGTGTTGCTCGCCTGGGACGAATTCTTCTACGCGCTGCTGTTCACCAATGGACTGGCCGCCAAGACCCTCCCCGTGGCCATTGCGGATTTCACAGCGGGGCGCGCCACCGACTACGGGTTGATCATGTCGGCCGGCGTGCTGGCGGCGCTGCCCCCCGTCCTGATCGCCGTGGCGCTGCAGCGGGGCCTGCTGGCCGGCCTGACCTCAGGAGGGGTCAAAGGATGACGCACACCACCCACCCCGGACTCTCGCTCCTGCGCGCCGAACGGGCCCGCCAGTGGACGGACGCCCAGGCCACCCTGGGCGACCCTGAGCCGCGGCGGCTCGCTGGCCAGGTCGCCGACGCCCTGCGCGCGCCCGGCGCGTCCCTGCTGCTCCTTGGCATGGGCGGCAGTCACCACGCCAACCAGACGGCGATCTCTGCGTACCGTCAGCGTGGCCTGCACGCCACGGCCATGACGCTGGACGAGGCCCTCGTCCAGCCGCTGCCTGCGGATCTACGGCGGGTCTCCGTGATCGTCAGCCAGTCCGGCGAGTCCGGCGAGATCGTCCGCTACCTGGAGGCGCAGACACTCCCGGCATCCATCTTCGGAGCAAGCCTGAACGCCGGCAGTGAACTGGCCCGCCGGGTGCCCACGCTGATCGCTGCCGGCGGCCCGGAGGTCGCGTTCGCCGCGACGCGGTCATTCGTGCTCACGCTGACGCTTCATCAGGTCATTCTGGAGGCGCTCGGAGCCGAACGGTTGTCCCTCGACGCGCTGATTCCCGTGCCGGACGTCGACGCGGCGCCGCTGCGGGACGTCACCTCCGTGGTGTTTCTCGGTGCCGGCAGCGCGTCCGGACTCGCTCACATGGCCGGACTCGGCACGCTCGAACTCGCCCGCTTCCCGGCCCTCAGCTACGAGGCGGGCCAGTTTCGTCACGGGCCACCAGAACTCCTGAGCCCCCAGGTGGGCACCGTACTGATCACGTCCAGTGCTCCCGACACGTACCGCCAGGCCACCATGGCCCGCATCCTGGACGTGTGCGCTGGAGCGGGCAGTCCGACCCTGCAGTTCACGGCCGACCAGGGGAGCGCGGCGAACCTGAGTGGCGAACTGGCGCTGTGTCCCGCCATTCAGCAACTGGTGATCGACCTGGCCCTGCAACGGGTGCCGAATGTGGGCGACCCGGTCCGCAGTGCGAAAGTCACGCGATGACGGGCGTGCTCCCGGGCACCCCCGTGAACGACCCTGTGATCGGCATCGACCTGGGAGGAACCAAGGTCGCGTCCGGCGTCGTGACTGGCACCGTCATCGCCGACCGGCAGGAAGTGCCAACGCCGCGTGGCCTCGAGAACCTGCTCGATCTGCTTCAGCGCCTGGTCGAGGCTCATGACGCGGGTGCCCGGCAGCGTCTCCGGGTCGGCCTGGGCCTTCCCGGCCCCGTGCGTGATGGTCAGTCCACCTTCTTCTCCAACCTGCAGGAACTCAACGGCACCCGCCTCGAATCGGAACTGGCACGGCGCCTGAACCGCACCGTGGTGATCGAGAATGACGCGAACCTCGCCGCGCTCGCCGAATTCCACTGTGGCGCGTCCCGTGGCACCACCACAAGCGCGTATCTGACGTGGTCGACCGGGATCGGCTGCGGCCTGATTCTCCACGGACACCTTCACTCTGGACGGCACGGCATGGCGGGCGAAGTCGGCCACACCCGGATCACTCCGCTGGGGCCGATGGACGGCAGTGGCACCGTCGGCACGCTGGAAGCCCAGATCAGTGGCGCTGCCCTGGCCCGTGACGCTGGCTTCGTGTTCGGACGAGCGGTACCGGTGCCAGACCTGTTTGGACTCGCGGCCACCGATGCGCGTGCGCAGACGCTCCTGCAGCAGGCGGCCGCGCATCTGGGGATCTACCTCCACAACCTCCAGCTCCTGCTCGACCCGGACTGCGTGGTGCTGGGTGGAGGACTGTTCCAGCATCTTGAGGTGCTGCTTCCCATGATCGAGGCGGCGCGCCGGCAGACCGGCGCGCTCGACGAGTTCACGCCGCTGGTGCCCTCCCATCTGGGTCGGGATGCGGGCATTATCGGCGCGGCGCTGTTGGCGAGAAGAGGGCGGTCGCCCTGATCCTCTTCGGTGGTGAGCCCACTCTGGAGAGTTCGGCGTGTCGATCCCTGGAAGACCTGCTCGGGGATCTGCAGCGGGGAAGCCTGCAGACCTGAACACTTCTGCTGGCGGTTCGCTGGGGCCGCGCCATGTGAGGGGACTGGAGTGAAGCCCGAGCGGAAAGCGTCCTGAGCGAGTCCGGTCAGCCTGTCCCGGTTTGGACGGGGAAGGTCGGTATGACCTGGGGAGAACGCTGGAGGATATTCACCCTTCTGCGCTGAGAGTGGTGGCCTCCCTCCCAGCGCGGGCTGGTTCTCCTGTGTCGGGAAGTGCAGGCTCGGCCCGTGGCGGTGTCCTCAGGGCCGAGCCTGATCCAGGACGCCGTGGTCGATCAGCGCGAGAACATGGCCTGGATGGCCTGTTTGATTCCGGCGTACTCGGTGGTGCCCAGGGTGCCGATCTGCCGAACAATGCGCGTGGCGTCGAGTGCCCTGAGCTGATCGGCCAGGACAATGGAGTCTGCGGGGAGCCCGCCCCTGCCGGCGGTGAGGGCGGGGTACAGCCCTGGCGCAGATGCGGCCCAGGCCAGCTGCCTATTGGTCGTCAGGGGCGCCACGATCAGCATCGGAATTCGCGGCGTTCCCGCCTGCGCTGGAACACCTACGACGACCGCCGGCCGGTAGCCCTCCTGTTCGTGACCCGAGGGGTTCTGGGCGGGCAGTCGGGCGACCACGACATCACCGACGCCGAGTGGGCGTGCGGTCACAGCTTGCCGACGATAATCTGCCCGTCGCTGCTCACTGAGACGGCTTCACCGAGGCTCAGGGGATCCACGTTCCCCCAGTCGTAGGGGTCGAGGTCAGCCATCCCCGAGAGGTCGGCGTTCATCCAGGCGGCGTCCTCGCTGGTGGGAATCTCGACCAGGGTGATCAGGTCGCCCACCGTGACGTCCTGACCCGTGACCGTGCGCAGGCCAGTGATGACCCTGGAGAGGATGTCGAAGCTGACCGACTGCGGCGCGTCTTCGGCGGCCAGGCGGTAGATGGTGGCCTGACGGACATCGGGAATGGCCTTGGCGAGTTTGTAGGGGGTGATGCCGTGCGCGTGCAGGTAGTCGCGCAGTTTCCACTGGGCTTGCATCAGACGCTCAGCATACTGCCGGTACACGCTTGAGCGCAGTACGGTTAACCGTATTACGCTCAAGCGTAAATGCACAGAGCGGGATGGTCGATGTCCCAGGTCGATGCTCACGGCTGTTCCGAAGTGCCGATTCGTGACTGAGCCTGATGACCTTCAGGGTCTGCTGACCCCACCGCGGGCGTCCTGGTGGGTCTTAAGCCGACTCATGCTGAGGTTTGATTGGTCATCAGCCTCAAGACGTCCTGTGCCGCTTCGTTCACTCCAGTGTTTAATTCTCGGATTTGCTGCGGCGGGTGTTGTAGCTCTGGCTGGTCGCGCGCTTGCGGGCGATCACCTCGTCCTCGGCGAAGTCCCGGTCGAGGCTGACCAGCCCGTGCACCTCCGACGCCAGTTCCGGCATCGCCAGCCGGCTGAGCCGGCGGTGTTCGCGCGACAGCACCTCGCGCGACATCGGCACGTTCCCCGCCACCGCGTGTGCCACGGCCTCTTCGCGCACCCGGGCGGCGCGCAGGCGCTCGGCCGCCACCGTCACCTGGATGTCCTCCGGCAGCTGGACGTATGCCGCCGGATCCACCACCGGCAGGGTCAACTGCGCCCGGAGTTTCTGCCGCACGCCCTGCCGATCCGTCCACGCCAGGCGGAGGCGGGTCACGCCCACGGTCGTGCCCTGCGGCTGGGCGGGCACGTGCAGGGTCACCACCACATCCAGGGGCCGGCCGTCAATGAGGTTGGCGAGCTGCCAGCGCCCCAGATCATTGCGGGGCAGGTCATTGAGAACGTCAGACCGCAGGCTGCCCAGCGCCGGGTTCGGTTCCACGCCAAGGCTGACGGTATGGCCAGTCGTGCGCGTCAGTCCCTGCAGTTCCGCCGCAAAGAAGGCAGGCAGCGCGTCGTCGTGCTCGATGTGCTCGTAGTTGCCGTCCCCGGCGTCCGCCATGCCCTGCAACAGGGCTTCGTCATAGTCGTGTCCCAGCCCGATGGTGCTGGTGCTGACCCCACGCGCGGTGAGGCCCTTGACGTGCTGGGCGATGACGTCCGCCCGCGTTTCGCCCTGGTTGGCCTGCCCATCACTGAGCAGCAGGACGCGGTTGAGCGCCTGCGGGTCGAGGTGCTGCGCGATCAGCATGGCGCCTTCCAGCCAGCCGGCGTGCAGCGCGGTGGAACCCCGGTCGGTGATGCCTGCGACGGCGCGGCACAGCGCCTCGGGATCGGTGGCGAGCTGCGAGGGCACCACTGTTTCGACGCGGTCGTCGAAGGCGACGACGCTGACGCGGTCGTGGGGCTGCATCAGGCGCAGGGCGACCTGGATGGCCGTGCGGGCCATGGCGATGGGGGTGCCGCTCATGGAGCCGCTGCGGTCAAGGACGAACGACAGGTTCAGCGGGGGACGCCGAGCACTGGTCACGGGTGCAGCGGCGGGGTGAATGCGGACGAGCAGGGTGAGCTCGCTGTCCTGGCCGGCGGGCAGAGAGGTCTTGAGCGGCAGAAGTTCGATGCTGGGCGTGTTGGATTCGTGCATGGTGGACTCCTGAGCAACGGGAGAGGACGGCCACCGGCACGGAGCAGGTGGAGGATGGGAAGCAGTGAGTCGGGATGGGCGGGCTGGGGCGAACACACTCAGTGTTACACCGACAGTCTGTATTGTCAACAGTAGGCGGTGTCGTCTTTTCTGTGATCGGTCATGCCCGCAGTGTTGCCCGCCTACACGTCATTGGCTGACGCACGCCGGCGCTGTATCTGCACGTCAAGGAGTGACTCCCGGAGTTCCGACAGCAGGTCATCCCAGCCCGCCTCATCGCGCGGCCAGCGGAAGCGGTCACTGATTTGCACTTCCAGACCCGGACGCGGGCTGAGCCGCGTCCAGGGCTGTGCTGGCGATGACCGGCGCTGCGCTGGCCTGGACGCGAACTGAACTGGCGCCGCACGTACCGCACCGACGTCCGTATCCCGCTCCTTCAGTGCCTGGAGATAGTCCAGAGCTGGCGACGGGGCCGTCTGGATGAAGGCTGGCAAGGCGCTTGCCTGCACCGCCTGCTGATCGGAAGGTTCGCCGGCGCCCCACTCGGCGAGGCGTTCCAGTTCTGTCAGTGACCGGCCCGACAGCGTGCCTGCCAGGACACGGCCGCTGAGCCCATCGGCCATCAGGCGGCGCAGGGCCAGCAGGTGGAGCAGGTGCGCGCGGTCGTAGCGCGCTTCCCGTCCTTCCCGGCGTGGGGCAGGAATCAGGCCGAGGGTGGTGTAGTGCCGGACCAGGCGGGGATTGACCTCGTCCTTGGGGCGGGCAGCCCGATCGTCGGGGAGCAGGCGGGCGAGCCAGGTGTTGGCCTCGGTGACGAACTCGTCGATTCCGCCGGCCCAGTCGGGCGCGATGTCCAGCATGCGGCCAGCGTAGCAGCGTCGCCCTGTCAATGACAATGCATGTTGGCAGGGTTCAGGGTGGAAGTCAGTCGGTGCTAGCCAGGGCCTGCCAAGCATCTGGGGTGGCTTTCAGCGCCTGAGAACTCGCGTCGGATGGAGTTCAGGCTAAGTCCGTCTAATGTGACCCCGGTTGGTCGGCCCACTCCAGCTGAGACAAGACCGTCTCTTTGAGCCGTCCCCTGAACATCAGGGTTCTGAAAGACATTCGGAGGGAGGCGGCCTCAGTCAGGCGGGGCAACGCGAGGGGGGCGCGAAAGTATGGCTCCGAATTCAGCGTAGCGGGGGCGGAAGACAGGTGGCGGCCCCTCTGGGGCAAGCGCTGCCCGCTCTAGCCGGGAGCTGTTCGCCTGTTCCACTCAGCGGCCTGGTGCGGCGACCGGGGTGGGCTCGCTTACGACTCCTGCCGCGCTGACCGACCGCAGCACGTACCGCGAGTCGGCGTGTCCCTGGGGGTCGGTGAAACTCAGGGTGCTCAGGAGATCCGACACCTGCACCTCGGCCGCGCCGTTGAGGCGGTACACCGCGTACCTCGCCTGAGCCGAACCGGCGGCCCAGGTCAGGCGCACGCCCGCCTTGTCCGGCAGCAGCACCGCCTTCAGATCCGTAGGGTGCAGGTCTCCCGTGGCGGCCGGCCGGCTGGCCGTCACCCCGGCGCTGACCTGCGAACGGTTGCCCGCCCGGTCGAGGCTCCGCAGCCCGTAGGTGTAAAGGACACCCGACACGGCGCTGGTGTCGAGGTAGGTTCGGTTTCCGGCGTCGAGTGCCTTCAGCACCGTGGCCGGCGCCGTTCCGCTCTGCCTGATGACCTCGAAACCGGCCAGATCCGGCACCTCCGCCTGGATCCAGGTCAGGCCCAGGCCACCGGGCAACAGGCTCACGGCGGCCAGCACCGGGGCGGGCGGCGCGGTGGTGTCGAGCAGGGCGGCGGAGGCAGGGACTGAAGGGCTTGACCCGATCTGGCTGGTGTTCACCGCAACCAGGCGGTAGTGGTAGCGGGTCTGCACACCCTGGGGAATGGCATCGGTGTAGCTCGTCACCTGGATCGGCAGGCCGGTGAGTAGCAGTTCCGGGGCGGCTGTTCCCTCGCCTTCGGAACGGTACACCAGGTAGCCGCGCAGGTCGGGTTCGGCATTGGCCGCCCAGGTCAGGGCCAGCGTCTTCTCACCGGAGGTGACCTTCAGCCCTCTGGGAGCGGCAGGCGGGGTCAGGTTTCGCCCGGTGGCTTCAGTCAGGGTGCTTCTCCCGCTTGGCTGACCGTTCTGATCCGCAGCCGCCAGGGCATACAGGTAGTCCACGCCGCCCTGTACCGTGCGATCCACATAGGTCCGGTTGCTGGAAGCGACCGTGGCAATCGTCGTCAGGTTGTCCGGCGTGGTTCCCCGCAGCACCAGCACTGTCTTCACGCGGGCGTCAGGACTCGCTGCCCAGTCCAAGGTGACGGTGCGGTTCCCGGAGGTGGCCCGGGTGATCTCTGGGCTGACCGGCCCGGCGGTGGCGGTCACGGTCACCGCTGTGGTGGGGGCCGACTCGCGGCCGAACAGGTCCACGGCGGTGACTTGGTAGCGGCCGGTCTGGCCGGAGTTCAGAGACATGTCCTGGAACACGTCCCCGCCCGGGCCAGTGGTGCGGAAGAAGGGCGCCGGATCCAGACGGGTGAATCCGCCCGCCGCTCCCGCGCGGTAGACGTTGTAGGCGACGACCAGGCCGGTGTCTGAACTGGGGGGCGTCCAGGTCAGCTGCGCGCCGGTGAAGTTCGTGGTGGCCTTCAGGGCAATCGGGGCGGGTACGGCTGGAGTGGGCCCGGTTCTGAACGCCGCGCTGCCTACACGGGTTCGGGCGGAACCGTTCACCACGTACACCGTGGCGGTATAGGCACCGGGGGTCAGCCCGTGCAGCGCTGCTTGAATGCCCAGGGCGCGGGCGTACCCCGGCCTCGCCACCACGTTGAGGTTGAAGATCGCCCGCTGAATCCGGCTGTCTTCGGTGGGCGCCCCCTGGTAGATCGCCGTGATCGCCTTGTACTCCTCCTGGCTGATGCCCAGCGCGGCACTGAACGGCTGCGGCGAGGCGACCGGCAGGCTCTGCTCGCCCGAGGTGCCGGAAATCTGCACCACGAAGCCATTGCCGGGAATCCGGTCACCCGGCAGGTACCAGCGCAGCAGCGCGCCATCCGGGGTGGGTAGGGCGGCGACGCCCGTCTTGGTGCTGGGAGAAGGGGCATTGGTGTTGCCTGTCTCGGCGAGGCTCAGACTCAGGGGGGTCAGCAGGGTCAGGCTGAGGATGGTACGGGTGGGACGCATAGGCTCCTTTGGGATTCTGTTGGGGGCGGGAGCGTGTGATTGCTCTCCCGCCCCGGTTCCTCAGAACTTGACTTTGGTGTTGACCTTGAAGTCGATGTTGGGAATGACCGGCAGGCTGACGCTGGCCGACACGCTGCCGTCGAAGTAATTGCCGGCGCTCGCCACGTGCAGGTTGCCGTCGAAGATCATGGCGGCACTGGCGCTGAGCCCGATCCCGCATCCACCGGCGCTGGCAGCAGCATTTGCGCTGAAGTTCACGTGACCATCCAGGGCGGCCGGGTTGTAGGTGATACCAAAGTCGGCATTCAGGCTGGCAGTGGCCTTGATGTTCCAGTACCAGCTGCAGAACACGAGGCTGCCACTGTTGCCCTTCTCGAAGCCCCAGGTGACGCCCGCACCGGCCCGGACGCTGCTCGGGTCGATCATCAGGTAGCCCTGACCCTCGGGGTAACTGGGAACCTTGACGCTGATCGGGTTGGCCCGGGTGCCGATGTACAGGTGCTGATCGCTGCCCGAGAAGGGTGCGTACAGTTCCAGTGACCCGCGCAGCGTCATCAGGTCGTAGAGGTTCAGTTCGGCCACGCCCGCGCAGTTCAGGCCGCCCACCAGACTGCCTCCATTCGGGCCGACACATGCCTGAATCAAGACCCTCTCGCCGGAAACGCTGACCAGGGCGCGGCCGTTCGGGGCGTTGCGCGCTAGTTTCTGACCGTCCTTGACCAGCCAGAGGTCAGCCTTCATGTCGAACTGCCCGCCGGTATCCACGCTCAACAGCCCATTCAGGAACGGTTTGACCGGCGTGCCCGGATCCTGCTTGACACTCAGGAGCGCTCCAGCCTGGAAGACCAGGTTCGGTCCGGCTTCCCGGAACACTGGGGCGGCGTCCAGTCCGTTGGGCCAGTCCATGTTGACGGTCAGGCCGCCGTGCAGTTCGTAGAGCTCCACCCGCTTGACGCTGACCAGTGGTTTTCCGAGATCTGGGTTGGCCGACAGGATGGCCGTCACCGACCCGTAACCGACCGAACCGGAGGTGTTGGGATGGAAATACCCGTAGTTGGTGCCGGTGAAGCGTCCGAAACTGGCCTTGGCATCCACGTTGAGCAGGTGCGCGACGGTCATCTTGCCAGTGCCAGTGAACTCGAGGCGTCCCTGATCGGTGAAGGCCGGGGTCAAGTTGATGTCGTACGGAACGTTGGCCAGTTCTCCGGTCAGGTGTTGCGCCTCGGTGGTGACCTTGGCGTCCTTGCCGCCCTGCACCCAGAACAGGGTTGGGGCGTTGGTGGCGCCCACCGGCAGCTGCTCGTTGACCTGCAGCTTGCCATTGAGGCCCAGGGTGTACGCCCCGCCGCTCTGACGCTGCACGCCGACTTCAGCGGCGGCGAGCGGATATCCGAGCACCGTCAGGGCGGTCTTACCGCTGATGCTGGCCCACGGACGACCGTCGAGGGACACGTCGCCATTTCCGGCCATGATCAGGTTGTTCATGGAGACATCGTTGCCCTGGTTGTCGAGGTACCAGTGGGCATTGGCGAAGGTGACCGTCGCGCCAGTGGGACCTGGCGTCCAGACGCCCTCACCGAGCGCGAGGCTGGTTCGGCCGAAATTGTGGCTCTTGACCGACGCATCCTTGGGAGCCGTGAAGGTGAAGCGCTCGCCGGCCCTGGCGTTGGTGTTCCATCCCAGCGTAACGTCCATCGGTTCGTTGACCAGCGGGAGGATGACGCGCCCCGCGCCAGTGGTCGTGCCGATGCGGCCGGCCAGCACGCTCGCGTGCAGGGAAGACAGGTTCACATTCCAGCCGAGCAGATCCGTTGTTCCGGTCGGCAGATTAAGGGTGGTGACGTAGCCGCTGAGGTTAAAGGCCAGCGGCAGGGTGAGGGTCACCGGCTGGCTGAGGATCGGGGCACCGACGGTCAGGCTGGCGGCAGGGAAGACCACGCCCATCCAGTCGTGCTGCTGAGCGGCCTGATCGTTGTAGGCGGCGGCCAGCCCGGTGGGATTTTCGGTGCCGGACAAATCCAGCACCGCGGTACCGGCGCTGAAACTCAGGCCGTCCTCGGGGAGCTTCAGGTTCTGAACGGCAGCCTTCAGCGTGGCGATGAGGTCACCGGTGTCGGCCTTCAGTGCGGCTCCGGTGAACGAATAGGGAGAGGCCGCGCCGGGAAGGGTGACGATCCCGTCGAGGGTCGCCCCGTCCTGGTTCAGGCGAAGCTGGCTCAGCCCGACCTTCAGGTCACCGAGACGGGCGTTGCGAACCGCTGCGCCGTTCATGTCGACCGTAACAGTTCCTTCTCTGATCACGCCGTTCTCGCCGGCGGTCTGGCCCTCGAAGGTGACATCGACGTCGCTGAGCTGCGTGCCGCTCACAATCAGCCGGGCGGTGCCGGTGCCCGACACGGTGACGCTGCTGCCGGGATTGCTGGACAGCCGGGTGATGGTCTTGATGGCGACCTTGAAGCCGTTGTAGTTCAGGGTGTCCGGGCCGTACAGGGTGTAGGTGATCGGCCGGATGCTGAGGGTGGAGGGCGAGGTGACTTCGAAACTCAGGCTGTGCGGCCCGGGTTTGGTCTCGGTGCGGGCGAACTTTACTTCCGCCGTGCCCTGTCCGGACACGTCCGGCAGCGTCACGTCGGCGCCCCCGGCCGGCTGGCCGTCGAGCATCCAGCGGCCGGTCAGTCGTCCGCCGCCCCGGTAGGTAACGGTCAAGACCGCCTCGATCGGGTCGGTGCTGTACAGGGTCAGGTCGGTGCTGCGGTTTGGCTGGCTGAAGATCAGGGTGCCGAACTGCACGCTCAGTGCGATCTTGACCGGGTTGACGAGGGTGGCCCGTACGACGGTGCCGGTGTAGGTCTGGAACAGCAGGGTCACGGTGTAGGTGCCGGAACGCTGGTAGGTATGATCGGCCGCCGCGTCCGCTGCGCCGCTGAGGCGATCCGAGGTGGAGCCGTCGCCGAAATCGAGCCGGTAGGTGCCTTCGGGGAGCAGGCCAGTCATGCGGAAGTGGGAGGTGGCCCCCTGGTCGTCCTGTGAGGTCAGCTGCACCGCTTCTGTGGGCGGCAGGCCCACGGTGAGGGTGCTGCTGGCTCCGAGGACGCCCGGCACCTGGATACCGTACGGCTGCTGGCCGACCTTGATGCTGTACGTTCCCGGTTCGGCGTACACGTGCGTCAGGGACACGGTGGCCTGATCCTTGAGGTACTGTCCGGCCCCGTCGCCCCAGTCAAAAAAGTACGTGACGCCGGGAAGCAGGCCCGTCAGTTCGGCCGTGGCGGTGAGGTTCGTCGCACTGACCTTCGAGACCGGAGCTTCGGCGGCGGTGGTCACGGAGGCGCTCACACCGGGCACGCGCGGCGCGGCCAGGGTGACGGTGTAGGTGCCGGGAAGGGCGTAGGTATGGCTGCGCTCAGCGGTGGTCACCCCGGTGAGGGTCTCGCTGGTGCCGTCCGACCAATTGAGCGTGTAGGTCAGCTCCGGCTGAAGGTCAGAGATCCGGGCAGTGGCCTGCAGGCCGGCGGCGCTGACACTCAGGCCAGCACCATCGACGTGAACGTTGAGCGTCAGGCGAACGCCGACCCGGTCACTGGCCTGGAGCTGCAGCGAGTAGTCGCCAGGCGTGGTGTAGTGGTGCATCAGGGTGGCGGTGGTGACACCCGTGACGGTGACCGGCGGGGAGCCGTCCGCCCAGTCGAAGCGGTACGTCACCACCGGGATCAGATTGTTCAGGGTGGCGGTGGCGTCCAGCTGGACGGCAGTGGCAGTGAAGGCCGGGGCCGGCAGGGTCACGACCACCAGGAAGTCGCGCGTGGTGTACCCCTGGGCCTGCGCGGTGCGGATGCTGAAGTTGCCCTCTCGCAGGTAGACGTGGGTGCGGGCGGCGCTGGTGACACCAGTGACCGGGTCGACCGTTCCGTCATCCCAGGTCAATTCGTAAGTCAGTGCCGGCACGAGGTTGGTCAGGGTGGCAGTGACGGTCTGTCCGACCTGAACCTGAACGCGGTTGTTGACTTCCGCCGGAGTGACGGTCAGCACCGGCCCACTGGCCCGGACGGTGGTGGTCACGCTGACCGGATCGACTCCGGGCGTACTGATCTTCACCGTGTAGGTTCCGGGCTGCGCGTAGGTGTGGGTGAGGCTGGCGGTGCTGGCGGTGGCGTTCAGGGTATCCGTTGTGACGTCGCCCCACTCGATCTGATACGCGCTGCCGCTCAGCAGGTGGCTGAGGTTCAGGGTGACCAGGAGGGCGGTGTCGCTGACCGTGGCGGTCGGAACCGGCAGGCTGGCGGTGACGGTGGCTGTGACGGGTGAGGTGCCGCTGGAGGTCAGCTTCACGGTGTAATTGCCGGCGGCGGTGTAGGCGTGCGTTCTCTGGGCCGTGGTCACACCGGTGATCGTCTCGGTGGTTCCATCCTGCCACTCCAGGACGTAGCTCAGTTCTCCGCGCAGGTTGGATAGGTTCGCGGTGACCGGCTGATGAACGGTGACGGAAGTCGGGGCGACGCTCAGCACTGGAGTCGGGGCGGTCACAGTGACGGGGGCGGTGACCGGTACGGTGTCCGGGGCGCTCAGGGTGACGGTGAAGGTGCCGAGCGTGGCGTAGGTGTGGCTGCGGGTCATGGCGCTGCCCGGCGCGACAAACTCGGCGGCACCGTCGCCGTACTCCAGGCTGTAGGTGATCGGCAACAGGTTCGAGAGGGCGACGGTGACGGTGCCGCCCACGGTCAGGCTTGCGGGCGTGACGTTCACCACGGCTGAGGTGGCGGTGATGGTCAGGGTGGTCGGGACGCCGTCGCCGCCCAGGGGGGTGACGACCGGCGTGACGGTGCCGGGCCTGGCATAGGTGTGCGTGACTTCTGCGGTCTGACCGGTGGCGACCAGCGTCTCGGAGCCGTTGAACTCCCAGTCGATCCGGTAGGTGTAGCCGGGGATCAGGTGGCCGAGGTGCAGGGTCACAGCCAGGTTGGCGGCGGTGGCCGTTGCGGTCGGGGCCAGGACGGTGATATGAACCGGGACGATGTTCGCGTTCACCTGAACGAGATAGTTCCCGGCCACCGCGTACGCGTGGGTGCGCTGGACGGTGCCGGTTCCAATCAATGGCTCGACGGTATCGTCCCCCCAGGACAGCCGCGCGCCGGAGGTGGGAATCAGGCCGGTGACAGTGGCGGTGAGCTGCTGGAAGAGGGCGGCAGTGGTCGGTGTGACGCTCAGGCCGATTTCCGGCGCGGTGATGGTGACGCTGGTGGTCACAGGGGCGGCGCCCTGAGCGGCAACCTGCACGGTGTAGGTGCCAGGGGCCAGGTAGGTGTGGGTCAGCTGAGCGGCGGTGCTGGTGGGCGTCAGTGGTTCGGTCGTCCCGTCATTCCACTCGATGCTATAGGCGTACCCGCTGAGCAGGTTGCTGAGATTCACGGTGGCCGTGAGATCGGTGGCCGTCGCCGTCAATACAGGTGCGGGGACGCTGACCGTCACGGTGACGGTGGTGGGGGCGGTTCCGGGTGCAGAGACGGTCACGGTGTATGTCCCCGGGGCCTGATAGGCATGGGTCTTCTGCGCCGTGGTCACGCCGGTGATGGTCTCAGTGGTTCCGTCCTTCCACTCCAGCGTGTAGATCAACGTGGGGGTCAGGGCCGACAGGTCGGCTGTGATCGTCTGCCGCACGGCTGCCGTGCCTGGGGTGATGGTCAGGACTGAGTTCGGCGCCGCCACGGTGATGGTGGTGGTGGCCGGGGGGCCACCCTGGGTGCTGATCTGGATGGTGTAGGGGCCGGGGGTGGTGTAGCGGTGGGTCAGCACGGCGGTGTCGGACGTGGCCGGCAGCGACTCGGTCGTTCCATCGTTCCACACGATCTGGTAGACGTACTCACTGAGCAGCCGGCTGAGGTTCAGCGTGACGTTCAGGCCGGAAGCCGTGGCATTCAGCACCGGAACAGGAACGCTCACGGTCACGGTGGCGGTCGCCGGGGTGGTTCCGGGCGAGGACAGGGTCACGGTGTAGGTGCCCGGCTGGTAGTACAGGTGGGTGCGCTGAGTTGCACTCTCACCGGTGATCGTTTCGCTCGTGTCGTCGCCATAGTCGACCGTGTAGCTCAGGGCGGGCACGAGCGAGGTCAGGTTGGCCGTCATGGTCTGCCGTACCGAGGCTTGGGCTGGGGTCACACTCAGCCCTGGGTTCGGCACATTCGTCCGGACAGTGGTGGTGGCGGGTGCCGTGCCCTGGGGGGTGACCTGGATGGTGTAGGTTCCGGGGGCCTGGTAGGGGTGGCTGAGGACAGCCGTGTCGCTGGTGGGGGTCAGCGGCTCGGTTGCCTGATCCCCCCAGGCGACGGCGTACGGGTACCCGCTCACGAGGGTGCCAAGGTTGAGGCTGGCGGTCAGGGCCGACAAGGTCGCGGTCAGCATTGGGGCCGGCACGGTTGCGCTGACGATGGCAGTGACCGGGGTGGTTCCCGGCGAGGTCAGTGTGACGGTGTAGGTGCCCGGCTGGGCGTAGTGATGGGTTTTCTGCACGCTGGATACGCCGGTGAGCGTATCGACGGTTCCGTCCATCCAGTCGAGGCGATAGGTCAGACCCGGCACCAGTGTCGCCAGGGTTGCGGTGATGGTCTGACGCACAGTCGCGCTGCTGGGCGTCACGGTCATCACCGAGTTCGGCGCGTTGACCGTCACGGTGGTGGTGGCGGGCGCGCTGCCTCGGGGGGTGACCTGAACGGTGTAGGTGCCGGGGATCCGGTAACTGTGGGTCAGCTGCGCCGAGGCGCCGCTCGGGGTGAGCGGTTCGCTGGTGGAGTCGTCCCAGGTGATGACATACCCATATCCGGCCAGCAGGGTGTTGACATTCAGCGTCGCGGTGAGCGCCGTGGAGGTAGCGCTCAGGATCGGCGTGGGCACGCTCAGGGTGACGGTGGTGGTCGCCGGGGCGGCGCCGGTGGGGGTCACCTGGATCGTGGAGGTGCCGGGCGCGGCGTAGCTGTGGGTCAGCACGGCCGTGTCCGCCGTCGGGACGAGCGGCTCGGTCACGCCGTCCCCGTAGGAGACGCTGTATGCGTATCCGGCCAACAGGTGGCTGAGGTTCAGGGTGGCGGTCAGCGCCGAGGCGGTGGCGACGATCACCGGCGTGGGCACCGTCGCGCTGACCACGCCGGTGGCCGGCGCAGTGCCCGTGGAGGTGACGGTCACGGTGTAGGCACCCGGCTGCGCGTAGACGTGGGTCTTCTGGGACGTGGTGTCGCCGGTCAGCGTCTCTACGGTTCCGTCGCCCCAATCCAGCCGATACGGCAGGGTCGGCTGCAGACCGCTGACGTTGGCGGTCACCGGCTGGCCGGCCGCGACTTGGCCGGGCGTCAACGCCAGGATCGGGGCGGGGTACAGCAGCGTGACGGTGGTGATCACCGGGGCGGCGTTCTGCGGGGTGACGCGGATGACGTACGTGCCCGGCTGCAGGTAGGGGTGCGGCACTTGCACTGCGCGGTCGTTGGGGTAGACGGTCTCGACCGCGTCATCGCCCCAGGCAATTTCGTAGGGGTAGTCGACGAGTAGATTCCCGAGGTTCAGGGTGACGTCCAGGGCGCTCGCAGTGGCGACCGCGGTCGCCATCGGGAAGGTCACGGTCACCGTCTGGATGGCCGGAACCCCGCCGTCGGTGGAGAGCGTGACGGTGTAGGTGCCTGGCTGTCGGTAGTTGTGGATCGTCTGGGCGGTCGTGACCGCGTTCAGGCTGTCGGTTTCCGAATCCCCCCAGTCCAGCGTATACAGCCGGTCCGGGTCGAGGTTCGTGCTGTCGGCGGTTACGATGCTCCGCAGTTGGACGGTGTTGGGGGTCACGACCAGCACCGGAACGGTCGTCTGGGCGAAGCTCAATCCCGAGAGCATGAAGATCAGCGTGGCCAGCCAGCCCGGAAACAGCCATCCGCCTTTGTGAATGGGCACGGTCATTTGTTCTCCTGGTCGAAGCGGTAGCGGAAGCCGAGCCCGTAGCGGAGGTGGGCGTCGGCGTTGGTGGCGACGGAGCGTTCGTAGCGGAGAGTGGCGTTGAGATCCAGCTGCGTGCTGACGGCGTAGTTGACAGTGACTTCTCCCTGGCCGGTGAGGACAGACGGCCTGGAGAAGGTCGGGTTGAGGTTCAGCCCCAGCGCGACCTGCGCGCCGAAAGGAGCGGCATCGTAACTCAGGGTGCCGCTGGCATTGCCGGTCTGCTGCTCGCCGGTGCGGGCATACGACACGGACAGGTTGCCCTGCCAGGGTTTCCGCTGCCCGCTGACTGAAGCTCGGGCGGTGAGGGTCGATTCGGAGATGGACGGGGTGCTGAGCGTCACCCCGGCGGCCAATGCCAGCCCGCCGAGCTGGGTGCTGACGTCGGCGCCGTAGGTCGGGGTGGCGGTGGAGAAGGCGTAGGCGGCCGAGGCGCCGAGGGTCAGGTTCGGCTGCGTGGCGTACCGGGTGGCCACCCCGAACGAGACGGTGCTGCCGGCCGCGGCGGTGCCGCTGAACTGCCACGGGCCGGTCTGGTAGTTCAGGGCGGTGTTGAGTGTCGGGACGGTGCCGGCGGACCAGAAGGCGTTGCCGGTCAGGGTCAGGTTCGGGCTCAGCCGGGTGCTTCCGCCACCCGCGACGTTGAACAGCGCCGAGCTGTTCTGCAGGCTGACGCCGGGAACCAAGTAGAGGCTGGTGCCGTCCCGCCCGTAGGTCAGGCTGCTGGAGAAGTTGGCGCTCCAAAGCAGGGCCTGCTGAACAGAGAGCGCCACAGCGGTGGCCGTGGCCGTGGTGGAGAGATTCAGATCCCGGTTGAACCGCACCCCGAAGCTGCTGCCGAAGGTCTGGCTGCTGTAGCCGAACGTGGGCGTCACGCTGCCGGACAGGGTGTAGAGGGCGGTGGCGTAGGTCAGCGCCGTGCCCTCGGCCGGAACCGCCGGAGTGTAGGTGTAGACGCCGGTGAGACTGATGTCGGTACGCCCGGCGAGCGAGTCTTCGGTGCGGCGGCCAGTCAGCTGCACACTGTGGTGCGGCCGGCTGTACTGCACCCCGAAGGTCAGGGCGTGGTGCTCGGCGCTCAGGTCGAGCGTGGTCGACGCGCCTCCGGCCAGGGCCGTCCGGTAGTGCCCCGCGACGCTGACCGCATCGAGCAGCGTCAGTGGCGCCTCGGCCGAGAAGAACCGAACCTGGAAGGTGCCCTCGGCCCGGGCGACACCGGTGGCGCTCAGGAGGGTCAGGAGCGCCAGGATCCGGGCGAGGCCCGGTTTGATTCGCGCCTTCATTTCCGCGCCTCCGGTGTCAAGGCCAGCGGGACGGTCGGCGGCGGAAACGCAGTAGGGGACATTCGAACCTCACGGACGCGACAGAGTCCCTGGGTGGAAAGGAAGCGTTCTGCCGATCAAGGGAGTGGAGGGCGGCTCGGCAGCGCGAGGGTGCAGCAGACGGCGGGCGTGTGGAAATTCGCTTCACTATAGAAATGCGTTCTGACGCCCCCGTCACAACGGTCATCAGCTCCCCGCAAGTGACCGCATGGGGCGTTCTGGAGTGGGTGGAGTGCTGCATCAACCTTGTCTGAAGCGTTCGGTTGCCTGTCGGCACACTGTACGAGTGGACACCGAGGCTCCCCGGTTCCCCGAATGGCACGATGGCGGCTGGCCCTGGGCCTGCTGACGGTCTCAAAGGTGTTGACGTTGCAGGTCTCGGGGTTTTGCGCCCGGTTCTGGCAACTAAGGCCGGTAGGCCAACGAGCCATGACCGACCGGAAGCCGTACCGCCCCCGCTGGCCTCTGGACGAGGTGCACGTGATGGTGGGAGGGCTCGCCCACTGGTCGTGGCGAGCCGTGGACGACTCCGGCGCTGTACTGGACATCCTGCTTCAGGAGCACCGTGACACCGAGGTGGCAACGTCGTTTTTCACGCAGCTGTTGCGGGAATATGACGCCCCGACGGTGAGACAGACCGACACGCTGTGGAGCGATGGAGCAGCGAGGCGGGCGCTTCCCGTGCTCCACAGCGTGGAGCACGTCCAGGTGGTCTCCGCAGCCCGCAGCAACAAGCTCGTGGAGCAGTCGCATCGACCCACTCGACCGCAGGAACGCGCCCAACTCGGCTTCACGCGACGACAGCGGACTCAGGAATTCCTCTCGCTGTACGCTCGAACCACACACCTTCATCGCCAGGCCCGAACGACCGTCTCCTCCACGACCAGACGAATCAACCACTCCGCAGCGCTGCGCCATTGGAACCGCGCCATGCGGTTGGCCGCCTGATCTTCAGGTGGCCAGCTGGGCAACTCCGACCATAACGAGGTTATGGTGCCAGAACCGGTGGTAGTGACTTTCTTCTACGCAGGCTCTCAGCAGGGGAATCTCACCTGGCTTAGCGTGGGCATGATCAAGCTCACACCACCTGGAATCAGAGATTCAGCCAATGGAGGTTCCACCAGACAGACGAGCGCCCGTTCCTGTCGGTTGTTAAAAATGAGGACGACTTTTCTGTTGACAGCGCTGCAGAGGTGATTTGGCGGCGTGCAGTTTATCATTTAATATGATATCTTTATGGGATGATGACTGCACGCAAGATTGATCAGATTGGCACCTTGATGGTGGATGAAGCCATCAAAGCGATTCACATCAGAAAAGGAGATCCCAAGCCCCCTGAGGCCAGTGTTGCGGAAATTATGGGTCACCCCGGGATCTACCGGATTGGCAAGACGTATTTTGATCACCAAGGTCTGCGCTGTGTGAAGGTCACCCGCCTGCATTGAGCTGTCAACCTGTGAACTGTAAAACCCCGTTCGAGCGGGGTTGTTTTGTAGCTCGATCACGAACCCCGGATCCGCCGGTCGGGCCGCTCTCCAGCAACCCGCAGTGCATGGTGCAGCGTTCAGTCAGCGCTGAGCGGGTCTGTCTCGCCTTTCCGCGGCCCACGGAGCACCAACGTCTTTCGGCGCCGCCGGGTCGCAGGCAGGGATGACGGGGATCCTGTCTGCTCGTGGCAGTGCCGTTTCAACCTCCGGCTGCACACTGTTCAGGAGGCCATGACGGTTCACAGGGCAAGGCACGCGGGACACGAGTTGCACGGGTCAGGGCAGGTCTTCAAACGCTGGGCCGCCCTCGTTCTGCCAGCGGTCAATGTCCTGTTGCTGCACCCCGATCGAACTGCTGTGGGACAGCCGCCCCCGCAGGTCGGCATGGTGAAGTCGGCTCACGCGCAGCGTCACCCGGCCCTTCAGGTACAGCGCCGCAAGACTGTGGGCGTCTTGCCGCTGTACGTCCTTCAGGTACACGGTGAAGGTACGTCCCTGGTGATGAAAGCGGACACGGTCGATCGTGCCAGGCACCCACGAGAGATGCAACGGCACAGCCCTGTTCACAAGTCCCCCCGACAACAGTGCGACTTCAGCTCTGTACAGCGCGATGTCATATGCCTCAAGTCAGTGTGGGGCGCTGGCCCAGCATGGGCCGACCCGCCCCCTTGGCCCGGGGCCAACGAGAGGTCGTCAAGCATGGCTGGGGGCCTCTGCTGCCCGCCTCGTTCGGCGACCACACAGGAACAACGTCGATATGGTCATCGGGTTGCGCTGCCCAGAAGACCTTGCGGGGCGATCGACGGTTCATTTCTGTGTCCAGCGTGTCGATGGTGCTAGACCACCCTGTTCGTGGCGTTCTGCGCCCAGGCTGGAACAACCAACTGGGCTGCGTGTCCGGCGCCCTGTGGTGCAATACGGGCAGTGGCGCGTCGAGAGTGGTCAGCTGGCGGTTCAGGTAGGGGAGACCGTCACCGGAGGAAGGGGGGCGCCAGCATTCCTGTGGAAGGGCCGTCCAGGCCGCGGCCTGGACGGGCAGGTGGGGGGTGATCAGGGGCATGCGCCCTCGCTTTAAGCGCGTTCAGGGGACGCGTTCAGCGCAGTATCTCTCCTGCTCATGATGATTGGACTTTGTGGCCATCCATGGTGCCTTCAGACTGAATGGTCAGTCCTCGGCGGTCGGGTGTCGAGTGGACTCCGGAGTTGTCACGCTCCCAGAACCCAGGATGCGCTCGACGAAGCGGGTGACGATCTCTTCGTACGCTGCTGGATCGATGTTCCAGGGTCCCACGTGCTCTGCTCCCTCCACCCGGTGGTATTCCACGATGTCCGGTCGGGCCTGTGCCAGCCGTTCCACGTGCGCCACGGGTACCGTCTGATCCTCACTGCCGTGGAACAGCAGCATCGGCGTCGTGAAATGCTCCATGACGCTGTGGTGGTCAATGGCATCAAAGTCCTGTCCACTCTTGACCGCCGTGAGCCACTCGACCAGACCCGCCAGGGGCAGCAGGTGGTAACGCCGCGCGTAGTGCCGGATGAGTGACCGCCATTCCAGCGGGGGAGAATCGAGGATCACGCCGCTGATCCGGCTGGCAAGCGCGCTGTAGCGCAGGAAGGAGAGCGTGATGGCACCGCCCATGCTGAACCCCATCAGGAGCAGGCGCTCCGCGCCATGGGCCCGCGCGTACCGGACGGCAGCCTCGAGATCCAGCCACTCCTCGGCGCTCAGGCGGTAGACCCCCTGGCGGGTACGCGGGGCGCCGTGGGCATTGCGGAAGGTGATGGTCAGGCTGGTCAGCCCCAGGCGCGCGAAGGTCGGCAGAATCCGCAAGGCGTCCCGTCGCAGGCCGTGGTACCCGTGCGTCACGATGACCCAGTCGCGGCCCCCCAGGGGCGCCTCAGCATCGCCCTGGATCAGCCACGCGGGCATCAGCCCATGTTCGGCCGGCACGACGACGTCCTGGTACGTCAGGCCGCGCGAGGCGGGCGTGCCCAGGCCCTCGGTGCTGGGCCGTACGGCCTGGTTTGCCGCGAGGGGAGCGTCCTGCCAGTGCAGGCTGCGGGTCACCGTTCGGCGGGTCTGCCCGAGCACCGGGCCCACCTGCGCCAGGTGGGTGTTCCCATGGTCATCCTCCCATTCGAGTCCGAGCACCCCGGGCCGAACGGTAGCGGCGTTGCGGGTCAGGGTCAGTTGCGCTGGTGACGCCTCGCCACCTGGATCGTCCACCTTCAGCACGCGGGTGGACGGGAGGCGTCGGCGCACGGGTGGTGCCCAGACCAGCGCGTCTGCGACCGTCCAGGCCGCCCAGAGCAGGCTGCCGAGCGTCGCGCTGGCCGCGATCAGGATCAGGACATGGACGCGTGTGAACGGGCGAGCCACAGCCGTTACCATGCCACAGCGGAACCACGCGGCGCCCTTTGATTTGCTTGAGGTGTAACACATCGGCCACCGGATGGCCGCGGCGCCAGGACGATCCGGACATTATGGTCACTGGCCTGTGCCCCCAGCCTAAGCCCCGGCCCCAGCGACTCCGACACGATTTCGGGAAACGTCCACGGGCACAGAATGGGAGCTGCGGGCGGTACGTCTGTGAGCAGGGGCGTCTGAAGATTCCCCCAGGAGGCCACAGGGACGACCGGGTGGCACCGGACACAGGAGCGCGCCCGTTCAAGTTCTCACGCAGTGGCCACCACCACGACGTCGCACCCCACCACGCCTGCGACAGCACCGCCGTACCTTTAAGGGTCAGCCGCACTGATCCTGCGGGCCTCGGTGGGACGTCCTGCGGGCTCCTGGCCGCTCAGCAGCCCCGTCATCCGGCAGGCTGGGAGCGCTGAGGGCATCAGACGTTCCGCCCCTGCCTTGGAGGCCACCCATGAACCGACGTTCAGACGCCCGCGCCACGTTCCTGACGGTTCTCCTGACCTGCCTTGGCCTGCTGCTGTGCGCCAGTGCCGCTCCGCCCGGCCCCGGAACCCTGCTGCGCGACGACACGGGCCTCTATCCCCGGGTCGTGCGCCTTCAGCACACCGGTACCAGCCACAGCCACCTGCTGGCGGCCGTCGTCGTGCCCCCAGACGGCAGCGATCCCGGCCTCAGCCCCATCTACGAGAGCCTCGACGACGGGCACCACTGGACGAAATCCCCCATCGGTACGGTGCGCGATCCGGAGGCGGCGCGGGGCCTGTGCTGCATCGCCCTGTTTGAACTCCCGCGCCGCCAGGGCCGACTGCGAGCTGGATCGTTGCTGTGGAGCGGCTCGGTGGGCCAGCAAGACCGGAGTCCTCACGGAATGGCCCTGCGTGTCTGGGCCAGCACCGATGTGGGCCGGACGTGGTTCTTTCTTTCCAGCTGCGCCCACACGGACTCGCAACAGGGGGTGTGGGAGCCAGACTTCTCGCTGGCCGCCGACGGTTCCCTGGTCTGCCACTACAGTGACGAAACCGACCCCACACACCACAGCCAGTTTCTGGCGCACGCCGTCTCCAGAGATGGCGGCCAGACCTGGAGTGCCGGCGCGCCTACGGTCGCCCTGAACGACGCCAGCCTTCGACCCGGCATGGCCACGGTTCGGCGCCTCGGGGCCGGGCGGTACGCGATGACCTACGAGATCTGCAACTGGCCCGGCGCGAGCTGCGCGGCCTTTATCCGGTTTTCGAAGGATGGCCTGGACTGGGGTGACCCGGCGACGCCCGGCACCCGCATCATGAGCAACACCGGGCTCTCCTTCGCCCACACCCCGGTACTCGAATGGGCGCCAGGGGGCGGCCCGGACGGCACGCTGCTGCTGAGCGGCCAACTGCTCATGGATGACGCGGGACTCGCGCCGACCCCCGGCACCGGACGCACCCTGATGCTGAACACCACAGGCGGTACCGGCAACTGGATCGAGATTCCCGCCCCCTTCGCCCTCGACAATGTGTACGACAACTACTGCCCGAACTAC